>NZ_JBAFWZ010000008.1:0-150600 GCF_036662795.1 Lysinibacillus sp. 54212
TTTCGACCGAGGGGACGGGGCGACCTCGAGGGGCTGGGCGCTGAAGCTAGACACACTCGAAAAGCGCAAGCGCCCCGTTTAGCCCCGACAAGCGCTGGAGCTAGACAATACTCACCAAAAAAATTTATACTTTCTTCTATAGAAAAGCGCATTCTCGCCCGTTTGCATGGGACCTCGAGCGGCATGAATGCCTACACGCTCTTTAAACATTAGAAAACTTCTAGATCTAAATAAAAAAAATGCAATTCGAATAGGAATCGAATTGCATTTTTTCTAACTTATATTGGTTTATTTAAATTCTAACTCACCATCGTACGCCATCATGCCGCCTTCAAGGTTCGTTACATCGAATCCTTGTGCTTCAAGGAATTCACATGCATTCGCACTACGTACGCCACCTTTACAAACAACGATATAGGCTTTCGATTTGTCAAGCTCATCTACGTTTTCTGGAATTGAACCAAGTGGAATATGAATTGCACCTGGAATCATGCCGTGCTCAACCTCGAAATCCTCACGTACATCAATGATATTTAAATCCTCATTGGCATCGAATAAATTTAATAATTCATCAGTCGTCATTGTTTTCACGATAATTAGCCTCCAATATTTCAACATTCTTAATTATTATAAGTGAAATATTTAGACGATGCTAGCTTTGAAAACAAGAGTGATAAATAAATGAAAAATTACGCTTCTTCTCCCTCAGAGCCAATTGATATTGCTTTTGCAGGAACAAATGTCGAGATTGCATGCTTATAGATAAGATGCTGCTTCCCGTCCGATTCTAATAACACTGTAAAATTATCGTATGATCTTACTAGGCCCTTGAGCTGGAAACCATTTAAAAGGAAAACCGTTACGAATACACTATTTTTTCGTAGATGATTTAAAAATGTATCTTGTAAATTGATCGATTTCATGACAGCGCCTCCTTCTCTATCTTATTTCTACAATTCCTAATATTCTCCATTAATATAAAAAGTTCCTGCTAATTTATTGAAACTCTAGAAAAATTCTTTTATTTTCTCAATATCATTACCGATCCATTGCACGTCCATTTTATTTCGGAAGTACGTAAGCTGGCGTTTTGCATAGCGACGAGAATTTTGTTTAATACGCTCAATCGCCTCTTCTAGCGATATTAAGCCGTCAAAATAGCTATAAAGCTCCTTATAGCCAATCGCTTTTATCGACTGAGCATCCTTTAGTCCTTCATCATATAGCGCCTTCACTTCATGCAGCAAGCCCTGTTCCATCATAAGGTCGACACGTAAATTAATTCGTTCATACAATTTCTCTCGGTCAGTATCGAGCCCAATAATTAAGTGGTTATACAGCGGAATATCCCCTCTTTGATGAGCCTCCTCCGATTTAGATGTGCCACTCCATTCAATTATTTCTAGCGCTCTTATAACACGTCTTGTATTGTTTGGATGAATCGTTTTTGCCGTTTCAGGGTCTAAATGAGCGAGCTTAGCATGCATTGCCTCCGGACCGATCCTCTCAAGCTCCTTGTAATAAGCGGTACGTGCCTCCTCATTGACATCCTCTTCTGTAAACCTGAAGTCATATAAGACCGATTGCACATAAAGGCCTGTACCTCCAACAATGATCGGCATTTTTCCGCGCGCTCGGATTTCTTCAATTTTTGCCCGAACGAGGAGCTGATATTCTGCAACCGAGAAGCTTTCGTGCGGCTCTTTAATATCTAGCAAATGATGGGGTACACCCTCCATCTCCTGCTCTGTAATTTTAGCTGTTCCAATATCAAGCCGCTTATACACTTGCATAGAATCGCCGTTTATTATTTCTCCGTTTAGCATTTTGGCCAGGCGAATACTTAGGGCTGTTTTCCCTGATGCTGTCGGACCAATTATTGCTACTACATCAATTTTCTGTTTCATCGTTTAACCACCGTAGGATTACTTCATATACATATTCTTTATTTTGTTCATTTAATATTTCATGTCGCATATCTTCGCAAATATGCACAACGACCTTTTCCATACCCGCTTCAACAAACTGCTCTCCCACAGTCATAACACCTTTTCCGAAATCACCAACCGGATCTCTACTACCGCTAATTAGAAGCACTGGTAGATCCGCTCTTATGCGAGAAATTTCGTCCTTCCGATTAATAAGTAATAAACCACCCGTTAAATCGACATAAAACTGATTTGTCGCCACAAAGCCACAATGTGGATCATCCATATACGTTTGAACTTGCTTTTCATCTCGACTTAACCAATCATACGCTGTTTTAGCATCGATTACCGATTTATTGAAGCTACCAAAGCTTAGTTCATTCAAAATCTCACTTGGCTTAGTTGTACCGCGTGACTTCGCTAATAATCTTGCAACACGATTCCCTACTACATGTAGCGGGGTAGCTGTGCCTGTTCCGCATAGTATAGCTGCCTTTATCGTGCTACTAAATAACTGCATATAGCGGCGGGCAATAAATGAGCCCATACTATGGCCAAATAGTATTACTTGAGGAAGTGCACGATCCCTTCGAATGAGCTCAGTTACTTCAAAAACATCACGAACGACTCTGTCAAAGCCATTTTCATCCTCAAAATAGCCTTGCCTACCGCCGTTTTCTGCTGTTTTACCATGTCCACGATGGTCGTGTGTCGAAACGAAATAACCTTGGTCTACTAATACGCTTGCAAAATCTGCGTATCTCCCTGAATGCTCTGCCATACCATGTAAAATATGAATATGTCCCTTTATTTCCTGTTGTGGTTCATAGGTTGTCATAAAAACTTCCTTGCCATCACTCATTTTGACAAATTGTTCTAGCTTATTCATCCTATCACCTCTTATTAGTATTACATTACACGTTTAAACATTTTTTCAACCTCATACGTAGAAAAGTGAACAAGCACAGGTCTACCATGCGGGCAAGTGAATGGATTTTCAGCGTTCCGTAAATCGTGCAGCAGCTGCTCCATTTGCACCTTCGTTAAAAAATAATTGGCTTTTATAGATTTTTTACAGCTCATCATGATAGCTGCTTCCTCACGCAGCTTTTTTATATCCGTTTTCTTAGTAGCAAGCACCTGTTCAATAAGCTCTTCGATTATTTCTTGCGGGGCCTCCTGAGGGAACCACGTAGGATATTCTCGTACGATAAACGAGCCATGACCAAATTCTTCTAAAAATACACCCACCTGCTGCAGAGCTCTCTCATGTTCCTTTAAAACTAGTGCCTCGTCAGCAGAATAATGGAAGGTTAGTGGCAATAGCAATGCCTGCCGTTCATTCCCATCGACATCTCCTACCTTATCACGGAAATATTCATATTTAATTCGCTCCTGGGCAGCGTGCTGATCAATTAAATAAAAGCCGTCCTCCATTTGTGCCACAATATACGTTCCGTGAATTTGCCCAACAATTTCAAGCTGGGGAAAAGGCTCTTTTTTCTCTTCCACTTCCTGCAGGGGTTGCTGAGGAGGCTCATGACTTATCGGATTTTGCCCAAACGACTCGAGACTCTGCTGTTCCTGCATAGGTGCCTGTTCCTCGAAAGTTGGCTCCGTTCTCTCCGCTTCAAAATAAGTGCTTTCTTTTACTACAGCCTTTTCTTCATTTAATCGAGAAACGAGTTCCGACATTTTATTTGTATCAAGTGTTGGCGGCTGCTTCCACATATTCATTTGCTCGGAAGGTAGCTTTTCTGGCTTTTCTCGTTTTTCAATTTGAGGCGCACGAATAACTCCGCGAATTGTCTCTCGAATCGTCTCTCCAACGAGTGTAAGTAACTCTGGCTCCTTGCTTAGTCGAACCTGATGCTTCGCTGGATGTACATTGACATCTGTTAATTGTGGATCGGCTTCAATATAAAGTACCACGATAGGAAAACGTTCAATCGGTAAATACGTATGGTACGCATCGACAATTGCCTTTTGAACAAGATAGTGCTTCACCCAACGACCGTTCACAAATAACGACATATAATTTTTCGACGCACGAGTCACCTCAGGCAGCGTTGCAAAGCCATGAACCCTATAATCATTCGACTGCCCTTCAAAAGGAATCATTTTTTTTGCATTGTGTACGCCGTAAATGGCCGCTAGCACCTGCTGGACGTTGCCTCGCCCATTTGTATGCAGCAGGGTTTGTCCATTATGCACAAGCTTAAATGATATAGCAGGATACCCTAGAGCTAGTCGATTAATAAGATCAATACTATGCCCAAGCTCTGTTTGAATCGTTTTTAAATATTTTAATCGTGCAGGGGTATTAAAAAACAGCTGTGCCACCGTAATATCTGTTCCTTTACGAAAGGCAGTCGGCTTTTGTTCCTTTATATGTCCACCATCTAAAAATAACTCGACTCCACTTTGGGAGCCATCTGACGTACGAAGAGTTACTTTAGAAACAGAAGCAATAGATGCTAGTGCCTCACCTCGGAAGCCTAGCGATCGAATACGAAACAAGTCCTGCTCCTTTTCAATTTTAGAGGTAGCATGGCGAGCAAATGATTTTAAGGCATCCTCCTCATCCATTCCACTGCCGTTATCGACAACTTGAATACAGGTTAGCCCTGCCTCCTCAAGAAAAACTTCTATCGTTGTACTGCCGGCATCAATAGCATTTTCAACAAGCTCCTTTACAACCGAGGATGGGCGTTCCACTACTTCACCAGCTGCTATTTTATTCGAAAGCCACTCATCCATAATATGAATTTTGCCCATATACCAAGCACCTCCTTACTTACCATTGACTAATTTTTGCTGTAACTCATACAGCATGTTCATTGCCTGCATCGGCGTTGTTCCCATTACATTACATTTTGATAGGGCATCTAGTACTTCCTTTTGTGAGGGTGACAGCTCCTCCACTGGCGAGAACAATGAAAGCTGTTCATCGACTGCTGGGACCTGAGCAACCTCAACTGTTATTTCCTGATGAGCCGTGTTACTTGATTTGTCGTTCCCTTCAAACTGCCGGAGTAAAACACGAGCACGTTCGATAATCGCCTGAGGCATATCGGCAAGCTCCGCCACATGAACCCCGTAGCTTTTATCAGCTGCTCCTTTTTTTACTTTGTGCAGGAATACCACTTTGCCGTCCCGTTCCGTTGCACTGACATGCACATTTTGTAGACGTGCTAGCTGCTCTTCTAGCTCCGTTAGCTCATGATAATGGGTCGAGAATAACGTGTTCGCCCCAATTTCGGTATGGATATATTCCATCATCGCCTGCGCTAAGCTCATGCCATCATATGTGGATGTACCACGACCAATTTCATCAAACAGCAGAAGGCTATTTTGAGTTGCATGTGTGATTGCGTGCTGAGATTCTAACATTTCGACCATAAATGTAGATTGACCTGCCGCTAAATCATCTGCCGCGCCAATTCTCGTGAAAATTTGATCCGTAATAGGTAGCTCTGCAACTTCGGCTGGTACGTAACAGCCCATTTGCGCAAGCACAACAATAAGTGCTACTTGACGCATATACGTACTTTTACCGGACATATTTGGACCGGTAATGAGCATCATATTTTTATCTTCAGTGAGCCAGCAATCGTTTGGCACATACGCCTGCTTATTTAACATTTTTTCCACAACTGGATGACGTCCCTCGATGATTTTCATCTCATGTGAATCGTGGAAGGTTGGCTTTGTAAATCGATATTTTTCTGTCACAAGAGCAAAACTAATAAACACATCCAGCTCACTAATTTGTGCCGCTAACGCCTGTACTTTCGGGATATACATCTTCAGCTCTTCCCGAAGTGCGACAAATAAATCGTATTCAAGGGCCAGGCTTTGCTCCTCTGCATTTAAAATAAGGGCCTCTTTTTCCTTTAATTCCTCTGTTATATAACGCTCGGCATTGGCTAAAGTTTGCTTTCGCTCATAACGTGTCAAATCCGCGCTTGCAATATTCGATTTTGTTAATTCTATATAATACCCAAACACTCGGTTATAGCCGATCTTCAGATTTTTAATTCCTGTAAGCTCACGTTCCTTTTGCTCTAGCTTAAGGATCCAGTCTTTTCCATTTCGTGAAGCATCACGGTATTCGTCTAGCTTTTCATGATAACCATCACGGATTACATCGCCTTCCTTAATCGAAATTGGCGGGTGATCGGTAATCGCTTTTGATAATAGTGCTTCAATCTCACTACATTCGTCTAAAGCTTGTCCAAGGCTAGTGAGTGTTGCTTTCCCACTTTCAAGAAGGAGCTTTTTAATTTGTGGCACTTGACGCAACGATTCACGAAGCTGCGCTAAATCTCGTCCACCAACATTTCCAAAAGCCACTCGACCTGCTAAACGTTCTAAATCATACACTTGTTTCAACAGCTCCTGTAACTCACCTCGGATGAAAAATTCCTCCAGTAAATCCGTAACAATGGCAAGTCTCGTCTCAATTGCCGAACGAGTGGCTAGCGGCTGATGTAACCATTGCTTTAGCTTTCGTCCGCCCATCGCTGTTACCGTTTCATCTAATAGCCATAGGAGCGTGCCTTTTTGGTCACCTCCACGGATCGATTGAATAAGCTCTAAGTTTCGCTTTGAATTCGTGTCAATTCGTAAATAATGGTTCGTTTCTGTGAAGGTAAACGGCTGTAAGTGAGATAGCGATCTCATCTGCGTTCGCTCAATATACTGCAGGAGACGCTTGGCAGCAGGCTGTAGTCTAGCTGGTATGTTTTCGACATAATAAGCTGCTTGATCTTGTGCCATTTCCTCCCTCTCAAGCGATAAAACGATGCCCGCATTTTCCGCCATCTCCGTCAATTCTATTTGTAATTGCTCGGTCACGATTACTTCACGAATGTTATACGCCAACAGTTGCTGAATACACTCCTTCGCGCCACCTTCCACAATTTGCGCGTTCGCCTCCCCTGTTGAGACATCAGAATAGACAAAAGCAAGTTCATTTGGTGACAACGTTTCTGCACAGGCAAGAAAATGATTTGTTTTTCCATCAATCGATTTGCCCTCCATAATGGTACCCGGTGTAATTAGTTGAACAACTTCACGCTTCACAACACCCTTAGCTGCCTTTGGATCCTCTGTTTGCTCACATATGGCCACCTTATAGCCTTTTGCAACGAGTGTTTCAATATAGTTTTTTGCTGAATGATGCGGAACCCCACACATCGGAATTCGTTCTTTACTTCCTGCATCACGACTTGTTAACGTAATCTCAAGTAATTGCGACGCTTGTACAGCATCGTCCAAAAATAATTCATAAAAATCGCCTAATCGGAAAAACAAAAACGCATCCTTATAATCCTCTTTAATTAGTAGATACTGCCTCATCATCGGTGTATATGTAGTCATGCTCTAACCTCTTTATTTTGATTTGTACTCTCTATTATAACAAATTCTCTCGTTACATCTCGACCAAAGTCCTTTCTATTTACAAAAAAAAGCGCGCTTGAATATGATCTATTCAAGCGCAAATTTACTAGTTAAAAGATGAGGATTCATCAATTTTTTTGTCATATCCACTAGAGCTACTAGAGCTGCTTGAAGATGAAGAGCTTGAAGAGCTTTCATCATCAAAGCGCCATTCCTCTTCAAAATCAAGTGGATGAATGCTAATGCAAACTTTTGTTTCCCCTACAACTTCAACTAAAAATTCTCGTTCGATTGTTACTTTGATTTGCTCGTTGTTCGGTGCAATCACTGCTTCGATGCAGTTTGGTTGCTGAAGTACACGAACATGAACATCGTTTGAGTCACTTACTTCCTCGTCTCTATAATGTAGCTTGATACGATCTCTGTACGAAATTGTTTCAGTGTATACCGCCGTTTTCGAATGGTTATTAAATGCATACCATACGTTAACGTCAAATTTCCCTGAAACTTCTACAAATTTACCTACCTTTTTTGCATGGTAATGATGGTTAATTACCCAGCACCCTAAAATATTGGACGGTGTATTTGGTGGCTTTAATAATTCCGTACACTCTACTCGCTTTTTACCTTTTGCAATAACTGCTTTCGTTACAATCTGGCGCAATCGCTTCACCGACGCTTCCCCCTTCCTGTATGGCTCGCAATATACTATGCGACGGGTGCCTAAAAGGTGAAATGTAGACCGATAAAAAATGGCTAGCTCGAAAATGCAATGCGAGGTAATCACTTTTTTAGAGTCAGTTGAAGGAAGAGCGATCATCAATTCCCACAGTTGAAATACTTTACCCTCCTTGTATTTCTATAGAAGCTTTAAACGAATTTAGCCTTTAATATTGTCTGTATTGGTTGATGCGCCATTTCCTTATCTTGTTTGTTTAACAAGGCTCCATACCATCGTGGCGAGAGCGGAAATCACCCCCGAGTTATGGTGACGAACCCAAAACTTATAAATTATATACATTTTATTCAAACAACTATATTACTACCGATACAATATAAAGAATGTAGTATAAAAAGACTGATGAAACCATTAAATAGTAAGGAGTGGTGAACGAAATGAAAGTCGGAATTTCAATCCTTCAACCAATGTTTCCTATAGTGGTAAAGAAAGAAAAAGGAGAAGATGAGGCTAGTTTGAGCCAACAGCCGAGGAATGCTAAGCAAGTATTAAAAGAAATAGCCCAGCGCCAAATTACTGCTATCGAGGAAGCACGAACTGATATGGGAGAGGATGATCCAAAGGCACAACGATTAATCGAAAAGTTTAAAAATGGCAAAAGGCTAACACCGGAGGAAATGAGCTATATCCGTAAAAACGCACCCGGCATGGTGGACTATATTGACCGTATCCAACGTGAACGCGAAGTGATTGAGCTCGGGATGAAAATGGCACCGACGAAGACAGACGTCCAAATGGTTGCTTTTCGCGCCTCTAAACAAATTGAAAAGCACCACAACCCCGAGGAAAGAGAAATTCGTGCCAAGCATTTAGCCGATGCTAAGAAAGAATACGAAAAAACAGATGAATATAAGGATAAGCCAAACAGTCCGTTAGATCCCTATAATAAGAAGCCGATTCGTGTAAAACAGAAGAAAAATCCAAAGCAGCATGCGCAAATTGCCATCCAAGCTTATGAAAATACTAAAAACCAAAAGGTAGAGACTACTACTATCCATGAATGTTAAAAAGAAAGTTTAGCCGTATATCACCCTAAAATCATGATACACGGCTTTTTCAAGCATGCAAATTATCTAGATCTATCCCGTACGTCTAGGATGCTAAAAATAAATTTAAAGCTAATTGATTGAAATGGCTTACCTGCCTCTCCAGGAAAGCGCACTCACGCAACTGGAATCAAACCTAAAATATAAGAAAACCTTAGAAATAACTACTTCTCGTGACGTGAATTTTTTTCCTTGTTTTTTTCTTTATGAGAGTTTTTCAGTTGTTCCTTTGATAATTCATTCTCTTCACGAATATCTAAATCATCTGGACTTAAATCTAACCCAAATTCTTCCTGATTCCATTTGTTCTTGTTTTGTTTTTCTATATCCAAATTTAACACCTCCAATTTATAAATTCTCCCTCTTGGCAAATTTTATACTTGGCATCCATTGCAAATGAATAATTACAGGCAATACGCTGAAGAAACTTCGGATATCAGATGTGTTGATTATACAAATACTAGTAGATCATAAACGTGCTTTTTAGTGAAATGATTAATAAAAAGGCGCTTGCTCGTTGATTGGAGCGAAGGCGACTCGACTCCAGCAGGAACAGCACGAGCTGAAAATCCATTTCTTTCGGCATTAGCCGAAAGAAATTAGTTGAAGCCGTGCCTGCGGAAAGCGAGTCAGCCGTAGCGGAAATCAACGTATTCCAATTTTCTCTTTAACAATAAGAGGTAAATCAACACGCGTGTTCGGATATATCAAAAATCCAAATTGCCAGACTTACATGTATCGGGGCTTCTATCGCAACAATAGGCGATGCCCTCTCTGCAATTACAGCAGGTCTAGCACTAAATGCCTTAGAAAAATCGAGTAACAGCAATCCTCAAATCAAAAATAGTGATCACTCTAATGAAGCAGATAATCTGCAAATGCAAATAGATTATTTAATTAGCTTACTCAAATCCTATTTCAAGAAATCCATCACACTTCGGCACCTTGAATCTATGGAGGGAAGCACAACTAATGTGTATTTTTATATTTTAACCAATTCTTCAAATAGTATGAAAAGGGTGTCTTTTCGGCACTATGCAAAGAAGTTTATCTTATTGCATAAATAAAAATCCCTACAAACCAAAAGGCTGTAGGGAAGATAAACTACCAGTATTGCATTATGAGCAGCTTCCAGGCGTGCTATTTTTTACTTTTGAGCCTGTTTCGCCACGTAATTGGTCGCCACCAGTTGATTCAATAATTTCATTTGTCACTGTGTTGGCAATGGCATTTGAAACTAATTGTAGTAAATCGTTGACATCCATTTGTGATTGCTTAAATTCTTGTACAACCGGTACTGCATCGATTTCTTCTTCAATCGCAGTAATTTTACCTTCGATCATCTTCAACGCTTTTTCCTTCCCTAGATGCTGGAAGTTTACAGCTTGCTTTTGAAGCGTTTTTAATGAAGCAATTTTTTCGCGGATTTTTTGATTTTCGTTAATTTGCTCTTCTGCTTTTTTAAAGAATTCAACTTCTTCTGTATTGGCAATCATATGTGCAATTTCTTTTGCTTTTTCAATAATTTCATCTTTTGTATACATTTTTGTCATTACACCTGCACCCCTGTTCGTTTTATCACTTCCACGAATTCACCACGTAATGAGTAGGACTTCGCTTCAAGTATTTTCACTTTTACTCTTTGACCTACTAAGTCTTTATCACCTGCAAAGTTTACTAGTTTATTTTTTCGCGTGTAGCCTGCTAAAACGTCATCACGCTTTTTACTACTACCTTCTACTAGTACTTCAACTACTTGCCCTTCGTATGCTTTTAATGCCTTTGAAGAGAATTCTTCCACGACAGCAATTAATCGTTGCAAGCGTTCTTTTTTCACCTCTAGTGGAACATTGTCTACCATTTTCGCAGCCGGTGTTCCTTCACGTGGAGAATAAATATATGTGAAGGCCATTTCAAAGCCAACTTCACGGTAAAGATCGAGTGTTTCTTGGAATTGCTCTTCCGTTTCATTCGGGTAACCAACGATAATATCCGTTGTTAACGCTACGTCAGGTATCGCTACTTTTATTTTTCGAACTAATTCTAGGAAGTGCTCACGAGAATATTTACGGGCCATAATTTTTAAGATTTCATTCGAACCAGATTGAACTGGTAAGTGAATATGCTCAACTAAATTCCCTTTTTTCGCTAGCACTTCAATTAAGTGATCATCAAAATCACGTGGATGGCTTGTTGTAAAGCGAATACGCGGGATATCAATTTTACGCAGCTCGTCCATCAGATCTCCAAGGCGGTATTCGATATCTGTAAAATCCTTACCATAAGCATTTACGTTTTGACCGAGCAGCATAATTTCCTGATAGCCTTGCGCTGCTAGTTCACGTACTTCTTGAATAATCTCTTCCGGACGACGCGAGCGTTCTTTTCCGCGCGTATACGGTACGATACAGTACGTACAGAATTTATCGCAGCCGTACATAATGTTAACCCATGCTTTAATCGAGCCTAAGCGTTTTTTCGGTAGGTTTTCAATAACATCGCCCTCTTTAGACCACACCTCAATCACCATTTCTTTTGAAAGATAGGCCTCTTTTAAAATGTGTGGCAGACGATGAATATTGTGCGTACCGAACACCATATCCACATGAGGGTACGTTTTTAAAATCTTATTAACAACCGATTCCTCCTGTGACATACAGCCACAAACACCGATTAGCATTTCTGGATTTTGACGCTTGTATTTTACGAGGAAGCCGAGCTCACCAAATACTTTATTTTCTGCATTTTCACGAATAGCACATGTGTTTAGAAGTACTACATCTGCCTCTTCGATTACCTCAGTCGCCTGGTAGCCAAGACTCATAAAAATACCAGCCATAACCTCTGTATCATGCTCGTTCATTTGGCAGCCGTATGTACGGATGTAAAATTTGCGTCCCTCACCCATCCCAAGGAATTCTTCATCGATGGAGAAATCTTTATGGTACTTTACTTCCTCTTTCCCACGTTTTTTCGCATCTTTAAGTGATGGCGCTGTAAATACGCGCTCAAAATATTGACTATAATCTTTATCTTCTTTTTTTGGTTGTTTCACTTGCTGACTAGCTAGTCGTTGTTCTTCATTCATCGACTGTGATAGCTCCCTTCATTCAAATACCCATTTTAACATTATAGCGAATGATTGCGTACCCATACAAGCTTAGACCATGAATTCTTTATAGCTTTCCGGGTCATTTTCCTTCAAAATTGAAAGAAATGTGACACACAAGCGAACAACCTGCCCCCAGTTCATATTATACCGTGCTTCAAACTGAAACTTTGGCAAATGAATCACATCTCGAAAAAGCCTTTTTGGTTCAATTCCTTGTTCCTCTAAATAAGCTAGAAACGCAAGAAACAGCTTATGATCCTCTACTTGCAACCTCTTATGTTGAAGGAGTGCATCTAACTTGTCGTTGAAGGAATTCGCTTTCTGAAAGAGCTTTTGAAAGGTTTGCTCATCCTTTTCATTTTTAAATTGAAGGAATCTCACTACATTTGTCATCATTGAATGCCTCTTTAAATTTTAATAGGTGTGTTCCGCCAAAAAATTGAAAACTTCCGCCGATTTTTTTAATTGTTCCGCCAATTTTCGCGAAACTTCCGCCATATTTTTTAAAACTTCCGCCAAACATCATCAGGAATTAAATATCGCCGTGCACTCGTACTACCCTCATAATAAAAATCAGCTCTTTTTAGTATTTTATTAGCCACGTCCGCACTATCAATATAAAAAAATTGACGTAATTCTCGGTTCGTAATCCATTCACTTAAGAGTAAACGATAATCGTGCAGCCCTTGCCTTAATGCTTCATACGATTGATTCCCACAAGAGCAAATAAATTTCCCTTGCTTATATTTCATTACCTTGTCACATAAACAAATAGCTCCTCTTCGAATCATAATTTGCCCAAAAGGGTGCTTCCATTTATTCGGCTTATGTAGGATCAAGAATTCTCGTTGTAATAAATCTAACATACTTTCATCTATTTGAATCGGATAAGCCTTAAACCAGTCACGTAATTTTAACCGTAAACCCGGTAATTTAAATATATGAAACTGCTGTGGCATCCCATCCAAAATAGAGGACGCACTTGTAAAGACGACCGCATGAATGATTGGTAGCTCTACCCCTAACTTCCACAGCACTCCTTCAATAAATGCAGCATGACGTTCTAGCTGCGCGAATGGATCTGTCAAAGCTTGCCGTTGATTATTCCATGTTCGAATAAGTTGATTTGTTTCGATGTCATAAGTAATCGTACCACTTATATTTTTTATTTCTAGGAGTAAAATAAAGCGATTCGTCACAAGTACAGTATCTATTTGATGTGGGAAGCCACGAGCATTCTTCGTTTCAAATCCTTGTAACAAAAAATGTGGTTCACTAAGCTGTAAATCGACCAGGAATGTGTCTGCTCTTCGCTCTCCTTCAAATCCTCTTTCTGCTTTCCAATGCAATTCATCTAATACCTTTCGTTGATCGGCGTCGATCACTCCACGCCTTAATAATGCTTCAATCACTAGCATTTTGGTCGGTAGTTTTCTTGAGATAGCTAGCAAACGAATTTCTCCCCTTTTAGCCTATTGTAAAAACATTCCACCCGAAAGGCTATAGTAAGGGCTAAAATTTAATTTTGGGTACTTTCCTTACAGTGGGATCCACATAAAAAAAATCCCGCCAATGGACGAGATTTTATACAGTAAACCTGCTAATGCTATGTTGCAGGACTGTTGTATTTTTCGTAATATTTTGGACGCCTAAATGCATGGATTCTGTCACCTTAGACTGATCCTCTACACGGGTGGCAATATCAGCAATACGCTCAGCATTGCTTTCAATTTTTCTCATTAGTGTAGTAGAGGTTTCTGCTACATCATGAGCATAAACCGTTAACCTGTCGATTGCCTCAACACCATGCTCTAACGGTGGCATGACCGACTCTACCTGCTTCGAGATTATTAAAAATTGCTGTTCCATTTTTTCTGCTGCCCTTAAGCCCGTTTCGACACATGCACTTGCTTGCCCCACCGCACCAGATATTTGACCCGATCGATGCTGAATTTGCTTGACTAAATCCGTTATGACCTTTGTAGCATCCACTGATTGCGCAGCGAGCTTTTTCACCTCATTGGCAACAACGGCAAAGCCTTTTCCTTGTTCACCAGCTCTTGCAGCCTCTATAGAAGCATTTAGCGCTAGCAGGTTCGTTTGATTCGCGATTGACTCGATAATATCAATAGCTTGATAAATATCCTTCGTTTGATCACTAAAATCTCGTAACACACCGTTTACTTGCTCCATAACCGTTTCAATTTCATGAATCGATTGTACATTTTGCTTGACCAGTTTTTCCCCAGAAAGGGCTTGCTGATATGTAGAACTCATATTGGTATGAACACCATTAACTTGGTCCTTCACGTCCGTTAAATCTCTAGCCACTTCCTTGACATGCTCACCATTTACTAAAATTTGAGCACTAGCCTCCTGCATCTTTTGCGCAATGTGACTTGTTTCTAGTCTAATTTGTAAGGCTGATTTTGTCGTTTGCTCAGAGGCTATTTGTAAAGAGTTGTTTGATTCATTAACCGAGTTGGCCCCTTGCCGAACCGTTTTAATTAATGCTTGTAAATCAGCCATCATTTCATTATAATAGCGAACTACTTCGCCTAATTCGTCTCTCCCATCATAGGTTGCAAAATGAGTTAAATCCCCCTGCTGCGTTAACTTCAATAAACGCTTTAATTCCTTTGTTGGTACTTGTATGGAGCGGGTAGCTAATACTGCTAAAGCAATAACTGTAGCAATCATTAGCACACTAATAGAAGCTAATAACAAATAGCCGTTTTTAATATTTCTCTTATAACTTCTTAACTGTGCTTCTGCTCTTTCGAGAATATACGCCTCTACTTCGGCAGGCGATACAGAATTGTTATTGTAGTATTCCATTTTCGAGTCAAACTCAATTAGTTTTTCTCCATCATATAGAGCTTTCAATGCTAGTAACTTTTCATCATACATAGCTGCCGTATTATTTTCCATCTTCCTTAAATAATCCATACTAAATAAGGCTAATAACATATTAGAAAGAATACAAACAATCATTAGTAAAATTAATCGATCCTTTACTTTTATATATTTTCGCACAGCATAAGCCCCCTTCATAGGAAGCTTACCCTATCAATATAAAGACATTATCTTGCATATGTAAATTTTACGTAAAAAAGGGACAGTCTGAAAATACATTTCAAGACGGAACCATAGACAAGGATGGTGGCTTATGAAGCGACCACCGCAGGAGCAACTTTTCTTAAATTATTAAGGGGGTGTTCAGAAAGTTTTTACTTTCTAAACACCCCCTCTCGTATTATAAAAATTCCTTCACTAACGAATCAAATTGCTCTTCGCTTAGTGAAATATCCATATCAGTTAGTGGAAGCTCAGAATAGCCCTCCACCTTTTCTTGGTAAGACTTTGTTTCCTGATCGTGATAAATAATACCCGTTACTAAACCTTCATGCTGCATCACCGTTTGCATTGCTTGCTCACGGTTCGTATGATCATAGCCTTCAATGTCAGCAAGCTTTGTTAAATTCTCTTTAAACCAGTCGTACGTATTCACCTTATTGTACGTTACACATGGTGAGAACACGTTAATGAATGAAAAGCCTTTATGATTTAATCCCGCTTCGATTAAAGCTGTTAACTCTTTAATTTCCGTTGAGAAACCTTGCGCTACAAATGTGGCACCTGCAGTTAATGCTACCTCTAATGGCTTTAACGATGGCTCAATTGCCCCACCTGGCGTTGACTTTGTTACAAAGCCAGCTGCTGAACGCGGAGATGTTTGCCCTTTTGTTAAGCCGTAAATTTGGTTATCCATCACCACATACGTTATGTCAATATTACGACGGATCGCATGAATTGTATGCCCCATCCCAATTGCAAAGCCGTCACCGTCACCACCTGAAGCAATTACCTTCAAATCACGATTAGCCATTTTTAAGCCTTGAGCAATCGGTAGAGCACGACCATGAATACCGTGGAAGCCATATGAGTTAATATAGCCTGATATTCGACCAGAACAGCCAATCCCAGAAATAACCGCTAATTCATTCGGCTCGTATCCAACATTTGCTGCTGCACGCTGAATTGCGGCCTGTACGGAGAAATCTCCACAGCCTGGGCACCAGTTTGGTTTTACACTATTACGAAAATCTTTAAATGTAGCCATTAGATTTCCTCCTTTACAAGATTCGTTAATTCACGTGGTAGGAATGGTGTACCATCATATTTTAAGACGTTACGGATTTTACCGTGACCGCCAATTGACATTTTCATAATGTTTGCCAGCTGAGCTGTTGCGTTGTTTTCTACAACAATCACTTTTTTCGCTGAATGGACTAGCTTTTGCATTTCCTCTGCTGGGAACGGGAAGATTAAGCGAACATGTGCATGGTTCGTTTTAATGCCCTCTGCGTTTAATGCATCCTGTACTTCCTCTAATGCGCCGCGCGTTGAGTTAAAGCCTACTAATAATACGTCGGGTTCCTCATGTGGTGCATTCACATGAACTGGCTTATCGAATTGTAAACTCTCTAGCTTACGGAAACGTTTGTCCATTTGCGTACGACGGTTCCCCGTTGCCTCAGATGGCTTCCCAGTTTCATCATGCTCAACACCTGTCACATGGTGAATACCGCCCAGCATACCAGGTAGTACACGTGGTGAAATGCCGTCTTCCGTATTTTCAAATCGTTTATAATAATCCTTCGCCTCTGGATCCTCTGGTGCCGTAATTTTTCCACGGCGAATATCTATTTTGCTATAGTCAAATGGATCTACCGATTGCTTCCCAAGCGATAATTGTAAGTCAGTCATTAGAATAACCGGTAGCTGTAATTCCTCTGCAATATTGAACGCTTGGATTGTATCGTAGAACGCTTCCTCCATTGTTGAAGGGGCAATTACGACTTTCGGAATTTCACCATGTGTTCCATATACCATCGCCATTAAATCCGATTGCTCCTGCTTCGTTGGAAGTCCTGTAGACGGACCACCACGCTGCGTATCGATAATAACAAGCGGCTGCTCTGTCATACCAGATAAACCGATTGCCTCCATCATTAACGAAAGTCCAGGACCAGCTGAAGCCGTAAACGAACGTACACCGCCATAGTTGGCACCAATCGCCATTGTTGCAGCCGCAATTTCATCCTCTGTTTGAATGACTGCCCCACCAACTAGCGGAAGCTTTTTAATCATAAACTCCATTATTTCTGATGCCGGTGTAATTGGATAGGCTGCCATAAAGCGAGCACCTGCTGCGAGCGCACCAAATGCAACTGCATCATTCCCAATCATAAACATACGGCGCTTTCCGTCAGCTGGCGCTAATTCCCATGCCCCTACACGGTCACCGATTTGTTCAGCAATCGCTGCACGACCACGTTCGATTGCTTCCATATTTTTTTGTACTACCTCTTCGCCTTTACGACCGAAAATATCAGTCACGACGTTTTGGAATACTTCTTCGTTTAAGTTTAATAGCGCAGCTGTTGCCCCAATTGCCACCATATTTTTCATTAATGATGTACCAAGCTCAGCAGCAATCTCCGTGAACGGTACTGCAAAAAGCGGTGCCTTTGAATCTTCTGGATTCGTCGGGTCGAACTTCGCATCTGCTAAAATAATACTGGATTCCGTTAATTCTTTATAATTGACGTCAATCGTTTCCTGATCGAACGCCACTAAAATATCTAAATCGTCCGCAATGAAGCGTACTTCCTCAGGACGAACTGTAATTTTATTATTCGTATGGCCACCTTTAATACGAGAAGAGAAATGACGATAGCCGTATAAGTGATATCCTAAACGGTTCATAGCCGTTGCGAAGATTTCACCTGTACTTTCAATCCCTTCACCTTGTTGCCCACCGACTTTCCATGAAAGCTGATGTAACATTTCAACATCTCCTTAAAATACATTTTATATATGAATTTCCTTCATAAGTTTAACATGAAGATGTTGTGTGTACTATTGAAAATATTATATTCCGTATAAAAATCAGTCCTAAGGCGGAGCTTTTTTTGTCATTTTGATTATGGCTTTTTAAAAATTGAAAAAAGAGCCGCCATTTTAATTGGCAGCTCTCCTTAATTATCGATTTCGTTTTTCTACAACTAACTTTAAAGCCGTACGATCCTCACCAGCAATCGTAATATCAGCAAATGCTGGAGCACAGATTAGATCTGTTCCACTTGGAGCTACGAAACCTCTTGCAATTGCTACCGCTTTTATTGCCTGGTTCAATGCACCTGCACCGACCGCCTGCATTTCTACATATCCTTGCTCCCTGATGACCGCAACAAGTGCACCTGCAACTGAATTTGGATTTGATCGAGATGATACTTTTAATGAATCCACAACTATTCCTCCCCATTGAGCTTAAAAGTTTAGTATACGGTTAACAATTTGTTGTCCGTAGCTCATTGTATGCGGCAGAAAACAGAAATATACTACTCTATAGTTGCAAAAATTGGCATCATTGAGTAAAAGATTTGTCGAATTTTATTTATAGCAGAAAAACACCTAAAAACGACCTTTTTTACGATTGGAACGGATAGTCCTCATTGATATAAATACGTTCTTGGCGAAGTGCTTTGCCCGTTTTATCATCGATTTCTACAAAGAAGCCACTTAGCACTTCACGACCCTTTTTCGGCACTTCAAAACGAGATGGCATATTTGTTTGGAAACGATAAATAACACTTTCCTTAGTCATTCCTAAAATTTCATCATAAGGTCCTGTCATCCCAACATCTGTAATGTACGCTGTGCCGCCTGGGTAAATGCGAGAGTCTGCTGTTTGTACATGTGTATGTGTCCCCACAACTGCTGACACACGGCCATCTAAATGCCAGCCTAGCGCAATTTTCTCTGACGTCGCCTCCGCATGAAAATCAACGAATACAAGCGGTGAAGTTTTACGTGCCTGGGCTACAAGCTCATCCCCCAAAGCAAAAGGATCCTCATGTGGAGGAAGGAATACACGACCATGTAAATTAATAACAGATAGCGTAACCCCGTTTTTAGAAATCTGCACCATTCCTTTACCCGGTGCATCCTTCGAAAAGTTTGCCGGACGAATTAAATAGTCCGCATCATCAATAAAATCAAAAATGTCTTTATTATCCCACGTATGGTTACCCATTGTAATGACATCGACACCCATTTGTAAAAGATCATTATAAATATTCCGTGTAATACCGCGCCCAGCAGCAGCATTTTCTCCGTTTGCAATAACAACATCTACCCCATATTTTTTCTTTAATCGAGGTAAGTATTTTTCAACCGCATCTCGACCAATCGAGCCTACGATATCACCAATAAATAGAACCTTCATTTTTTACGACCACACTTTCTTTCTAATACGCCCTATTGTAGCATTTTCATCGGAATGAGTGCAATGAAGGAGAAGACGGTTAACAGCCTTTTAATCATGGAATTCCCGCGAAGTGAATCCTAATAAAAAATAATGCAAAAAACCTGAATACTTTAGAGCATACAGGCAAGAACATTTACTTATTATTAAATTAACACATAATTTTTCTCAAAATTCCAAGCATCTCTACACATGCACTCAATCGTTCGCTTTGCCTGCCATTGTAACTCTCTTTCTGCTTTACTCACATCTGCAAATACGGACGCTAAATCACCATTTCGCCTACCAACAATTTCGTACGGAATCCGGACTCCATTTACCCTTTGGAAAGTATCGACAAGCTGTAAAACACTTGTCCCTTTACCAGTGCCTAAATTATAAATATGAGTGCCAGGCTTCAGATGGGCTAGTGCCGCAGCATGCCCTTCCGCGAGATCCATCACATGAATATAATCTCGGACTCCGGTACCGTCTATCGTCGGATAGTCCCCTCCAAAAACATTTAAAGCCCTCAATTCTCCCTTTGCCACCTTCGTAATATAAGGCATCAAATTATTCGGCATACCATTGGCTGCCTCACCAATCATGCCACTTTCATGGGCGCCAACCGGGTTAAAATACCGCAGGATCGAAACGCTAAATTCTGGGTTTATTGCTGCTACATCCATTAATATCCGCTCACACATCGCCTTTGTCTCTCCATAAGGATTACTAGTCGGCAATAATTCAAGTGATTCTACTATCGGACTAACTCGATCACCATACACTGTAGCAGACGAGCTAAAAACAAACTTTTTCACATCATATTTAAGACAAAGCTTCACCAAATTCAATGTACCTATTAGATTATTGTTATAGTATTTTAAAGGATTATCGACTGATTCTCCAACCGCTTTAAAGCCAGCAAAATGGATGATCGCATCAAAATTGTGCTTGCTAAACAAATCTTCTAAAATCTCTTCATGACAAATATCTATATTATGAAATAAGATCTCCTCTTGCACAATCTTTTTAAGATTATCTAGTGCCTTGACCGTACTATTTGATAGATTGTCTGCAATAACTAATTGCGCATGAGGAAACTGCTCCCGTAACGAAACATACGTATGTGAGCCGATATAACCATTACCACCCGTGATTAAGATATTCAACGTCTCGCTCCTTTTACTTGTTAAATACTATTATTTCTCACCATAATACTGATAATGATATTTTTTACTTTTTGACATTTTGTAGTTATTTAACACCACGCCAAGAATATTTGCTTTGGAAGAAGTTAGAATTGCTTTTGCCCTTAGAACCTCTTCCTTTTCAACTTCTCCAGAGCATACAATTAATAACGTACCATCAGTTTTATTGGATAAAATTTGTGCATCTGCTACTGATAATAGAGGTGGTGCATCAATAATAATAATGTCAAAACTTCTACGCATTTCTAATAGAAGGATGTCCATCGTTTTTGATGAAAGTAATTCTGCTGGATTTGGGGGTATTGGACCACTAGGCAAAACATATAGTCCTACAATCGGCGTTTCCTGTATCGCCTGTTGAATTTCCACCTGTCTCGCTAGTGCTGAAGATAAACCAATTGTATTAAATACGGAGAAGGTGTAATGTAAAGTCGGTTTTCGCATATCCCCATCAATAATTAATACTTTTTTTCCTTCTTGAGCAAAAACAACTCCTAAATTAGCAGCATTCGTTGACTTTCCCTCACCAGGAGTCGACGATGTAACTAATATCGTCTTTAATTCTTGATCAGGTACAGAGAAGGATATATTTGTACGTATTGTACGGAACTGTTCAGCAATAATTGATTTAGAATCTGAAAATGCTACAAGTCTCCGGGCCATTGTTGATAACTTATACTTTTTTTTATTTCTAGTTAATCCGAACACCCTAAACCCTCCTACCTCTTTGTGATTTATCATTAGCTCTACTTACTTTCTCTAAGGGGATCGACCCGACTAGTCCCATAATTGGCAGCTCTAGAATTTTCTCTATATCACTTTCACTTTTAATCGTTGTATCTAACATTTCTCGCAAAAATGCTAGTGCAATCCCAAGCATTAAACCAATAACAGCTGCAATAGCTAAATTCAACATTTTATTTGGTTTTATTGGGCTAGGATTCTCACTTAATTTTGCTTGAGCTAAAATAGTAATATTATCAACACTCATTAAAGAGGGTATTTCTTTTTTAAATACTTCAGCCACTGTGTTCGCAATCGCAACAGCCTGTTCTGGATTTTGATCTTCTACTCTTATATTGACAACCTTCGAATCACTTTCATTCGAAACGATAATTTTATTTATTAGTTGATCTGAAGAGGAATCTAATTCTAGCTCTTCAACTACTTTATTCAAAATCACCGGGCTTTTGATGATGACATTATACGTATTAATTAATTGCAAATCTGTTTCCATCTGGGACCAAGAATACGCTTCCTCACTAGTAGGCTTTTGATTTACTAGAATCTGTGTCTGTGCTTGGTAAATTGGCGTTATATAGTAGGAATTAAGTACATACGCTGTACTAACAGCAAGTATCGCCAAACATATAATAAGTAATAATCTTTTTTTAATAATCTTAAAGATTTCCTGTAAACTAATCGATTCTTCCAATAGCTTTTCCTCCGTTTCAAACTGTTAATAGTAGTAGATACATTAAATTAACGTTTAATATACTTCTGTAAAAAGAGTTTTCTATTTACTTAATATATGTAAAAAACCCTCTTATTATCCCTATTAAATGACAATCTTATAAGGTTCACAAATAATCACCACAGAATAGAACTTTGGAGTACGTAGCTTTTTACGGCAGTCGTGAGTATCATAGTAATTCTCATAACAAAAAACCATAATGCGCAATTAATTAATACATTATGGACTATTTAAACTATTTAGATTCTACAAATAAATGTATTTTTCTGTAAAAGAAGTCCTGAATCTTAAAGTTAGAATAGAAGATTCAATCTTATATTCTAAGATTTTAAAGGAATGGTTAAGTTATAGAGGCTCTACCTTCACTAACACCTTTGAGCCGTCTTGCAAATTCCGAATAGGCTATTAACATGTTCTTACTAAAAAATATATATTATCTAATATTTAAATATTAAAAGATGCTTTGGCTAAACTTACTAGTATGTGAGTTCCCAATGCAAACATGGTGATTTACGTGTAAACATAACACATATTATTTCTCAATATTAATTAAAAAGAAGTTTGGTATCATTAGTTTTTCTATTACTTCCTTCCATGGAATCTTCTAAAATTACCTTTATGAAACAATGGATATTATCCATCTTCTGTACCATCTCTTCTCTTGAAGAAAATTTTAATATTATAATGCCCATTTTCTCATGAGGTCCTGAAAGCTCAAAAACCATATCACCTGGCTGTACTAATAAATCATATTCAACTAGATTATTTTTTTTAAACTCTTCTTGGATTTCAATATGTTTGAGTTTACCCGTTTTATGACTGTTCAAAATATAACTTACCCAAAAACCACTAGGTTCGACCATTATTAAATCGCTACAGTCCTCACCTAATGCCCCTTTAATCGTATACTCTATTAAATCAATACCCGTAGCATATTTAATTGCTTGAGGGTTCCAATCGCCCCCATTACGTGGCGCAACTTCAATTAAATATACATTCTCATTTTTATCAATTCGTATATCAAAATTGTAAGCGCACGTATTCATATTTAACAAAGTAATCAGTTTTTGAAGCTCATTATAAACTTTTTCTTGAAGATATTTCGGTAAAATAGAAGGCCACGTCGCTACAATGGAGATAAATGGATTTAAACGTTCAGTAGAGAAATACTCATTTGACAGGCTACAAAAAGCAAGTTGACCATTGATTGAAAACCCATCTCCCCCTACATGTGGATAGTAGTTCTCAATATATTCTTCTATTATAAAACGCTTCGTTTTGGAATGACGAAGTGCGTTTTCAGCCTTTTCCTTCAGCTGTTCTACAGCATCGATTTTCGCTACGCCTTTACTACCAGCCGCATCAACAGGCTTAATCATTACCGGCAAGTTAAAGTGTGGAATACCTTCCATTGCCTCTTCAAATGAACTATACCCTACAGCTTTTGGAACATTAAATCCATGTTCTTTTTGAAAATCTCGAAATTTTTCCTTATTTATTAGTATTTCAACAGAATCATAAGGATTTGAGGGTAAGCCTAATTGTTTAGCAACATAAGCTACTGTAGGTGCTCCTGAATCTGCAACGTAACAAACGATTCCATCAATATTTAATGATTTTGCTAGGTGTAGTACAGCCTCTTTATCTGTTGTACTAACATTATAAAATTCATGTGCATATTGTTTCCCAGGACAATCTTCCACAGTATCACAAAGTATAATATAGTGCCCCATGTCTTTCGCTTTCTTAATAGCGGGAATTTGAGCATTAGCACCGCCTAGCATTAATAGCTTTTTCAAAACTAATACACCTCTTTTAATAAATTTTTGTATAAGCCCTCTAGCATATATATGTGTCAATTTCTGAGAATAACATTTTTATTGCAACCAGTTATTTTTCATATACCACTCAATTGTTTGTATAATTCCCGTATCAAATGAATATGTCGGCTTCCAACCTAATCCTTCTAACTTTGTCGGATCGATTGCATAACGTTTATCATGCCCTAACCGATCAGGGACAAATTTAATTAATTTCTCGGACTTCTGTAAAAAAGAAAGTATTTTCCTAACTACTTCTAGATTTGTTAGCTCATTATGTCCACCAATATTATATATTTCGCCGGAAATACCTTTATGCATGATTAGATCAATCGCAAGACAATGATCATAAACATGTAACCAATCCCGAATATTTTGGCCATCCCCATAAATCGGTACCTTTTCATCTTTTAATGCACGTGAAATGATTAAAGGTATTAGCTTCTCAGGATATTGGTACGGCCCGTAATTATTGGAGCATCTCGTAATATTCACTGGTAATTTATATGTCTCGTAATAAGCTCGGACTAATAAATCTGACCCCGCTTTACTAGCACTATATGGACTGTTTGGTTGTAACGGCGTATCCTCTGTAAAGAATGTCGTAGGTTCAAAATCTAACTCTCCATAAACTTCATCAGTTGAAACATGAATAAATTTTGTGATACCTACTTGTCTAGCAGCCTCTAGTAAATTTTGTGTACCCACAACATTCGTTTTCACAAAAATTCCCGGGTCTTGTATAGAACGATCAACATGACTTTCTGCTGCAAAATGAATTACATAATCAAATTGAAATTGTTGAAATAGAGAAAGAATCGTTTCATAATCAATAATATTGGCCTGTATGAAGGAATAATGTGGATTGTCCTCGATGTGAAGATGCTTTGTTAGATCTCCCGCATAAGTTAATGCATCTAAATTATAAATTTTATAGTGGGGGTAGTATTTTAATAGATAGTGAATAAAATTACCACCAATAAACCCTGCTCCACCAGTTACTAATATCTTTTTCATTTAATATTGCCACCTTTTAAGATACTGTTTCAATCGATAAATCTACAAAGTTTGTAATATCCATTAAATATTTCCCATAATCTGTTTTCATAAGCGATTCAGCAAGGGTTACGAGTTGCTGCTTTGAAATATAGCCCTTTCTGTAAGCAATCTCCTCAATACAAGCAATGTACAAACCTTGACGTTTTTGAATTGCTTCAACAAAATTAGAAGCTTCTAATAAAGATTCGTGAGTGCCGGTATCTAGCCAGGCTAATCCGCGTCCCGTCAGCTCTACTGTTAATTCACCTTGCTCCATATATTCTTCTAAAACCGAGGTGATTTCCAACTCTCCTCGCGCAGAAGGCTGTACATTTTTAGCCACATCTATAACTTTATTATCAAAAAAATATAACCCTGGAATTGCATATGATGATTTAGGATTTTCAGGCTTCTCTTCTATTGAAATTGCATTATGTTGTTCATCCACTTCTACCACTCCATAGGCACGAGGATCATTTACATAACACCCTAAAATGATACTGCCCTTCGTCAAAGAAGCTGCTTCTGTTAATGTATTCGATAAGTTCGAACCATAAAAAATATTATCTCCTAAAACTAACGCAACAGGAGAGTTACCGATAAAACTCTCTCCAATAATAAACGCTTCAGCTAGTCCATTCGGATGGTCTTGAACAGCATATTCAAAATGCATACCTAGCTTATTACCATCCCCTAACAACTCCTTAAATCCCTCAATATCCCGTGGCGTAGAGATAATCAATATCTCACGTATACCTGCTAGCATTAATACCGATAGTGGATAATAGATCATTGGCTTATCGTAAATTGGTAGCATTTGCTTTGAAATCGATTTTGTTAGCGGGTACAGTCGGGTTCCTGAACCACCTGCTAAAAGAATTCCTTTCATCTATACATCTCCTCATATCTCTTGCTATATAATCAACTCATGAATCTCTAACATTTCTTTTATTTCCTGCGTATGATTAAACATCATCACATCAATAATCGATAAACCAGGTATAAAAATTTGATTAAATTGTTTATATGGTTTTAGAACAGGCTTAATAAATTGTATTTCGATATTATTTTCTAGATATTTTTGTTGATTATAAAATTCGATTCCACCAATTGCATTTATATAGGTAGTAGCATTTAAAGCTTTGCATACCTCAACTCCCCATTCATCTGCAGCATTAGCCACGCTAATCATCGGAAGTTTTTCAGATAAAATAGTGATTTTCGTATCAATTTCTAGTAAGTTACATACTTTTTTTAAGAGAATCGCGTTAAATTGGCTTAAACTACTGGTATTTTTATACAAGCATTCATCCAGAAAGTCCGATACGAAAGCATAATTAGGTGCTTTTCGGTAATAATTTATTTGTTGAAATAGATTAGCCTTCCAATCCAATTCATTATTAATTACAATATCCTTAATTTTTGTTTCTCTAGGAGCTTTTTGAACGGGGACATTTATATATATGCTTTCCTTATGTCCATTTAATATTCGATTTCGATTCATCCAACCTCTTCGAATATATTGTGCATTATCAAAAATAATAAATTCATTAACTGCATGTATAAGCTGGAAATAGCCTATATAGGGAAAGAAATAGGGTTGCATTAATGCTACTTTCATAGATAAACATCTCCTATTGAAACCGTTGAGTTTAAACTATTCAATTGGTTTTTTATTATGTTACAAATCCTTTCAACAGTTTCTAGCTGTATGCCTGCATAAATTGGGAGAGTAAGAATTCTTTCTGAGATTTGTTGTGCGACTGGGGTATGATTAGGAGAAAATTTTGACTTGTAACAATTAATGTTATTAGTTAGTGGGTAAAAATATTTGCGTGAATAAATATTGTGTTTTTTTAGTTCATCATGAATCTGATCTCTAGAAACTTTATTACTATCAAACAAAACAGGAAAATAAGCATAATTACTAACGATACCTTTTTTAACGAATGGCAGTCTGATTCCTTCAAGTTCACTAAGATTTTCAATATATCTTTCATGAACCTCTTTTCTCTTTTCAATTTCTTGATCTATATGGCGAAGATTACATAGCCCCATCGCTGCTTGGAATTCATTCATTTTCGCATTACCACCAGCGTACTCTATACTTTCAGGTCCAGTAATACCAAAATTTTTAGCCATATTTATTCTATTTTCTATACTTCTATCCTTATAAGTTAAGGCACCACCTTCTATTGTATGAAACACTTTAGTTGCATGAAAACTGAACATAGATGCGTCACCAAAATTGGCAACTCCCCTACCGTCTACTGTAACGCCAAATGCATGGGCAGCATCATAAATCACTTTTAAATTATACTTTTTGGCTATTCTTTCAATTTCATTAACATTACATACATTGCCATATACATGAACAGGTATAATAGCTGATGTTTTATCTGTAATTAGACGTTCAAGATTGTCTGTTTGAATTGTATAGTCTTCAAGATTAATATCTGCAAAAATAGGTGTTAACCCTTTTCTTACAATTGCATGCGTAGTAGAAGCAAAAGTAAAAGGAGTTGTAATAACTTCTCCAGTTAGCTGAAAAGCCTCAATTGCACACTCTAAAGCAAGATGACCGTTGGAGAATAGAGAAACGTTAGGTGTTTTTAAATATTGTTGTAGTTTTTCTTCTAATCGATTATGCTTAACACCTGCATTTGTTAGCCATCCACTATCCCATATGTCTTTAATTTCATTTAAATACTCATCAAATACAGGCATCGAGGGGCGTGTCACTTGAATCGTTTTATTCATTTTTCCTCCTAATGTATTAATGGAATAAACACTATTTTTTTACTAACGTATCTTCAACAATAACTTGAACCCAATCCCCCATGCTGTCCATCTTCTCTAACATTTCTTTCATTGAAGAATATTTCAGCAACAACGTTCCAACCTTCCTATTTGCTCCAGTAAAAGCAAAAACAGCATCACCATCATTTTTTGTTATTTCATGCTCAACCAAATTATTCTCTTTCATACCTTGGTGGATTTCTACCCCTTTAAATATTCCACCATTTAAACTATTTATCGCATAACTAGACCAAAATCCTCTTGGATGAATTAATGTTAAATCACTACAATCATTACCCATTGCCCCTTTAATCGTATATTCAATTAAATCAATACCTGTCGCATATTTTATAACTTGAGGAAGCCAGTCTCCACCATTTCGAGCAGCGATTTCTAGAAGATATACATTCTCTTTGTTATCTACTAAAATATCGAAATTGTAAGCGCCAGTTTGCATTTTTAACAGATCTAACACTCTTTGAATTTCATTATGAATTTTATCTTGAATATGATCAGACAAATTGCATGGAAAACTTGATCCAGATGGAACGAATGAATTTACAGCTGGAGTTGGAAAATGCTCATTAGAGAAACATCTAAATACGAGTTTTCCATTAACAGAAAATCCATCTCCACCAACCTGATATCCATCTTTTTCGATATACTCTTCTATAATAAAGCGTTTCTTTCTCGAAAAACTTAATGCCCTCTCCACTTTTTCTTGTAGAAAGTCAATTGAATCAATTTTTGAAACTCCTCTACTACCAGAAGAATCAACAGGCTTAATTAGTACTGGCATTTTAAAATTGTCGAAGTCTGCTATAGCCTCTTCTAGTGAATGATATCCCTTCGCTCTAGGTACATTAAAATTATTTTCCCTCAAAAACTCTTTAAACAGATCCTTATATGTTAATATCTCCACCGATTTATAAGGGTTTGATGGAAGACCTAATTTTTCTGCAACATAGGCTGCAGTTGGTGCTGCTGCTTCTGATTCATAACAAACAATACCATCTACTTCTAATGTTTTTGCTAACGCTAAAACTCCTTCTTTGTCTATAGTGCTGACATTATAAGACTCATGCGCAAAATATTTACCAGGATTATCCTCTAAATAGTCAGTAATAATAACATAAAGCCCCATATCTTTCGCTGCTTTTATTGCTGGTACTTGCGACTGAGAACCACCTAGCATTAATAATTTTTTCATTTTTACACCTCAATTGTTGTTTTTAAGTGATTAAAATTAAAAATTCGTTAATTGTTAACTATATGCTCTTCTTCAATATTCACACTTACAAAACTCCCTATCCTATCCATCTTCTCTAACATTTCTTCCATTGAAGAAAATTTCAAAAGTAAAGTTCCAAGACTCGAATTTTTTTGTAATTTATAAGGTGAAGGCAAATTGGCTATGTTAGATTTCACCAGATTATTTCTTCTTAGTTCGTTTTCAATTTTTATTCCTTTAAATATCCCTGACCTCTCATTAATAATTGTATAAACTCCCCAGTATCCACTTTGATCAACCTCAGCTAAACCACTACAATCTTCGTCTAACGCTGCTTTTATTGTATATTCAATTAAATCGACACCATCTACATCGTTAATAACTTGTGTTAATTCACCGTTATTTCTAACTCCAATATCGATAAAATAAATATTCCCTCTAGTATCAATTTGAGCTTCAAAAAATAGAGGACCTGTTTTCATCTTTAACAATTGCATTAATCTTTGTAGTTCACTATTGATTTCATTTTGAACATGCAGCGGTAGATTACACGGCCAACTTTCCCCTGTAGGAAGAAATGAGATAGTAGAATTAGAAATAAAGTGATTATTAACTAGTCTAGAAAAGGCAAGCTTCCCATCAACAAAGAAACAATCTCCGCCAATTTGATACCCTTGCTTATCGATATATTCTTCAATAATGAAACGTTTTGCTCTTGAGAAATGTAATGCATCTTTTACTTTACTCTCCAACATTTCAAGTGAATCAATTAGAGATACTCCCCTACTGCCAGAAGAGTCAACAGGTTTTACCATTACTGGCATATTAAAATTATGAAAATCGGCTTTTGCCTCTTCAAGAATTGAATACCCTTTAGCTAGAGGTAGATTAAATTTATTTTCCTTCAAAAAAGCTCTGAACCTATCCTTATTAGATAATATTTCTACCGATTCATACGGAAAAGAAGGTAATCCTAACTTTTCTGCTACATAGGCAACTGTCGGGGCACCCGAATCAGCTGCATAACATAGTAATCCATCGATATTTAAATATTTTGCTAATGCTAATACAGCTTCTTTATCAATGGTGCTAACATTGTGGTATTCATCTGAAAATTGATGCCCAGGATTATCTTCTAAATAATCACAAGTGATGACATAATACCCCATCTCCTTTGCCGTCTTGATTGCTACAACCTGGGCTGGTGAGCCACCTAGCATCAATAATTTTTTCATCTCTTTACACCCCTCAAATTATCGTATCTCATGTCGTTGATTTAAAATACAACTAAGAATTATTCATAGATTTCTTTTACTGCTAATTTTTTATTTCTTCTAAAGAGCTCTTTCATAGTTAAAAATAGATAATTATAGATTTCCAATCGAAAAAGTTTTGCAAATCCGATATATAAAACTACACCGATAATTACTTGCATGAAAATTGTCACAATATCTGACAAACCAAACCATTGAATTGTGTAAACGACTGTACCCATTAATAATGATATTAGCAATGATGGGCATATGTCACTAAACTGTTCCTTAATACTATAATTTAATAAAACAATATTAGGATAAGCATTTAAAAATGATGAAACAATGCCACCTACAATCCCGCCAAGTGCCATTGCATGAACTCCGTACGGTATACTAATGATCAAAATTAATATTCCAAGCAGTTTTTTTATTATTTCTAATTTCAAAAAGATATCACTGCGGCCTAACGCATTTATAGCTTGTAAATTAGTAGTGTGAATAGGCCATAAAGCATATATCGCACAAAAGATTTGGAGAAACGGAACAGCTGGGAGCCATTTTTCTGTTAACAAAACCTTTACGAGTGGTTCTGCAATAACAGCTAGCCCTACCATCATAGGGAAGACAATAAAAGAACTTGTAACAATGGATCTTCTCATCATTTCTTTCATTCTTATTACATTCTCTTGTTGCGAAGATAGAGCTGGAAACATTACCGATAGTATTGATCCATTTATATTATTTATTAGAACGCTCGGAAACTGCTCTCCTCGATTGTAAAATCCTAAAACACTTGGACTAAATAGCTTCCCAATTATTAAGCTTTTTAAATTCGAATAAATAGTATCTAATAGAGCCGATAGAAGTAACTTCCAACCAAATGAAAATAATCTTCCTAGCCTTTCTATAGAAAAAAATAGTTGAGGTCTCCATTTCACCGTGTACCATAGTGTAATAGTAACTATTAATTGAAATAGTAATTGCTGCATTACTAAAGACCAAATTCCAAAATTAGAATATGCCATTGCTATTCCAATGAAGCCAGATACTACAACTCCACTTAAACTAGTAACAAAAAGTTTTTTAAACTGCATATTACGAGAAATAATTGTATTCTGTATAGAATTAAAAGCACTGAAAAATAATGATATTGAGAGAATTCTTAAAATGATTACTAATTGAGGTTGATCAAAAAAAGAGGCTATATAAGGTGATACAAAAAATAGTGTGATGTATAGTATAGTTGATATTAATAAATTTAAATAAAAAACAGATGAAAGATCTATCTCATCTATTTTTTTCGCTTGTATCAGTGCTGTATTAAAGCCAGATTGGGTGATAACAGCCGCGATTGAGATAAAAATTGTCACTACAACGATTAATCCAAAGTCTTCTGGTAAGAGGAATCTAGCTAGGATAATCATAACAATAAATTGAATTCCCTGAGTACCTATTCTTTCAATTAATTTCCATAACAAAGAAGTGATGATTTTTGATTTTATTATCTCATTGCCCATTTACTCCAACTCCTCTTTGCAATCCTTGCAAAATTTAAAAAAATCGGGCAATACTGATCAATAGTAATTATGATTCTTCTTTTATAACTTAAAGCTAAGTAGAATTCTTTATTTTTTCCTGACCTAGCCTCTTTATATTTTCTTTGCTCTATAAAAAGAAGTAATTGATCCTGATATTTACGTCGTTCTAATGCATTTTCAAATTTACCTAACGTATAATCATTAATCTCATCTAACATAGTGGCAATTTTACTGTAATGTTCAACTTTCTTACTAATCGAAGAGGCATTTCTATCGGTCCATGAATTACTAACACCCGTTCTATATTCCGACATAGGTTCATCAATGTAATACACTGTACCTAATAAAGATAAATTTATAGCTAAAGGATAATCACCAACAGGGGCATTTTTGAAAAAATCCGGTCTATTATTTGCATATTTTAAAGGATAAAACATAGAATTAGTAATAAAAAGACCACCGCCTCCCTCTATTACTTCTTCTGTATTAAAAACCTTATTACCTTTATTAGCTCTTATTTTTGCTATAAAATGCTTATCTGAAGCATTCACTACATACCCCCCATGTACACATAAGCTGCATTCAGGATGCTCTTCCATATAAACTGCTTGTTTTTGTAATTTATATGGATCAGTCCAATAATCGTCACCCTCACAAATTGCAATATATTTCCCTTGGGCTCTCTGCAAATTTAATTTACTAATTGAAATTCCTTTAGAATATTGGTTCTCCGTCTGATAAATTGGTTTTATTATATCTGGGTGTTGCTTCTCATATTCTCTAATAATTTCGGCTGTTTTATCGGTTGATGCATCATCATGAATTAAAACCTCAAACTTAAAATTGGTTTTTTGCATTAAAAATCCTTCAATTGCATCTGCAATATATTTTTCATGATTATATGCAGCACAATGAATACTTACTAAAATATCCGTCATTTACATTTCTCTCCTGAAATTAGAAAGTTATCTTTAAGAGATGCACCATTTCTAATTTATTCTTTTTGTTACGTTATTTTTGCATTTTTTCAAAATCAATTTAACACCGGATGGCACTTAACATATTTAATACTATTATTTTATTTACAGTTAGTTCCCATCAAATTTCCCAAGAGCATTTAACCAAATTGGAATAATTTTTTTTATATCAAAATCTAAACTTCTTTCAGTCGACCTCAAAGAATATTTTCTTCTTAACTCTTCATCTTCTATTAATAATTGCAATGCTTCCTTTAACATTACTTCCTGCTCATCTAGAGGATCACTTATCTTTTTCTTGATTCCGCTATTAATTGGAACTAAGATACCATTCTCGGCTTGTTCAATTATTGAAGTCTTTCTTTTGTAATCTGTCTTTGGAGCTATTATTTCCCTAGGACCGGATGAACAATCTGTAGCTATGACCGGTAAACCACATGCCATCGCTTCAATTAAGGCGTTAGGTAATCCTTCTCTAATAGAAGTTAAAACATAAATATCACAATTTTTTAAGTATTTAAAAGGGTTCGTGACATATCCAATAAAATTCACTTTACTATTCAAATGGTATGCATTTGTCATATCTTTCAAATACTTTTCATTTTCACCCCTCCCAATTATTAATAATTCAACATTCTTAAATTTATTTTCAATTTCTTTAAATGCTCTAAGCAAATTCCATTGTGCTTTAAGATCTATTAAGGATCCCATAGTCACAATACTTATGGTATTTTCTTTATTCTTAATTCCTGGTTTCTCAGATAATTCATTTATCATTTTTAGTTCATAAGGGTTATAAGAAACTATTATTTTTTCTTTTTTAATTTCAAAATTATCTATCAAATCCTGGCCCGATTCTTGACTAATTGTTAAAATTCCATCCAGCTTATTAAAATATTTTTTTATTAACATTTTAAAAAAAAACACATAAATATTGTTTTTAAAACTGTTTGAGTATTCGAATTGTCCAGATAAATAACTACTTACTGCATGAATTGTCGTTTCTTTCTTTTTTGTAGCTGCATTTACAATTCCCATATTCTCCATAAAGCTTATAACTATATCAAAATCCATTTCTCTTTTAACTTTATGAATAATTTTAAAATAATTAATATATTTAAGCGGTTTTATACTATTTAATTCTTTTGGATATCTCTCTTTTAAATTAATAATTTCACATACAAATTTATAATCATTTGAATCATTTTCAAAAGTAATAATCGTTAACTTATACTTTTTATTTAAATCTTTGGATTGTGATAATGTTGATATTATTCTCTCAGCACCACCATTAGCTAGTGTGGGTGTAATTATCGCTAGTTTTTTCATTACTATTAACCCCTATCCTAAATAATATTATTAACGGTACCAAAATATAAAAAGCATCATTACTGGACAGAGATAACCCGAAAGATGTAAATAAAAGTATTATTATTAACATAAAGTATGGCGATTTTATTGTATTTTTTACATACTTAAATAATTCTCTAAAGAGTAATAGCAGTAATAATAGACCAAACACTCCACACCCCACTAGTAACTCTAAAAAAATATTGTGAGGAGCCATATATATCCCCAGTTCTTGGCTTAAAATGTTCGCATCATTAGAAAACCCTACGCCAATTAATAAAATCTCAGGTTTTATAAATAGTAATTCTACATAATCCGCCCAAATGTCTCCACGGCCTGTCAAAATATCATCAGTTTCTGTTCGCATCTGAAATACGGGTATTACTAATTTTTTCACAATAAATATTAAAGATATTATTCCTACGTTTATAAAAACCAAAGACAACAATATTCTCTTAAACTTACTATTAAAGGAATTAAAATTTATTGAATTTCTAAAATAGTATAATGAAGTAGCCAATATCACAATTATTGACAATGCATAGCTTTTTGAAATACTTCTAAACCCGTTTATTATTAAGAACAAGCATACAAACATTAAGATTAAACTACTTTTTTTCATCTTCAATAATAACGATGCAATAATTAAGCAGACTGCCACCAATACTAATTGACTATAGTAATTAGGATCTGCATTAAGACCTGAAAATCTATTAATGCTCATTAATAAAGCTTGCTTATCTCTTGATACAATATATGGAATCCCAGGGAAAACATCTGCAATTATAATAGACATGCCCATTGCTGAACTGAATATATAAGTACAGTTATATAAAATCTTAGTTTTATTATTATATTTAGAAAAGCTCAAAATACAAACTTTCATAAAGAGAACATTTAGAATAAATGATAGAAAATTAGCATAGCTACCTTGATAGAAAGTAGTACTTATAAATTGAAATAGAGTAAATAAAATTAAATATAAAATATCTATTTTTTTTATCTGTATGTTCTTTTGAAATAAGATATGAATTATATAAATTGTAAATAAAATAATAAGAGACGATGGTAAACTGCCACTAATTTTAAAAATACTTGCAAATGGCAATGTATATAAAATTACATAATACTTTTTCTCTGCATTCAAAAACAAAAAAATTAGGATATATATGAACGAAAAAACGATTCCAAACTTATAGTTAAAGGAATTGAAAATAAAACTATATAGGAACCAACTTAACGAAAGAACAGCTATTAGAATCATAAGATTTTTACTGTTATTATCGAAATTTTTTTTCATATACTTACTCCATTCATACCCCATCATTGTTTGTATATAGCGTAATTGATTGTTCTTCGAAATATTCTGCCACAGGATTATTTATTAAATTGAAGTACTCTTGAAAAATTTTCTCCATTACTACATTCGTTGTATAATTATCTCTGACTTTTTCTCGATTCCATAAGGACATACACAATCTTTTTTCTTTATCTTGAAGTGTATTTATTGCTTTAATATTTCCATTAATATCTGCCACATCAACTAAAATTCCCCCTTTAGCTTCGATCATTTCTGGAATTGCTCCTACAGGAGTAGAAATAATCGGTAGTCCGCAAGCCATAGCTTCTAGTACTACATTGGGGAATCCCTCTGTAAAGGTTGGAAACAGCAGTAAATCAGATGATGTTAATTGATTTAATACTTCCTCTTTTGAAACCTCTCCATAATGCTGTAAATTTCGGGGTTTGTTAATAAAAGTAAATTCCCCGCTTGCTTTTCCTATTACTTTAAAATTGATATTGGGCAACTTTTCTGCTATAGATATAATTTCAAAACATCCTTTATTTTTAGTAACGTGACCGACAAATATTATATTTTTAATTTTGTTAGAAATATTTAGGTGATTATTATATATATTTTCTAAATCAATAAAGTTAGGAATCTTTATACTATTTTTATTCGATATATTTTTAATATATTCTTCAGAAGCTTGGTTTAGACAAAATAATTGATCAGCGCTTTTACAAATTCCCCTAAATATAAGCTTCGATAGTTTACCTTTTACCATAAAACTTGTGTCACAATGAAAATGGACAACAACTTTTGCCTTTGTTTTTTTAGCTTTTTTTATGCAAATATAGTCTCTAATCATTCCTAAAGTTGAACATGCAGAATTAAAATGGACTATATCATAGTTATTTTTAAGTTCACTTTTCATAGATTTATAAATTGAAGTAACTCGTTTAATTTCTTCGAGTAGATTTTTTTTTTCTAGATTGTTTACTCTTTCACCTTGAATTGCACTATTTACAATATCTACTTTATTTTCTTTGGCTAGTTCAGAATTAATAAATAGTTTAGTCCAAGTTGCAATTCCACCAGCAGGAGGTGGTAATGGAGAAATTAATAATACTTTTAGTTTTTCGTCATTTTTAAACATGGATTAACTATGCCCCCAAACAACCCGATTCACATAATGTGTATACGACAAAATAATCCTGAGTACTTTATCCGATACATTCGGCATACGGTAATCTTCCACAAGTCTTAACGTACCCGCCTCTTGTGTTTCTAATATTTCTAGCCCTAGTAACACCCGGTCCTTCTTCAACCCCACCATCATAACCGAGGCTTCTTCCATTGCTTCTGGTCGTTCATGAGCTTGTCGGATATTAAGGGCTTTAAATCCAAGGATGGATGATTCCTCGCTAATCGTTCCGCTATCACTAAGCACTGCCTTTGCCTTCGTTTGCAGCTTGACATAATCATTAAACCCTAAAGGTTTCAGGGTTTTGACAAGTGGATTAAATTCAATACCCATCTCTTCGATCATTTTTCCTGTTCTAGGATGTGTACTCACAATAACAGGGAGCTCGTATTTTTCTGCTACGGCATTTAAGCTTTCTACTAAATTTAGAAAGTTAACCTGTGCATTAATATTTTCTTCCCGATGAGCTGAAACGACAAAGTATTCGCCTTCTTGGAGATTTAATCTTTGTAAGACATCTGACTTCTCAATATCCCCTTTTTTCGAATGGAGCACCTCATACATCGGACTACCTGTTTTAATAATACGATCCGCTGGAAATCCCTCTCGAAGTAGATACTCCCTAGCAATATCACTATAGGTTAAGTTGATATCCGCAGTATGATCGACGATTTTTCGATTTGTTTCTTCAGGAACCCGTTGATCAAAGCATCGATTTCCCGCTTCCATATGAAAAATAGGGATATGCCTTCTTTTTGCTGCAATCGCGCATAAGCAGCTATTAGTATCGCCTAATACTAAAAATGCATCCGGCTTAACCTCCGCTAACACGGGATCAATTCTATTTAAAATATTTCCAATCGTTTCAGTTGCTGTACCCGTCGCTGCATTTAAGAAATAATCTGGTTTTCTTAAGTTAAAATCATTAAAAAATACTTCATTTAGCTCGTAATCATAGTTTTGTCCTGTATGAACAAGCGTATGTTCAATGGCATTCGATTGCTCTAATGTATTGATTACCGCAGACAAACGAATAATTTCAGGTCTAGTGCCTACTACAGTCATCACTTTAAGCTTCTCCAAGATTTATACCTCCAAATAATACGTATCCGGTTTTATAGGATCAAAGCATTCATTTACCCACATAATTGTGACAAGATCTGTTGCTCCTACATTAACAATAGAGTGCGTGTAGCCAGTCGGAATATCTACTACCTGAAGCTTTTCACCATTTACACGGTATTCAATAATATCTTCAGAATCTAGTGCTCTAAATCGTATTAAGCCTTCACCACTGACGACTAAAAATTTTTCGTTTTTTGTATGGTGCCAATGATTTCCTTTTGTAATCCCAGGCTTGGAAACATTAACAGAAACTTGCCCTCTATCCTGCGTTCGAATAAATTCGGTAAACGAACCGCGCGCATCCTTATTCATCTTTAAGTCATAAGAAAATCCATCAAGTGGTAAAAAACTTAAATACGTACTATAAAGTTTTTTTGTTAGCGGATCATCCATATTTGCGATATTTAGATTTTTCCTATTATCCTTAAAGCCTTTTAATACACGTGCTAATTGACCTAGTGTAATTCTATGAGTAATAGGCACCGTACAATAGTTTCCACATACCGTTGGAGACCCATTAAGCGCCCTTATAAACTCTGCTAACACATCATCGATATAACAAAGAGTAAGTTCGACATCGCTATTATGAATTTCAATATCCTTATCCCTTGCTATATTGTGGCAATACGTCGCCACTACACTGTTGTAATTTGGCTTACTCCACTTTCCAAATACGTTGGGAAGGCGGTACACATAAACTTTTGCTTGAGATTCCTCTTGATACTGAAACAACCGATCTTCCATTGTTTTTTTACTTTTCCCGTAAGGATTCTCTAATTCTGCTTGAATAGAAGAGGTTGCTAAAATCGGTGCAGCATTATCATGTTTTTTTAATAGCTCTACAAGATGTTCTGTGAAGCTGGCATTCCCTTCCATATAATCTTGCTCATTTTGCGTTCGGTTTATACCAGCACAATGGAAAATAAAATCACAACCTTTTACATAGATTTCGAGAAGTTCCGGATCACTATCTCTTGTAAACTCAAATATATTGTTAAACCCTCGATTTTTTAGTTCTGCAATTAAATTTTTTCCTATGAATCCACTTGCTCCTGTCACAAGGATGTTCATCCACACATTCCACCTTTAGTTCATGATATGAATTTTATTATTCCAATCCTTTAATTCCTCTTGGATATAATCTAATTGCAGGAGTGTTGCTTTAATTTCTTCTACAGTTAACAGCTTTGTATTATTCGAATTGTATTCTTCTATATTTGTAAGCTTCGGATTTCCTTCTGCAAAATATTTATTATAATTGAGGTCTCTTCTGTCAGCTGGCACTTTGAAAAAGCCACCCAAATCCTCTGCCACGACGAATTCTTCTCTTGTCAGTAGCGTTTCGTATTGTTTTTCACCATGTCGAGTACCTATGATTCTAATTTCGTTATTTGAATTAAAAAGTTCTTTTAAAGCTTGAGCTAAATCAGCAATCGTACTGGCAGGTGATTTTTGCACCATAATATCGCCTGCCTCCCCATGCTCGAAGGCAAATAAAACTAGCTCAACAGCCTCCTCTAAGCTCATTAAAAACCTTGTCATTTTGGGATCTGTTATCGTTAACGGTTGGCCACTCTTAATTTGTTCAATAAATAACGGGATAACGGATCCCCTAGATGCCATCACATTGCCATACCTCGTGCCACAAATTAGCGTTTTTTCTGGAGAAACTGTCTTTGATTTTGCAACAAAAACCTTCTCCATCATCGCCTTTGAAATCCCCATTGCATTGATTGGGTAAGCCGCTTTATCAGTTGACAGGCAAATCACTTTTTTCACCCCATACTCAATGGCAGCACTTAAAACATTTTCTGTGCCTAAAATATTCGTTTTTACGGCTTCTATAGGGAAAAATTCACAGGAAGGGACTTGCTTTAGGGCAGCTGCATGAAAAATATAATCAACACCGTGCATGGCATTTTTTAAACTTTCCGTATTTCGTACATCGCCGAGGTAAAATTTCAATTTGTCGTTGTTATATTTTTTTCTCATATCATCCTGCTTTTTTTCATCTCGAGAAAAAATGCGTATTTCTTTAATATTTGTGCTTAGGAATCTTTCCATTACGGCATTCCCGAAAGAACCGGTGCCACCTGTGATTAATAACGTTTTGTCTCTAAACATCCAACAACCTCTTTTCAGTTATTCAAAATGGCTCATTATAATTTCATAGGAGTGTTTTGCGGTGTAGTTTTGTTCCAAATATGCCCTAGCGTTTTTTCCCATAGCTTCTCTAACTTCCTGCTCATGTAATTGCTCGAGTTTTTGGTTGAATTGCGAAACATTATTACTTTCACACCACAAGCCAAAGTGACCATTTTCTATCACCTTGCCTATATCCGTATTAGCATCAGTTGCAGCTAAAACAGGCATAGTAGCTTCCATATATGCTAGTAATCTGGATGGGAAGTTCGGGATTGTAAATCGGTAGTCAAGAAAGATTAATCCGACATCACATGCATTCACTAATCGTTCATATTCTTCTAACGGAAGCTCTTCGTACAATTGAGCATTCATCGGCTGTTCCTTATCAAAATAAGCTTTAAGTTTAGCAAACTCAGTGCCGGAGCCAGCTATTATGAAAAATGCCTGTTTATTATTTTTATTTGCTTGTAAACATTGTATTAAGAAGTCGATTCCTTGAGGTTTTCCTAAATTACCGCCGTATATAAATACAGTTTTATCTGTGGGTATATTGTATTGGTTTCGTGTGAGGTTAATTTTGTTTTCATCTTTTATTATGGCTATGGGGTCAATACTATTAGGACAAATTTCTAGTGAGCTTGCAGAAATTTTTGTGTTGTGTTCTAGTAAAAAATCTATATTTGCCTGTGACATACACCCAATATAATCAGATACTTTATATAATCTTTTTTCTTTCCATCTGAAATACTTGTAAATTACACTTGACCTACTAAACATATTTAAATCGACAGCATTTTGTGGAAATATATCTTTTAGTAGCAGGTATGATTTAGCATCATCCCTTTTTTTTATATAATTAATCACTTTTTCAAAAGTTATTGGGGGTGTTGAATAAATAACTAAATCAAACTTAACCTCCCCCAAGTATTGTTTGATAGCTCTTAAAAATTGCCCTTCGATTCTTATTGTTGAAATGCCTTTTTCAAATTTATTATTTTTAGTGATATTACCAATTCTAACCTTTAAAATATGAATTCCATTTTCCTTTTTATATTCTGTGGGCATTTCGGTACGTTTTTCTCTTGAACTTACAACGTATACACAATGACTATTTTCTCTGAACTGTCTTAATAAATCTGTATAGATTCCTTTATCCTCAATGTGATTAATACTACCAATTGATAAAAATAAAACGTTCATCTCTTTTCCTCACAATTGAATTCTAATACTATTATTTTGAACTGTATTTTTCGAAAATACTTTTACATCGTTATACTTCATCATACAAATGCCTTCTTCATAATTCCCTATCTCATCCATATTGATATTTCCAGTTAGATTTTTAATCATCATTCGAGGAAAATTAACTCCACTCTCATATGCATGTGGATAGCCTCCCCCAAAACGAGGATTCACTTCAGAAATATAATATTCACCATTAACTTTAAAAATATCAATATCAATGACGCCATTAAACCCTGTAATTTTTACAAATCGATTAATTAAGTTAAACATATTATGGTCTTTGACTGATATTGCTTTATCTGTTTCTCCAGCCCGCATACCAATCTTTTCTTTTGTAAAAATAGCAACCGGGTCATTCGAAAGCATATCAATATAAACATCAGCCCCATATTCAACTCCATTAATTAACTCTTGTATCATTAAATTATCAAACCTATTAAATAATAATTCTATTTCTTCTTTCGATCGGACTATATTTATGTTGTTACTTGCACTTCCCTTAATTGGTTTTATAAACACTGGATAGTTTATTTTTCTAGCTTCAACATCACGATAAAATTCATCTTTATCAATGTAACTTTTCATTGTTTTGAAATTATTTTTAACAAGATATTTATACATTTGATATTTATTGAAGCACATTTCAACTATTTCTAAATCAGAGACAACAGGTATAGTTCCAATATCAAGAAAAGCTTGTTTATTTTTTGCAAGTAAACTAATTTCAGGATCAATCAATGAAAAAATAGCTTTTACACTATAATCTTTACAAATAGAAAGAATGGTTTCTAAATATCCCTCATCTGTCATTTTTGGCACAATAAAATATTGGTCTCCTTCATATAAAGCTGGTGCTAATTCACTACAATCTGTAACGTACACGTTTCCCATATCACTTAATTCTTTTTTAAAGTATTGAACTATTTTATTTCTAGTTCCGCAGCTTAAAATTAATATGTTTAGATCTTCATTCATGCATCAGTTCCTCCAACATTTAATTTTTAAATAGCTTTATGTGAAATCAATACTAGTTCTATTTATAAGAATACGTTAAATATACTAACCATAAATATTCTCTCGCTTAATAATTACTTTTATCGTTTTAAGTAACATTCTTAAATCGAGCCAAAAATTAAAACTATCTACATATTCAATGTCTAGCACTATTTTTTCATCCCATGTTACAGAATTTCTTACCGTTACTTGAGATAAACCAGTTATTCCTGGCTTCATGTCAAAGCGCCTTCTTTGAAAATCATTATATTCTTCATATTTATAAGGGTGATATGGTATTGGTGGTCTAGGGCCAACTATACTCATCTCTCCACTTAGAACATTCCAAAGTTGCGGAAGTTCATCTAGGCTAGTTGCTCTTAAAATTTTCCCTACTTTAGTAATTCTATTATCATTTTCAGTATGGATAGATAATCCACTTCCGATCCTTTCAGCATTAACAACCATAGTTCTAAATTTCAATATCTTAAATACTTTTCCGTTTTTACCTAACCTATCTTGAGTGAAAAAGACTGGTCCGTTTGAATTGAATTTAATTGCAAGAGCAATGATTAGAAGGAGTGGGGATAACAAAATTATGCCCAAAAGACTTCCACAAATATCGACTATCCTTTTTATAAATAAATTTAACCTTCTCAACTTTTATCTCCACACTTCCTTAATAACATCGACAACCCTCTCTAAATCCCCATCTGTCATCTTCGTATCAGATGGTAAACAAACACCTTGATCAAACAAGCTTTCTGCCGTATTTCCGCCTATATAATCAAACTCTGAAAAAAACGGTTGCATATGCAATGGTTTCCATACCGGTCTTGATTCAATATTCTCTCGTTCCAAAGTCTCCATTATTTCTAATGGTGAAACTTTTCCATTTAGTGTCATAGCACTTAGCCAGTAGTTCGGCTCATTCCATTCATTAACTGGCATAAATTCAATACCAGATAATTTACTTAGTTCATTTTTGTAGTACTCAAAGATATTTCTCTTTTTCGCTACTCGTTGATCAAGCACTTTCAGCTGCCCTCTTCCAATTCCTGCAAGTATATTACTCATCCGATAATTGAATCCTAGTTCACTATGCTGATAATGCCTAGCTGTGTCCCTCGATTGTGTAGACCAAAATCTAACCTTTGATAATTTCTCTACATTATTTGAGACAAGCATTCCACCGCCAGAGGTAGTAATGATTTTATTACCGTTAAATGAATAAATTCCGTAATCGCCTATAGTGCCTGTTTGCTGTCCTTTGTATAGTGTGCCTAAGCTCTCGGCAGCATCTTCAATAACAGGTACGTTATATTTCTGGCAAATTCTCATGATAGTTCCCATGTCCGCCGATAATCCATATAAATGGACAACTAGTACCGCTTTAACATTAGGATATTTATGAAAAGCTACCTCTAAAGCTTTTGGATCTATATTCCACGTCTCTTTATTACTATCAATAAAAACCGGAACCCCACCTTCATAAATAATTGGGTTTGCTGTTGCGGCAAAAGTTAAGGTAGGGCAAAAAACAATATCTCCTTTGCCAATCCCAGCCGCTTTTAATGCCATATGAATAGCTGCTGTTCCAGATGAAAGAGCTACAGCTGATGAGCATCCTACTTTTAATGATAGTTCTTTTTCGAACTGCTCGATATTTTCTCCTACTGGCGCGATCCAATTGGAGTCAAACGCTTCTTGAATATACTGTTTTTCATATCCTTCATCACTCATATGTGGAGAAGAAAGCAAAATTTTCTCTTGTTCTTGGACACTTGAGTATACGGGCTTAATCACCTGAATTCTCCTTTTACTATTTTTATGAGTCATGCTGCTTTATGCAATCGTTCTTGGTAATATTTCTCGTCTATCCACCCAGTTCCCATTAGCCATATCAAGAACTCTTGTTTTCATTTCTATTGCATCAAGGAATTCTAAATCTGCCAAGAAAGTAAAGAGTAAATTTTCAGCTGGACAGTTCGCCTTACCCACATGGATTTTAGGGTAAATATGCTCTTCTTGAATTTCTTCTGCATTTAATAGCTCTTCATACATTTTTTCTCCTGGTCGGATACCCGAAAATTCAATCGCTATATCTCCTTCTGTAAATCCTGATAAGTGAATTAGATTTTTCGCTAAATCCACAATTTTCATCGGTTCACCCATATCAAGTACAAATACCTCTCCGCCCTGGGCTAGAGTACCTGCTTGTAAAACGAGCCTTGATGCTTCAGGAATGGTCATAAAATAACGGGTCATTTCTGGGTGAGTGACTGTAACAGGTCCCCCTGCTGCTATTTGGGCTTGGAATCTCGGTACAACACTTCCCCGCGACCCGAGAACATTGCCAAAACGTACTGCAGCAAAATTGGTCTCACTTTTTGTCGCTAAATTTTGGATAATCATCTCGGCAACTCTTTTTGTTGCCCCCATAATGTTCGGTGGATTTACCGCCTTATCGGTAGAAATCATGACAAAATTAGATACACCGAAAGTATGAGCAGCATCCGCTATATTTTTTGTTCCAAAAATATTGTTTTTTACCGCCTCATGTGGATTACACTCCATTAGTGGAACATGCTTATGAGCTGCTGCATGATAAATTACATCGGGATCATATTGCTGTACCACGTCAAAAATCCTGTTACGGTCCTGAATGTCTGCAATAATAGGTATAAATTCAATGCCTTTATTTTCTTCTCTCTCTGATAACTCTGTATAAATTGTATAAATCGAATTTTCTCCATGGCCGAGCAATATGACTTGAGCTGGCCGGAATTGTACTACTTGCCGACAGATTTCTGAACCGATTGATCCACCTGCCCCGGTTATCATAATTCTCTTGCTCGTTAATTTATTGATAATGGCATCCATATTAAGTTTGACTTCTTCCCTGCCAAGTAAATCTTCAATTTTAACTTCCTGCATATCATTTACCGATATTTTTCCGGTCATTACATCCTCAATTTTTGGCATAATTTTAATCGACGCCTTCGTACTTAAACACTGCTCATATATTTCCCTTATACCTAACTTCCCGAGTGAAGGAATCGCAATGAAAATTTCATCAATCCTTCTTTCTTCCACTATGCGGGGAATATCCTTCGTTTTTCCGCATACTTTCACTTCCATTAGCTTTAAATTTTGTTTATGTCGGTCATCATCAATAATGGCGACAACTTTATATTCTGTGTGTGGATCTCGCTTAATGCTACGTAAAAGCATAGTCCCTGCTTCTCCTGCACCAATGACTAACACTCGTTTTAAATTTCCTTGAGGCTTAAACAAGGTTGGATCTTTTATAATGCGAAGCAAAAAACGTGAACCGCCGATTAATACAATATGCAATAGCCATGTAATCGCCATCACTCGGAAATAAATATCACCTTTCACTACTAATTGAAGTCCACTAGCAATCAGAATTGAAATCGTTACAGCATAGCCGATTGACAGTAATTCTCGGACAGATGCTACGCTCCATATACGGTTATATAATTGGAAGAAATACGCCATTACATGATGACTAATAAGAAGCATAATGGAACTAAGGATAATTAATGAATTCGAATAAATGCTATAGGAAGGATGTAAAAACCAATAACTAAGAAAAATAGCAGATAAAACAATCATTGAATCTACTATAATAAAAATCGAGTACCTCAACGTATGGTTCACTATTCACACCTCTTTGTTCACCAACAGAATAGTAGCGAGATGTTACATATCCTCTCTTCTATTCAAGTTATTTTAAAAATCTAATAATTCTCGATAAAATAGAGTCATTTTATAATGGGTAGTTAAGTTATGAAGTTTTTTTAGTGGGATTATTTTTGTTTATGTTTTATAGGTATAGAGGTTTTCTTCCAGTTTGAAAATTCAAGAAAAGGAAGTTTAGAGGAGCATGTATCTCTTATTTGTAGTAAAGTTTATTCGCGATAGGATAAATTTAGTTTGTAACATTTCATATTACTATAATTTTTATAGTAGCTTAGTTACTTAAATCACTCCTAATTCTATTTATTTTTATTTTTCTAGTAGAGACTTCATCCAGCTCATTTAAGAGTTTATGCATTTTTGCCCCTGAATATTACTTTTAAATAACAATCGTTACATTGGATACAAATTCATTAGCACTAATAGGAAAAAAATAGTTTTAATTTTATTCTTACCAATAATCTTTCTACCTAAATTCCTAAATGCTCTCGTAGCTCATCTTGAATACCCTGTAATTCCTGTTCATTCGGAATATAGTAGTAAATACCATTCATAATGGAGCTTGAGCCATTGTTTAAATAGATTTGTTCGATAGTTTTAAAACTACTTCCATAATTTTTGCTTATGTTTAAAAGTTCATCAAAAACAACATTTATTTGGACATTATCCTCTAGCGTTTCAAAAATGGATTTATAATTAAGGACAGCTCCTACCGATGTAGCTTCCCTTAGTACTCCCTGAATCACTTGTTTTTGCCGATTTTGTCGACCAAAATCACCATTAGGGTCCTCATAGCGCATTCTCACAAATTTTAAGGCCGTCTCTCCATCTAATTCTATTTCACCTATCGGAAAACGCTCCCCATCATAATCAAATGCCAACGCATTGTTAACTGAAATACCACCGACGATATCGATAATATCCGTAAAGCTTTCCATATTTACTCTTGCTACATAATCAATTGGGATATCGAGTAAGTTTTCTACCGTTTTCATGGACATCTCAATACCACCAAATGCATAGGCATGATTAATTTTGTCCTTAAGTCCTTCGCCTATAATTTCTGTATACGTATCTCTTGGAATACTTAGCAATTTTGTTGTTTTGAGTGTTGGATTAACCGTCAGAACAATCATTGTATCTGAGCGTCCACTATCCCCGTCTCGCTCATCCACCCCTAAAATAAGTGCAGAAAATGGTTCAGCAGAGGCGACATTTACGGGAGCCTCCCTCATATCTGATCTTTCATATTTCGTTGGTGTATATAATTGATCTGCGGTATTCTTCATATCGCTATATACTTTATAGGTTACAGCAAAGCCAATAACACTTAGTACGAGTGTGCTGATAATTCCCCATTTTAATAGTTTCTTCATATATACCTCCATCTATACTTTCTCCATTGTATATTTATATACTAAAGTAGGATGATTTTAACAAAGTAGCCTCTATTCCGCTTTTGAATAACGCAATATTTGCCACCATTTGGCCCGTTCAATCTTTTCAGGCTCTTGCAAAATCATTGGTTTATTTCGAATAATCCTTGAATTGTTTTCGAGAAGCATATCGACAGCATCTAACTGTTTTCTTTTCTCTAAATAAAGTAGTCCTTTGTCAAAATAAAAGGGGCGTGACGATAAATTGTGCACATCGGAGCCATACGTATGAACTAAATTGGCTTTGACTAAATCGAGCGACAGCCTTTGTATAGCGCGACCAAAATGACCGGCTAAACTTCCCGCAGTAACTTGCGCTAAGGCCCCCTCCCGAATGAGAGCTTCTAACAGCTCCGGTCGTTCAGCAATTGCTTTATTTCGTTCGGGATGAGCAATGATCGGCGTAACTCCTTCACTCAAAAGCTCGCGAATAATCATTTTCGTATAGTGCGGTACTGTGTAAGAAGGTAATTCTAATAATAAATAATTTGAATTTGCTAGTGTGTGAAGCCTATTTGACCTGTATTGTGGAATGATGCTATCTGATAAACGAACTTCATGTCCGCTATGAAGAGTAAGGGGAATATTCTGTTGTATTAGGTCGTATTGTAAGATGTGAAGTTTATTTTGCACGTGCTTATAATTTGCATGATACTGCGGATGATTACTATGTGAAGTAGAAATGATTTCGGTAATCCCTTCCAATACAGCCTGCTCTAAAATTTGTAGTGTCTCTTCCTTTGTTTTGGGACCATCGTCGACATTCCATAAAATGTGACTGTGTATATCAATCAAAAACATTCACCTCTCTTGCTAATATTTAACTACATATTATTAGTCAACATGCTTTATTTATGCTTATCACTACAATATTATTACTATTTATTGATTTTTTATACTTTGTTTACTTAATTTAGTACTATTACCGCTACTTAAGATTAATTTCCATTGCGCTAGCGTACTTTCCCGGATTAATGTTACAACTTATTATTCCAGGAACTTGTGTATACTTTTAGACCTCATAAAAAGGCAGCCTCTTGTTCATTGTGAACAAGAAACTGCCTTTCATTTATTTTCATTCTTTTATTTTGCGTATTCTACAGCACGTGTTTCTCGAATGACTGTTACTTTTATATGACCTGGATAATCTAATTCTTCTTCAATTCGCTTACGAATATCTCGAGCTAAGCGATGTGAAGCAAGGTCATCGATTTTGTCAGGTTGTACGATAATACGCACTTCACGTCCTGCTTGGATGGCAAATGATTTCTCAACACCTTCGTAGCTTTCAGATATTTCTTCAAGCTTTTCAAGACGACGAATGTAATTTTCTAATGTTTCACTTCGAGCTCCTGGACGTGCAGCTGATAATGCATCGGCTGCAGCAACAAGCACAGCTATAACAGATGTTGCCTCTGTGTCACCATGATGGGATGCAATACTATTAATAACAACTGGATGCTCATGGTATTTTGTTGCAAGCTCCACGCCAATTTCCACGTGACTACCTTCTACTTCATGATCAATTGCCTTACCGATATCATGGAGTAGACCAGCACGTTTTGCTAAAGTGACATCTTCCCCTAACTCCGCAGCAAGTAGACCAGCTAAGTGCGCTACTTCGATGGAGTGTTTTAATACATTTTGACCGTAGCTTGTACGGTACTTCATGCGACCTAAAATCTTCATTAAATCTGGATGTAAATTGTGGATACCAACCTCGAAAGTTGTTTGCTCACCTGTTTCACGAATTTGCTCGTCCACTTCACGGCGTGATTTCTCAACCATTTCCTCGATACGAGCTGGATGAATACGACCATCCTGTACTAGTTTTTCTAGGGCTAATCGGGCTGTTTCACGACGGATTGGATCAAACCCAGATAAAATAACCGCTTCAGGTGTATCATCGATAATTAAATCAATACCCGTAAGAGTTTCCAGCGTACGAATATTGCGCCCTTCTCTACCGATAATTCTACCCTTCATTTCATCATTCGGTAAAGTTACAACCGATACTGTTGTTTCTGCAACATGGTCTGCTGCAAAACGTTGTAGCGCTAGAGATAAAATTTCGCGTGCCTTTTTATCAGATTCCTCTTTTGCACGTGTCTCTGATTCCTTCGTCATAACAGCGATGTCTGTTGAAAGTTCATTTTCAACTTGCTTTAAAATGATTCCTTTCGCTTCTTCGCGTGTTAAGGCTGCAATCCGTTCTAGTTCTGACTTTTGAGCCAGAACAAGCTCTTCCACTTTGCTTTCCATCTGTTCAATATGCTGTTGTCTTTCGGCTAGAGCTTCTTCCTTGCGCTCTAAGCCAGATTCTCTTTTGTTCAGAGCATCATCCTTGCGATCAAGATTCTCTTCTCTTTGCAATAAACGGTTCTCTTGTTTCTGAAGTTCTCCACGACGTTCACGAATGTCATTTTCAGCTTCAGTTCGAAATTTGTGAGTTTCATCTTTTGCTTCAAGTAGTGCTTCCTTTTTCAATGCATCTGCCTCGCGTTTTGCTTCTTCAACAATCGCCTGAGCTTGATACTTGGCACCAGTCACCTTTGATTCATTCACTTGTTTCATGTAGAAATAGATAACAGCGACACCGACAGCGAATCCAAGCAAAGCAGGGAATATCATGTCCATCATATAACCCCTCCTACTTGCTTTTATGTCTGATGTTCTAGTCGGCCGATATATTGATTTAACAACATACTGCCTATTTCATTTCAAAATTTAGAAATTATACATGTTAATTGTATATTTCCATACTAGCTCTGTCAAGGATTCCCCTAGTTCTATAAGGTTTTAGCAAATCTTTTATAAGATTAGGCTAAAATTTTATAGTATTAATAAATAACTTAAAAAGTCAGCACGGTTTTTCATAGGAATCCAATTTCTCTCAATACTTGCTATGTATTAACATAAAAGAGCGATTACAGACTCTAAATCAGCCTGTAATCACTCTTTGATTATTACTTATTTATCATCTAAAAGTAATGCTAATTCTTCATCCATTTCTTCGTCGTCATCATGGCCACCAATCGTGTAGTTACTTGAGCTAATACCATATGAATCGCGAATTTTATTGGCAATTTCATCTCGTAAAGAAGGATTTTCTTTTAAGAATTGTTTTGCATTTTCACGTCCTTGCCCTAAACGCTCATCTCCGTATGCATACCAAGATCCGCTCTTTTGAATAATATCTAAGTCAGCACCTAAATCAACAATTTCGCCTTCTTTTGAAATACCTTCACCATACATTATATCTACTTCTGCTGTACGGAATGGCGGTGCTACTTTATTTTTCACGATTTTAATTTTCGTTTTATTACCGACCATTTCAGTGCCTTGTTTGATCGTTTCTGCACGACGCACTTCTAAGCGCACTGACGAGTAGAATTTAAGAGCACGACCACCTGGTGTCGTTTCTGGGTTACCGAACATAACGCCAATTTTTTCACGAATTTGGTTAATAAAGATTGCTAAAGTTTTAGACTTATTAATCGATCCTGATAGCTTACGAAGGGCTTGTGACATTAAACGGGCCTGTAAACCTACGTGAGAATCACCCATCTCCCCTTCAATCTCTGCCTTCGGGACTAGTGCGGCTACAGAGTCAATTACTAAAATATCAATGGCACCACTTCGTACTAATGCTTCTGCGATTTCTAAAGCTTGCTCTCCTGTATCAGGCTGTGACAATAAAAGCTCATCAATGTTTACGCCAAGTTTTTGCGCGTATACTGGGTCCAGCGCATGCTCAGCATCAATAAAAGCTGCTTGTCCGCCATTAGCTTGAATTTCTGCAATGGCATGTAAGGCTACAGTCGTTTTACCAGAAGATTCTGGGCCGTAAATTTCGATAATACGCCCGCGTGGGTAGCCACCTACCCCCAATGCTGCATCAAGCGCTAATGAACCACTTGACGATGTTTCTACCATACGGTCAGTCGTCTCTCCTAATTTCATGATAGACCCTTTACCGAATTGCTTTTCAATTTGCTTTAACGCCATATCTAAGGCTGCTTTACGATCACTCACAAATAGTTCCTCCTTTAAATTCGATACTCTGTTTTCGTTATGTTTCTATTATACTTGGTAATGAGACAATACTCAAGAAAAAAGCGAACATATTTTCGATTTTTGCCTAAAATAAAAATTTGGACCATTATTTAAGCCCAAATTTTTATTTTCAGCTATAGCTTTCTTTCGTTTAACGCTTCTTATAACCTTTTTCAACGAATTTTCTCATTAAGAAACTAAATGTAAATTTTACAGCACGCAATCGGTTCGTGTTACGAGATCCAGACAGTTGCAGGCGATATGTAACTGGTGGTTCCTGACCTAGGCTAATACCGATCCATATTGTCCCAGCTGGCTCATTGCCATGTGAATCAGGACCGGCAGCACCTGTTAAGCCAACTCCAATGCTCGTTCCAAATTTTTCACGAACATTTTTCGCCATCCAACCCGCACATTCACTGCTGACGACGCCATGATTTTTTAACAGCTGGGCTGAAATACCAAGCTGGTCCATTTTTGCCTGTTCTGTATAGGTTACCACACCACCTACTAGTGCTTGACTCACTCCCGGAATTTCCGCAAGCTCGGATTGGAATAGTCCTGCCGTTAAAGACTCGGCCGCTGCAATTGTTAAACCGTTGTCTAGGAGCATTTCTACCATTTTAGATGCTAATGATTCATCATCGACACCATATTGGTATTCTCCTACTAACGCTAGTATTTCCGACTTTTTTGCTTCAATCAATAGCCAAGCTTCCTGTTCAGTACTCGCTTTAGCTGTTATGCGTAACGTTACTTCACCATCTGCCGCAAGCGGTGCAACAGTTGGATTTGATTGAGCTTCAAGAATATCTTGCACACGTGTTTCAAGCTCTGCCTCACCAATACCATAAAATCTCAGCACATGTGAAACAATTGTAGCACCATCTGTTAAACGTGCAGCTAGGAGCGGTTTCGCTTCAAATTGAAACATAGGCTGAAGCTCCTTTGGTGGTCCTGGAAGCAGCAAATAGAAGCGACCATCATTTTCGTAAAGCATGCCAGGTGCCATTCCGTGATGATTAGCTAGGACATCGCAACCTTCAAGCACAAGTGCCTGCTTACGATTATTTTCGGTCATAACTCGGCCCTGTCTCACAAAATATGACTCAATAGATTCAAGCGCTACAGGATCAAATGTAAGCGTAGTTCCTAAGTGCTTTGCAATCGTTTCCTTCGTTAAATCGTCCTTTGTTGGACCTAAGCCACCAGAGAAAATAATTAAATCCGCGCGCGATTCGGCAATACGAATTGTCTCCTGTAATCGACTACTATTATCGCCTACAACGGTATGATAGAACACATTAATACCTAACTCGGATAGCTGACTTGAAATAAACTTTGCATTTGTATTCGTTATTTGACCGAGTAAAAGCTCTGAGCCAACTGCAATAATTTCAGCATTCATAAGAAAACCTCGCTTATTTTGAATCTAATAAAACACGTCGATTTAAATAGAAGTAATCCCAACCAGACCAAATCGTAAAGAATAAGGCTACATAAAGGGCAATATCGTCAAATGGAATACCTACTAAAGTGAAAATTGTATTGTGTAGCAATAAAGCCGAAATGGCAACAATTTGCGCCCATGTTTTAATTTTCCCTAGCTGATTTGCTGCTACAACCTCACCTTGACCGGCTAGGATCAGGCGCAGACCCGTTACAGCAAACTCACGTGAAATAATAAGGATCACAATCCAAGCTGGGGCTAGCCCTAGGTCTACTAATAAAATAAAGGCAGCCGATACTAATAGTTTATCTGCAAGTGGGTCTAAAAATTTCCCCATGTTCGTTACTAAATTGTATTTTCGTGCATAATAGCCATCTACCCAATCAGTTACAGAAGCAATAATAAAAATAAGCGCTCCTACAAAATGAGTAACGGGCATTTCTGCACCAAATAGTTCCATATTTCCCCAACCAAAGTCAAACAGTATTACAATCATAAATACGGGGATTAATAAAATACGAGAGACTGTAATCTTATTTGGAATGTTCATTTGTTAACACCTTTCATCGAAAGAAAATAGTCATCATACTCGATGACTATTGTTCTTGAACTAATTTTAAAATAATATTTTGTGAAACGCGGTCTTGAGCAAACGGTAATTCGATATCATTCACAAATACTTTAGTTACTGTTGTGTTTCCTAAACGAATACGTGCATAGCCAGCCTCTGTAGAATCATGCTCTACTACCATGCCTGCCGTGTACACCTTATCATCGATTTGCTCTGCTCCTTGTTCATTACGAATGCCTACCCACGAATCTCCAGACACTTCTACACGAATGTTTAATTTATCAACACCCGACACTTCATAAATTGTCGATTCACCGTCTATAACACCTGTAGAAATCACTTGCTGAGGTGTGGCTGGCTTTTCTTCTTCATCATCTTTTTGAGCGTCCTGATCCTCTTGCCCAGCTGTTTGCCCTTCATCGTCTTGCTTATCATTTGGTTTTGGCTTTTCTATATTCGGTTTATCATATTCAAACGGAGGAGTCGAATTATCCACTGCATCTGGAGTTTTATTCCCTTTTGCTAAATATAATGACCAAATGACAACAATAATAACAACTATAAATAGCCCAACAATTATTTTAGGCATGGCTTCCATCATTTTACTAGATGATCTAGAAGACAATTTTCTACGACTCGGGCTTTGAGCATACGATTGCGCAACTTCCTCTGTCTGTGTTCCTGGAACGTCCGTTTTAAATTGTTCAAGTAATTCGTCTGGATTTAAACCTACTGCTTCAGCGTATTGTTTAATAAAAGCACGAACATAAAACGTCCCAGGCATTATCGAATAGTTACCTTCTTCGATTCCAACTAAATAACGCTTTTGAATTTTCGTTATTTCTTGTAAATCATCCAAGCTATATCCTTTAGATAATCTCGCTTCCTTAAGGCGAGCCCCAAGTTCTGTCAACAATAACACCTACTTTTTAATCAAATTCTATACATTTCCATAGTCGGATACGATGGTAAATCGGTTTATTAAAGGAAACTAAAAATTAAAGCCTCCGAAATCATTTCCACTAGACATCATATTATTTTTTTCAATAATTTCATACGTAATTTCTTCATCCGGATCATTACGAAGCTCAATTATATAATCAAAATCCTCCAGTTTATACTCAGAATGCTGAACAAAAAGATCTGGATGCTCAATAACCTTCACCGTATCCATTCGCATCATTTCACGTACTAACTGCTGATGTCGTTCATCATTAGAGTTTCTCGTTACAGCACCATCTAATATAAATATATTATTGCCGTTAAACTCATCTCCTATTAATGAATTTCGAACCGTTTGCTTAATCATTGTGGAAGAAAGAAAAATCCAACGCTTATTCGCACAAACACTTGCTGCTACGATCGATTCTGTTTTACCAACCCGCGGCATTCCTCGAATACCTATTAGTTTATTTCCCTCTTTTTTAAATAACTCTGCCATAAAATCAACTAGGATCCCTAGCTCACTACGGACAAAGCGAAATGTATTTTTTTCATCAGCATCTTTAGGAATATAATGACCATGGCGGACAGCTAAACGATCTCGTAGCTTTGGCTCTCGAAATTTTGTCACGTTTATATTTTCCATAGTCGAAACAATAGAAATAAAACGTTCGATTGATTCATCTTTTTCAGCCTTTAATAACATCCCTCTACGCACTTCATCGACACCGTTAATCGTTACAATATTAACTCTTAGCATCCCTAGTAACGAAGCAATGTCTCCAAGCAAACCAGGACGATTGACCTGAATTTCATATTCGAAATACCATTCACCCATGAACGAATCCGTCCCCTCTATATTAGAAACGTAAAAATTCCTTATAAGTTCCATCATAGCCCATTTTATATGTATTGAAAAGTTCGAAACAACTGTTTTTTGATCATTCTTTTAAAATTTATACATAAAAAATTTACCAACCTTTCAAAAGTCATACTATATCAGAATAAAAATTATAATTAGCTGACGAAAGTAGTTAATTTTTTTATGCAAAGGCTAAACGGAAAAGGGAAACCAAATTGGCTCCCTTTCTGAAAATGCTATTCAATTTTTAATTTTAACTATTGTACATGTTTATTTTGTACGAGCTTAATTACACAGCTAGCAATAGATTGTTTTTCATCTGAAGAAGCTACAGCCCATAAATCGGAAAGAACACGCTCTTGTTCGTTTTGAGGATCTACATTTTTCGCTAAGTATTCCCCAATTTGAACGGCTGCCTTTTCAATTACTTTTTTTGGCATGCCAATATCTTTCGCGTCTTCAACTTGTTTCCCTAAAAATGATGTCCATTGCTGCCAGTTATCAAGTACACCCATGTTATCGCCTCCTTTACACCGTTAGTATGTGCAAGGAAGGCAATTATATGTACCATCCACCATTTACATGAATGATTTGTCCTGTAACATAATCTGCCTGTCCACTCAAATAAAAGGCAATCATATTCGCTATATCTTCCGTCTGACCCAGTGCCTGGAGAGGAATTTCCTCGGCAATACTATTTTTTTCTTGTAAAGTTAAATGATGATTCATCGTTGTATCAATAATGCCTGGCGCTATTGCATTTACACGAATACCATTATACGCCACTTCTTGCGCATACGCCTTTACAAAGCTGTGCTGAGCACCTTTAACAGCAGAATACACCGTTTCCCCTGCTGCACCTACCGCTCCCCAAATAGAGCCAATAAATAGCACATAGCTCTTGTTATTTGACCTTAATTTTTTCGAGACGGCAGCTAATAAACTCATCGGATTTTGCATATGTACACGCCATAGCTTCTCCATTTCATTTATCGGTGTATCCTCTAGTAAGCTATAATACCCATGACCATTTGCAAATACAATTGCCTGCAAAGAAAAAATTTGTGCAGCTAGCAGATCACCACCGTCAGCTGCACTAAAGTCCGCGCATACAGGAATAAATTCTTGCTCCTTATATTTCTTAGTAAAGCGCTCAGCTAAATGATTGATAGCCTCACTATTACGAAAATAATGCAAATAGAGCGACCAACCTTCAGAGGCTAGCTTTTCACATATATTCTGCCCTATTTCTCCTGAAGCACCACATACTAAAGCAAATCTTTTCATTCAGTTCTCTCACTTACTGGAAGGATTTTGAATACTGTTTGTTGTTCCACTCCTTGCAGGGATGTAAATGCCTCCTGAATATCCGTTACAGTAAGCTTTTCAATAACAGGTACAGCATCAAACAGGTTCATATCGTTAAATTTATAACGAGTAAACTGATTCGCGATGTATTCAATTGAGTTTAATGCGCGTAAGAAGAAGCCAATTTTTTTACGTTTAATTCGTTCCACGTCCTGCTCAATAAACATTCCATCAGCATTCTCTAAATGATCCTTTATCGCCGCTACTAAAGCATCAGGTTCATTAGAATCGGAACCAATTAATGCAAAGCCAAAGCCTTTTTCAAGTGAAAAATCATACGCATAAGATTCGTCAATCAAGCCTTTTTCATATACATCTGTATAGAAGCTTGAAGCGCGACCAAATAAGCATTCTAGCGCGATGTGTATCGCTAGCTCATGCTTTAGCATATCCATCCCTGATAGTGATGTTTCCTTTGCTTTTAAGCCAACATATACTTTTGGCTTTTGAACATCCATATATAACTCACGCTGTGCAATGGCTACATTTGTTGGCTCATCATCAAATAGGCGTGTTAAAGGTGTTGGTTCTGGGAATTCCTTTTTATTTTGATTCGCTTCAATAAAAGCCATCATCTCATTTGGGTCAACAGCACCAATAGCGAACAATAACATATTTGACGGGTGATAGAACGTGTTATAGCAAGTATACAAATGCTCCGCTGTAATTCCATCAATCGACTCAATTGTACCTGCAATGTCGATTTTCACTGGATGGTTATGGAACATATTTTCTATCGCACCAAAATATAAACGCCAGTCAGCCTGATCATCATACATCGTAATTTCTTGACCGATTATTCCCTTTTCTTTATTGACTGTTTCCTCTGTGAAATATGGCTCCTGTACAAAATCTAATAACGTTTCAGTGCTTTTATAAATATGATCGGTTGCAGAGAAAAGGTATGCTGTACGTGTGAAGGATGTAAACGCGTTCGCCTGTGCACCAACTTCACTAAACTTTTGGAATACATCCCCATCTTCCTTTTCAAACATTTTATGCTCTAGAAAATGAGCAATCCCATCTGGAACTGTAATACTTTCCTTTTCCCCGATTGGAATAAATGAACGATCCACTGAGCCGTATTTCGTTGTAAACGTTACAAATGTTTTAGAAAACCCTTTTTTCGGTAAGATATAAACTTCTAAGCCATTTTCAAGCTTTTTATAATAAAGTGTTTCTTCTAGTTGTTTAAATTCAATCGTTTGCACTGATTAGTCCTCCTTACCGCATAAGAAATAAATCGCCTCTTGCTCAATTTGCTGAGCCATCGTCTGCACATCCTCTTTTGTTACTGACTGCCAGCGATCAGCCCATGTATCAATCGTAAAGGCTTCATTTAGATCCTTATATTGATCAAAAATCTCAATTTGCCCACGAGCAGAATCTAGCGCCTCTTTTAATTGGTTTGTTAGCATTGCTTTTGTTTGTGCTAGCTCTAAATCCGTAATTTCACCATTTTGGATTGCTGTTAATTGCTCATTGACTACCTCGATTGCCTTTTTCTCATTTGACGGTTCAATTCCCGAAACAACAAATAAGAGCCCATAATGTGAAGCATAGGAGCTTGATGCATAATAAGCTAAGCTTTCTCGTTCACGAACGTTCATAAAGATTTTTGAGTGTGCATAACCACCAAAAATACCATTGAAAATTTGCATTTTCGGAAAATCCTCATGACCAAAGTATACTGGGGTGCTATACCCGATATGCAATTTCCCTTGCTTCATTTCGTGCTGTTCTTTTGTATAAGCCTCGGTATGCTCCTGAACCTCTTTGTCTTTAGGAATCTTTTGTTGTTCACGATCGCCGAATGGTAATGCTCCCTTTAACCTTTCTGTCATTTCCTCGATATTGATATCGCCCACAACATAAATATCAATCAAATCATTAGCAAGCATCGACTCATAAGCCGCTACAAGAGATGCAGGTGTAACCGCTTCAACTTCCTCGATTGTTCCATTAGCAGAAATCGATGCCGGCTGGTTAGGTCGAAGAATTTGTGTTAAACGCATTTGTGCATAACGTGTTTTATCATCAAAAATAGAATGGATACGCTCTAATACCATTTTCTTTTCTCGTTCAACGATAGCAGGCACAAAATGTCCGTTTTCTAAATTCGGCTGAAAAACAGCTGTGTGTAATAATTGCAGTACTTCTCCAAGGACATTCTTATCTGCTAAATATTGATCATTGACGGTTTCTGCATTTAACAATAATGTATGTTCCTCACCGCGTTTTGTCGTATCAAAATAGAGCACCGTTCCAAATAAGTCGTCTAAATAACTACGATAAGCGGCGGATGTTGTGAACTTTTCATTGCTATGCTGTAAAACATTCGATAAAACCGTACGCTCTGCTGCATCTCGAGCTGTTAAAGGGCGTCTAAATTTAATCGAAAAATTCACCGTTTTAAATTGTGTTGTTTGACGAAGATGAAGCGAAACACCTTTCGCTAATTGTGTTGTTAAAAACAAAAAAACTCCTCCTGACTGCCTAAGTAATACTACTCTTCCCTTCTACTATACATGTGAGTACACAATTTATGCAAAATTATTATGTAGTGGAAGAATTTTACCGAATTTTTCATAGAGATCTTTGTATAGATTCCCCCAACTCTCCGTTTTTCATTCCTTTTACATATTAGAAAAAGCCGACAAAATCATGTTGGATTTTGTCGACTCAATTTTTAGCGTTTGCCTTTAATATATGGAATACCTGATGCTTTTGGTGCAGTCGCTTTTCCAATAAATCCAGCTAGCGCCAGAATCGTTAATACATACGGTAAAATTGTTAGGAATACTGGTGGTACCTCTTTTACATACGGAATTGAACCGCCTGCAACGGCTAATGCTTGTGCTAAACCGAAAAATAGAGCAGCGCCCATCGCGCCAATTGGATGCCATTTACCGAAAATCATTGCTGCAATCGCCATAAATCCTTGGCCGTTAATTGTCGCGTGTCCGAAATCACCTGTAATTGTTTGCGCGTATATCGCACCACCAATACCAGCAAATGCCCCTGAAATCATTACCGCAATATAACGCATTTTTGTTACGTTAATCCCCATTGTGTCAGCAGCCATTGGATGCTCACCAACAGAACGTAAACGTAAGCCAAATGGTGTTTTGTAAACTACAAACCACGCTAGGAACGCTACAGCAATTGCTAATATAGAAGTACCATATAAATCACTAAAGAACATTGGCCCAATAAACGGAATATCTGATAATAATGGGATATCAAAAAGAGCAAAGCGTTCTTTGATAAAATCTGTTTGACCTTTACCTTCAAATATCATTTTTACTGAGAAAAGTGCTATGGCTATCCCTAGTAAGTTTAAAGCAACCCCTGTAACGGTTTGATCCGCACGGAATGAAATGGCTGCTACTGCTAAAAATAGAGAGAAGATTGCACCGACAACCATCGCTGCCACTAAGGATACCCACGGTGTAAAGCCACCAAGTGCATCAGCGGTAAATAAGTTAAATACAATCCCTACAAAGGCGCCCATTACCATAATACCTTCAATACCAATGTTAACAACACCGGATCGTTCAGAGAATATACCACCAATTGCTCCAAAAATAAGTGGTGCAGCGTAGAAAAGTGCAGGAGGGACGATGAAATATAATACATCTAATAAGTTCATATTATTTGTCCTCCTTTTTATTTCTGAATTTTTCTAAAGCTACTCGAATAACATAGCCTGATGCTACGAAGAAAATAATTAATGCAATAATGATCGAAACAATTTCAATCGGAATACCCGCTTCGTTCGGCATATTTAATGAACCGAATTTTAATGAACCGAATAATGATGCACCAAATAGGACCCCTAGTGGTGTATTTGCACCAAGTAAGGCTACAGCGATTCCGTCAAAGCCTATACCTGTGAAGCCACCTTTTACAGCAGCGTACCCAAATGTACCTAGCGCCTCCATGGCCCCACCTAGGCCGGCGAACGCACCAGAAATCGTCATCGCTAAAATAACATTTTTCTTTACACTCATCCCTGCATACTCTGCTGCGTTTTGGTTAAACCCAACCGCTTTTAATTCGAAGCCACGTGTTGTTCTCTCAAGAATAAACCACATTATAAATACCATAATTAAAGCTACGACAATTCCCCAGTGAAGACGAGAATAATCCGTTACGCTTTCAAAAAATGGAGATCGTAATGAAGCACTTTCTTGAATTTTTTCTGTACGGTCTCCACCTGACCAAGTTTTAATTAATGCATTAGTAATGTGAAGCGCTACATAGTTTAGCATTATCGTTGCAATTACTTCATGGACATGGAATCTGGCCTTTAACACACCAGCAATAAATGCCCAAAATGCCCCTGCTACAGTTGCTGCAAGTAACGCAAGTGGTAAATGAATGATTTTTGGTAGACCTTCAAATGCATACCCAACATATGCAGCGGCTACCCATCCCATAATTAACTGACCTTCAACCCCAATATTAAATAAACCAGTACGGAATGCAAATGCCACCGCAAGACCTGCTAATATATAAGGTGTAATTTGGCGAATCGTTTCACCTATTGTATACGTATCTCCGAAAATACCGTTCCATAAGGCAATATAGCCTGCTACAGGATCATAACCCGATACAAGCATAACGATTGCACCTACGATTAATCCTAAAATTACCGAGATAATAGGAACGAGTATATTGATTATCCGATTAGACATCGATTATTCGTCCCCTTTCATTGTTTTTTTAGATTGTCCAGCCATAAGTAAGCCTAGTTCTTGCTCGGTTGTTTGCTTCGGATCTAATGTATCGACAATACTTCCATCGTAAATAACCGCAATACGATCTGATACATTCATTACTTCATCTAGCTCAAAAGAAATTAATAATACAGCCTTACCTTTATCACGTTGCTCAATAAGACGTTGATGAATAAATTCAATTGCCCCTACATCTAAGCCACGTGTTGGTAAAGCAGCTATTAATAGCTCAGGGTTTCGGTCCACCTCACGCCCGATAATAGCCTTTTGCTGATTACCTCCTGACAATGCGCGAGCTGGAGTTGATTCCCCATGACCTGTGCGAACATCAAACTCTTCGATAACTTGAATTGCCTTTTTCGAGATTTTTTTATAATCAATAATCCCGAACTTAGAGATTGGTTCCTTATAATAAGTTTGAAGTGCAATATTATGCCCAACCGTAAAATCTAATACTAAGCCGTGCTTATGTCGGTCTTGTGGAATATGTCCTAAGCCTGTTTCAGTAATTTCTCTCGGCTTTTTATTTGTTACATTAATACCGTTCATTATTACTGTACCGCTCTTCACCTTACGAAGACCTGTAATTGCCTCGATTAGCTCCGATTGTCCATTTCCGTCAATCCCAGCAATACCTACGATTTCGCCTTTACGTACAGATAAGTTTAAACCTTTTATTTTTTCGATACCACGATAATCAAGGACCACTAAATCTTGTATATTTAAAACTTCCTCAGTTGGATTTGCCGACACTTTTTCTGTTTTGAATGTTACCTGACGTCCGACCATTAATTCAGCAAGTTGGTCTGGATTCGTTTCAGCTGTAACTACTGTTCCAATCCCTTCGCCTTTGCGAATAATTGTCACTCGGTCAGATACTTCCATAATTTCTTTTAATTTATGCGTAATTAAAATGATCGATTTACCTTCTTCGATTAAACGGCGCATAATTTGAATTAGCTCAGAAATTTCTTGCGGTGTAAGCGATGCAGTTGGCTCGTCAAAAATCAAAATCTCCGCACCACGATATAATGTTTTCAGGATTTCTACACGCTGCTGCATCCCTACTGAAATATCTTCAATTTTCGCATTTGGATCTACATCTAAGCCGTATTTTTCAGATAAAGCCTGAATATCCTTTGCAGCATGATTTATATTTACAATGCCGCCCCTAGTTGGCTCATTTCCTAAAATAATATTTTCAGTTACAGTAAAATTTTCAACGAGCATAAAATGTTGATGCACCATCCCGATTCCTAGATCGTTCGCAACATTTGGATCTGTAATTTTAACTGTATTTCCACGCACTTTTATTTCTCCAGCTTCTGGCTGGTATAATCCAAACAGTACGTTCATCAAAGTTGATTTACCTGCACCATTTTCACCTAATAGTGCATGTATCTCACCTTTTTTTAATTGGAGGGTGATATTATCATTTGCTACGAATCCGCCAAATTCTTTACGTATTCCAAGCATTTCAATCACGTATTCCACTGCATTCACTCCCTTAGGTTGAAATTATTATAAAGTATTAAAAATTAACACAGGAAAGATTTTATATAAAATCTTTCCTCTATTAATTTATTAGTTAATTTAGGATACTAGTTTAGAAGAATAACTTATAGAACGCTTACATTTCTTAGGGGTAGAATTATCTTAATAATAAAAAAATACCCTCTTAAGTACAAAATCATCATAGAGACTAGAAAAGTCTACCTAATCTCTATGATGATCATCATGTTATTTTACTTCTTTACTTCTTCAGGAACTACAATTTCACCAGAAATGATTTTCGCTTTATATTCTTCAACTGTTTTTAATACATCCTCAGTAATTGCACCACGAGAATCAGCTAAACCTACGCCGTCTTCTTTAAGACCGTAAACGATTGTTTCGCCACCTGGGAATTTCCCATCTTTCGTACGGTTTGAAATATCTACTACTGCGTTCGATACACCTTTAAGCATTGACGTTAATGTTACGTTATGTTCCCCAACTTGACCTTCTGGATATTGATCTTTATCTACACCAATTACCCATACATTAGCATTAGGGTCTTTTTCTTTACGCTCTTTTGCTTCAGTGAATACACCGTTACCAGTACCACCCGCAGCGTGGAAAATAATATCAACACCTGATGAGTACATACTGTTTGCAGCTGTTTTACCTAATTCTGCTTTATCGAATGCTTCCGCATAATATACCTCGATTTCAATATCAGGGTTTACCGCTTTCGCACCTGCTTCAAATCCAGCATGGAAACGCTCAATTACTGGAATAGATTGTCCACCTACGAAGCCGATTTTACCGCTTTCAGACATTTCAGCTGCAGCAACACCTGCAAGGAATGCTCCTTCTTGCTCTTTGAATAGAACTGATGCAACGTTTGGAGCATCTACTACTGAGTCAATGATTGCAAGTTTTGCATCCGTACGTTGATCTGCGATTTCTTTAACTGCATCGCCCATTAAGAAACCAACACCGAATACTAAATCAAAGTCACGACGTAATAATGAATTTAAGTTTGTGTTGTAGTCTGCATCAGATTTTGATTGAAGGTAAGCATAACCGCCGTCACCTTCAGATAATCCGTTGTCATTACCAAACTGTTGAATACCTTCCCAAGCTGATTCATTGAATGATTTATCATCAATACCACCAACATCAGTTACCATTGCAATTGAAAGTGCACCTTCAGTTGCTGTACCTTCAGTAGCTGTACCTTCTTTATCTTTTGCTTCGTCCTCTTTTCCACTTTTACCATCGTCGCTTCCACATGCCCCTAAAATGGCACCAGTTGCTAGTACAGAAGAAATTAATAAACCAAATTTACGTTTTTTCATAAGTGATTCCCCCCAAGGATTTTGTAATTAGCAGGATAATTAAATAATAATGTTCTACACCCGTTTTCGAACTACATGGAAGCTGAATTTATCAGCTCTAAAATAGTTCTTAGAATACAGTACAACTTGGTCATTCTCATCATAATGAAGTTGCTTCAATATGAGTAATGCCGTCTCAGGTCCGCATTTTAAAATTGGTGATACATGTTCGTGGTAACCGATAGGATCTATATAAGTGATCGCATAAGCTACACGAATGGCACCAGATTTTTCAAGGGCCGAGAAAATAGACACGTCTTGATTACTTATAAATTGCTTAGGCAAATAGCTTGCTGGCACTTTATCGATACAATAAACGACAGGTTCACCATCTGCAGTTCTAACACGTTCAATTTTGATTACATTGTCATCAATGTCGGATTGGAATCTGTTTATATCATCTTCAGTAGGTTTATTCTCAGTTGCATTTATGAATATTGTCCCAGGCTCCATTCCTGCATTTTCAATCATGGAAGAAATACTCGATAGATGCTCAATACCTGATGTAAATAATGGCTTAGGATTGACGAACGTGCCTACACCATGTCTACGAACGATGACATTTTCTTCTTCCAATAATCGAAGCGCCTCACGTAAAGTTGCTCGACTTACTCCAAGCGATTTTGATAGTTCAAATTCAGAAGGAAGCTTTTCATTTTCATGAAATACTCCTTTTTCAATATCTGATTTTAAACGGTCTATTACTTGTAAGTACAAATGACGATGATCAGTTTTAATTGACACTAATAACCACCACCGATTTAGAGATCAGACATCTGATGTACAACAATTCCTACTAATTCGTTGATTAATATAACACTTTTATTATAAGAAGAAAACATTTTTCACAAAAAACTCATTATAAAACGAAAAATTTCAGCATAATTTAATGAATTCTGATGCAAAAAATAGCAAATCTGAATTTTTTAGCTTGTTATTCAATTTATAACGCTCGACTTATTCAACAGGACCTGCCTTGGCTTACTACCTTCTGGTGGACTGACAACACCGCGCATCTCCATTTGATCCATAATTCGGGCTGCTCTTGCATAACCAATTCTAAATTTTCGTTGCAGCATTGAAACGGATGCACTTTGCATTTCCATTACGAGCCCAACTGCATCATCGTATAATTCATCCTTATCTTCTGATATTTCAACTACCGGTTCATCAGTCGGAATCATCGCCTCCTCGTATTGTGCCTTTTGCTGTTCAATAACAAAATCTACCACAGATTCGACTTCAGCATCGGATAAAAATGCTCCTTGAACACGTGTTGGTTTTGATGCTCCAGCTGGTAGGAATAACATGTCCCCACGACCTAACAGCCTTTCAGCACCACCCATATCTAATATTGTGCGTGAATCCACTGCAGAAGATACAGCAAATGCGATTCGAGATGGAATATTTGCTTTAATGATTCCTGTAATAACATCTACAGATGGCCGTTGCGTGGCAATAATTAAGTGTATCCCCGCAGCACGGGCCATTTGCGCAAGCCTTGTAATGGAGTCTTCTACCTCACCTGGCGCAACCATCATTAAATCAGCAAGCTCATCTACTATAACTACTATATACGGCAACTTAGGCTGCTTTTCCTTCCCGTCTCCATTTTCTTTTTCAATATGATCATTATAGCCTTCAATATTTCGTGTACCCGTATGAGAAAATAAATCATAACGACGCTCCATCTCAGATACAACCTTTTGAAGAGCTTGGGCTGCTTTACGAGGCTCTGTTACAACTGGCGCAAGTAAATGAGGAATCCCATTATACATATTAAGCTCTACCATTTTGGGATCGATCATCATCATTTTGACCTCATGAGGTGCTGCTCGCATTAAAATCGAAACGATAATCCCATTAATACATACGCTTTTCCCACTTCCTGTAGACCCTGCCACTAATAAATGCGGCATTTTGTTTAGCTCGGCTAACATGGCTTGACCCGTAATATCCCGACCAAAACCAATTAATAGCTTTGCATTTGGTTTATTGTTTTCCTTTGCCTCAAGTACTTCCCTCAACGTCACAACTGCAACTTCGCTATTTGGTACTTCGATACCGATTGCAGATTTCCCTGGGATGGGTGCTTCAATGCGAATATCCTTTGCTGCAAGTGCTAGCGCTAAATCATCCTGAAGGCTAACAATTTTACTGACCTTTACACCCACGTCAGGTAACACCTCATATTTAGTAACAGCCGGTCCTAAATGAACTTGTGTTACTTTCGCCTTGACTCCGAAGCTATGGAATGTTTGCTCTAGTTTTTTCGCATTAGCTTGAATAATGGAATATTCACCACTTTGATCGTGCTCTGGTGGTGGATTTAATAGCCCTAACGATGGTAATGTATAATGTTCATTATTAACAGAGGAGGGTTCCTTGGAAAATGGCGTTTCTTCAATCTTTTTTTCGTTTTGAATTAGATCCTTCGGCGGCTCCTCATCCCGTTGTAATGCATGTTCAGTAAAAGCTGATATGACAGGCTCCTCATGCACTATATGTTCCATCGGCATTGGTTTTTCTATTGATGTTACCGCGATCTCTTCTGCCTGTTCTTCCTTCTTCCTTCCTTTTTTTCTTCCGGTGGGCTCTTGTGTGCTAATGGCACGTTTCGTTTTAATTTTTCGCTTCACCTTTGGACCCTTTTCAATAATTAGCGGTACGAGCGCTTTCCCTGAAATTAAAATAACACCGATCAGTAGTAGTACCCACGAGGCTATTTTGGCACCTATCGAATCAAATAAAATATGAAGCAGACTAAATAAAATTGCACCTATCATGCCACCACCAAGCGAGTCACTACGCTTTATCACACCTTCCATTTCAATTAGGATTCGCCATGTTTCTCGAATAACGGAATTGGATAATAACGTATTTGCGTTATGTAGCTGCTCAAATAGAATGCTATGACTAAATATTGAAAAGCCGGCCATTACAAATAAAGTTCCAATAACGATACGGTTTTTTAACGTAATTCCACGACGTCGCACCATAAAAATGCCTGCAATTAGCATACATAGGAATGGAATAAAAAAGTGTAAGTTACCTAATAAAAACATCGATATAGTTTTTGTAATACGCCCTACGATACCTAGCTCAAAAAAAGCAATCATTGCAAACGCAATTAATAAGATGCCGATAATTTCATAAGCGAGTGGGTGAAGTCCACCTGCGCTCGTTGCTTTTGTTTTTGGACCTGCTTTTTCTTTTCTTGAAGTCTTCGTTTCGGTCATCTTTTCCACCTACCTTTACTGTAGAAAAAAAGGATTTTCTTGAGCCCAGCTGGCAAAAGAAAATCCTTTTCATACTTTTGTAACGTCCCATCAATATTACACAATGTCAGGTACGACATGTTGTTTCAAAACAAGGTACGATACTTTAAAAAGTATTGATTGCAATGAACTGAATGATCCTAATATTCCATTATAATTGGGATAATCATTGGGCGGCGCTTCGTTTTTTGGAATAAGTAGCTATTCAGTTCGTCACGGATTTCTTGTTTTATATTTGTCCATTCAAATGTATCTTTACTTACATACTTTTCAATAACAGATCGTGCGATTTCTGACGACTCAACCATCAGCTCTTCAGACTCTCGTACATAAACAAATCCGCGTGATAAAATTTCTGGACCTGACGCAATCTTCTTTTGCGCACGGTTTAAAGTTACAACGACGATGAAAATACCATCTTGGGAAAGTAGTTTACGATCACGTAGAACAATATTTCCGACATCACCAACACCAATTCCGTCAATTAGAACATTACCTGCTTGTACACGACCGCTCATTCTTATCTTGCCGTTTTTGTATTCTACAATATCGCCTTTATCCGCGATAAAAATTTGAGACTTTTGCATCCCGACTGATTGTGCAAGCTTTGAATGCGCAATCAGCATACGATATTCACCTTGAATCGGAACAAAATATTTTGGCTGCATTAAATTTAGCATTAATTTTAAATCTTCTTGACTACCATGTCCTGAAACATGTACTTTTTTATCTGCTGTTAATACATTTGCACCAGCTTTGGCAAGTTGATTCATCGTATTGTACATTTGCACTTCCATGCTAGGTGACGGAGTGAAAGTAATTAAAACAGTATCCGTATTACGAATTTTAATTTCACGATGATGCTTTCGCACAATTTTATCTAATGCATCAAGCGGTTCACCCTGGTTACCTGTTGCAATAATAATTATTTCATCATCTTGATATTTATGAATATCACTTACAGGAATTAACGTATTCTCGTCCACTTCTAAATAGCCAAGAGTTACTCCTAAATCGACTACCTTTTCAAGGGGCTTACCTACAACCGCTACTTTGCGGAATGATTCTTGCGCTTGCGTAAACACCTGCTGAATACGAATGAAGTTTGAGGCGTAAACTGCTACAATAATACGACCTGGTGCCCCATGGAATGTTTTAGCTAAACGATCTTCAATCACCGTTTCGCTTGTTGTATAGCCTGGACGCTCTGCTTCTGTTGATTCAGAAAGTAAAATAAACACGCCGTCCTCACCAAGCTGAGCCATTTTTGCTAAATCTGGCTTGAATTTTCCTTTTGCAGACTGGTCAAATTTAAATTCACCTGTGTGCACGATTGCCCCTTCAGATGTATGGAAAACAACCCCCAATGCATCTGGAATGCTATGTGTCGTATGGAAGAACGTCACATGAGTGCGATTAAAGTTCATACGACTTTTATTCGTTACTTCAAAGAATTTCACTTGATGTGGAGCAGGAAGCTCTTTTAAATGCTCCTTCGCAAGGGCAATTGTTAATTTTGAGCCATAGACTGGCGCTTTAATTTTTTGTAGAACGTAAGCAATTGAACCAATTGCATCTTCATGTCCGTGTGTTAGGAAAATTCCTTTCACGCGCTCTTTGTTTTCTTCTAAGTACGTAATGTCCGGTATAACAATGTCGATACCTAGCATTTCATCCTCTGGGAACATTAACCCACTGTCTACGACGAAAAGCTCTTCATCGATTTCGATTACATACATGGACTTTCCGATCTCGCCAACTCCGCCAAGAGGGATGATACGGATTACTTCATTTTTCGTTTTTGTCACTTTATTTCCTCCTAAAAATATCCCGAACAGCAACCACTTAAAGTTCATTATACGTGGTGAACGTCTATAGCACAAATTAAAAATGCGAATAACTGACAAAATCTATCTTGATTTCACTTATGTAGCTACTATATATTAAGAAAATTTTGATGAACTGCTAGGAAACGAAATATTGGTATCGGATTCCTATAAAAAAACCGCAGACTATTCGAACCTGATCGAATTAGTCTACGGTTAGTTTTCAATCCAGTTATTTCACTGCTAATGCACGAAATCCTTTTGCTTTTTCTTGATACGTATCCCAAATTTTATCAAAGGCAGCCTTTTCTTCTGGCAGCATTTCCATCATTGGCATGCGAACATCTAGTGTATCAAAACCTAGCTTTGTCATAGCATATTTTACAGGTGATGGGTTTGGCTGTGCAAATAATGCACGGCAAAGAGGAAGAAGCGCGCGGTGAATTTTTGCCGCTAGCTTATGATTTCCTTCTTCAAAAGCTTTAATCATTAATTGCATATCATTCCCAACAACATGTGATGCAACAGAAATAACTCCTGCTCCACCTATTGCAAGAAGTGGAAGTGTTAGACCATCATCGCCACTGTAAACAAGGAAGTCATTTTCAACATTTTCAATAATGTCACCCATTTGGTCTAAATTACCGCTCGCTTCCTTGATGCATGTAATATTTTCTACGTCACGGCTTAATGAGATTGTCGTTTCGGCTAAAATATTCGCACCTGTACGTCCTGGCACATTATATAACATGACAGGTAGCTTCGTTTCCTTAGCAATCGTTTGAAAGTGGGCATACATCCCGCGCTGGTTTGGTTTGTTGTAATACGGTGTTACAAGCATAATGCCGTCTGCACCATTTTCCTCCGCTTTATGTGTCATAGCGATGGAATACGCTGTTTCGTTATCTCCCGTTCCAGCGATAACAGGTACACGTCCTGCTACCTTTTCAACAGTAAAGCGTACAACTTCAATTTTTTCCTCTGTTGACATCGTTGGATTTTCTGATGTTGTTCCGCAAGCGATAATTGCATCTGTGCCATTATCGATTAAGTGATTAATAATTCGTTCTAATTCTGGGTAGTTAATTGTGCCATCTTTTTTAAACGGCGTTATCATTGCCGTTCCTATACGACCGATATTCATACTTGCACCCCTCTTAAAGTAAATTATCCTCTAGCATCGCTTCAGCAATTTGAATTGAGTTTAGCGCTGCACCTTTTAATAAGTTGTCAGCTACAATCCATAAATGGAATCCTTTTTTATTATCTAGATCTTGACGGATACGACCTACGAATGTTGGCTCTTCACCTTCTGCAAAGATTGGCATTGGGTATTCCTGCGTTGCAATATCATCCTGTAAAACAATACCTGGTGCTTCTTTTAATAAGGCAAAAATCTCTTGTAGTGTTGCTTCTTTTTCAAGCTCAATATAGACAGACTCTGAGTGACCTGAAACGACTGGCACTCGAACACAAGTTGCTGCCACTTTTAGCTCTGGTAATTCCATAATTTTTTTCGTTTCGTTTATCATTTTCATTTCTTCATATGTAAAGCCATTGTCCGTAAATTTGTCAATTTGCGGAATAACATTACGTGCTATCGGATAATGCTTATTATCTGCTTTACATGGTAAAACACTTGCTTCAACGTTCTTACCTGCTTCCCACTGTGCACTTTGATCCTTTAATTCGTCTATGGCAGCGATACCAGATCCAGAAACAGCTTGATATGTTGAAACAATAACTTTTGTTAAGCCGAATTTTTCGCGAATTGGTTGAAGCGCAGCTACCATTTGAATAGTTGAACAGTTCGGATTTGCAATAATTCCTTTAGGTAATTCTTTTAATGCATGACGGTTTACTTCTGGTACTACTAACGGAACTTCTGGATCCATACGGAAGTGACTTGTGTTATCAATGACCACTGCCCCACGTTTTGCAGCTTCAGGTGCTAATGCAGCAGATACAGAACCACCCGCTGAGAATAGCGCTACATCTACTCCTTCAAAAGCTTCTGGCTTCGCTTCTTCAATTGTATAGGTTGAACCATTAAACTCGATTGTTTTTCCAGCTGAACGTGCTGATGCTAAAAATTTTATATTTTTAATAGGAAAATTACGTTTAATTAGCTGTTCCATCATTTTCGAACCTACTGCACCTGTCGCACCAACTACCGCGACATTTAATTGCTTTGTCATTGTCTCATCTCTCCTCTAAAACTAGTTACATAATGTTGGATATTGTATCACAAATCCATTGAATTGTGTATGATTATTTGACAATTAAAAATATTGTATAAATATTGGTTGTAATTGTTTTTTATAAGCGAGCGCATAATGCACAGTTTCGAGCATTTTGTTGAAATCTGCAACAAGGGATGTTGGTTTATTTATCGGATCATCTTGACCAAAAGGTATAAAATATACATTTTTAGCATTCATTAGCTTCATTAGGTTCATACCATTTAATCCAAGCGCATCATTTGTAGAAATACCAATTACTACTGGCGAGCCATTTCGTAGCGTTGCCTTTGCAGCCATTAAAACAGCACTATCGGTTGCAGCGTTTGCAAATTTGCTTAATGAATTACCCGTCATCGGTGCAATTACCATACAATCTAATGGGTTTTTCGGTCCAAATGGCTCCGCTTCGGTAATACTAGAAACAACCTTTTCACCTGATAAGCTTTCAATCTTTGCAATCCACTCCTCACCTGTTCCGAAGCGTGTTGCTGCATGCAGTACCGAGTTGGTAATAATCGGTACAACTGTTGCACCAGCAGCTGTCAAACTCGTAATTTTCGGCACTACATCCTCATAAGTACAATGTGATGCCGTTATTCCAAGTCCTATTCGTTTACCTTCAAGCATTTAGTCACCTCCACGCGTAATCGTTTCATATAGCACATGTGCAGCATCATCTGCAAAATATTTCCCTGGTAAGGCTGGCAGTAATGTGTAGTCTTTCCTCGTAACGTAATACAAGCATCCTGGTGCAGAGGCTACATCGTAAATCGGCATGTGAATGCAATCACTAAATGATTGTGTTAACCATTGTGCAGGGATTGTATTAATAATGGCTGTTGCTTGATGAATATTCGTCGTTTGCAAATCAATCGCTTCATAGCCTAGTGCCTTTGCTTCATTTAATTGTGTGTCCGAACGAACGGCAATTGTCACATTGGCATGGAGACTTTTTAAAAGCTGCGCAAGCATTTTTGCTACTCGACCGAATCCCGTAATAATAAATGTCTTACCTCGAACACTTTCACCTTTTTCATAAAAGAATGCGAGCAAACCTTCCGCTGTTAGCCCGGCATTTTTCCAAATAAATTCTTCATCTTGTAGATACATGTGTACTTCCTGACCTTTTAATAACGAACGCCACTGCTCTGTTAAACGCCCCGCGTAAAATTTCACATTTTTATTACCAATCAAAATTGGCGCATCAATTGTTAATGGTTGAATCGGTAATACGATATGATCCGGACAAAATTCAAGAACCGATGAATTTAACTGCGCATTCCAGCTTGACGTATTTTTATAAAAGACTGTTCGGTGAGGTGCTGTCAATTTTTTTGCTAATTGCTTCATGCGATCATCAATTCCAATTACAAGCCAACGTTCCACCATCATTGTTTATACTGCTTACTAGTCGGTACTGTTTTTTGGAATAAAATGCGGTCCTCGCCAATTAGCAGAATTTCTTCCCAAGGAATGAAAACAGATGATTCTGTTTTCTTTTTGGAAAAAGATAGACGAAAAGGTGCCGCTAACTCAAATCCGTGAATCTTGCCTGTTTTCGGATCAAATAAACATTCTGAATCTGCTAAGAAACCAAATCGTACACCGTTCTCCATCTCAATTAACTCTTTTTCTGCAAGCTCTGATAGTAGCATCGTTCCCCTCCTTCATATGAGCTTATGATTACTATATGCACGCAATATTTGAACGTGCTGTTCCCATCAAAAAGATTTACCTATACAAAAACTCCCAAAACTGTATATACTGTGTATACACAGTTTTAAGAAAGGAGTTACTATAATTGCTAATAAAATTAAGTAACGCAAGCGAGGAGCCTATTTACGAGCAAATTACACAACAATTAAAGCAAGCCATTTTAGGCGGTCAGCTGCTACCTGGCGATGCACTACCTTCTATACGACGACTGGCGATGGAGTTAAAAATCAGTGTGATGACAACTAAACGTGCCTATGCCGACCTAGAGCGCGATGGTTTTATTGAAACAGTCCCTGGAAAAGGGAGCTTTGTCGCAGAGCGTAATCAAGATTTTTTACGAGAGGCGCTCTTTCGGCAAGTTGAAGAGCATCTATCAAAAGCAGTACGAATAGTTAAAACTGCGAATATCTCTAGGGATGAAATGCAGGACTTATTACAGCTGTTATTGGAGGATGAGATAGAATGAAAGCAATTGAAGTTAAAGAGGTTAGTAAAGAGCTCGGTAAGTTTAAGTTAAATAATATTTCATTCCACGTAGAGCAAGGTACAGTGATGGGCTTTATCGGTCAAAATGGTGCAGGGAAATCTACGACAATAAAATGCATACTCAATATGCTAAAAATAACAGAAGGTGAGATTAGACTGTTCGGTCAGCAGCACTCCAATACCGAACTAAAGCAGCTTATTGGTGTGGTCTTTGATGAACTACATGTTCCTGAATCCCTAACTAGTTTAGAATTGTGTAACTTTTATGAGGATGTTTATTCCAATTGGGACCGAACATATTTTTTTGAGCTACTCGACATACTTGATGTCTCACGATATACAAAGGTTAGTAAATTATCGCGCGGCATGAAAATGAAGCTAGGAATTACGCTGGCACTAGCACACCATCCAAAGCTACTCATTTTAGACGAGCCGACAAGTGGCCTTGACCCAGTTGTGCGAGATGAGGTGCTCGATTTGCTACTAGATTTTATGGAAAATCCAGAGCATTCAATTCTTTTTTCATCCCATATTACTAGCGACTTGGAAAAAATAGCTGACAGCTTAACATTTATTAGAAATGGGGAGGTACTGTTTAGCGACAATAAGGATAAGCTTTTACATGACTTTGCTATATGGAAAGGTACCAAAGAGCAAGCTGAGGCTCTACCGAGGTATGCGATTATTGGGAAAAGACGCGCCGCATTCGGGCTAGAGATGCTTGTATCACGTTCTAAGGTTAGTACGGCTTTTGAGCTCCAACGACCTTCTATTGAGGATGTAATGGTGTTCTTTGTGAAGGGAGTGAAGGAGCAGTGACAGCAGCTAAATTAGTTCGTCGTTATTTGTGGGATACACAAACCAAGCTCGTGCTATGTGGCGTGATCTCTTCACTGTTTGGGTTTATATTTGGCGTTATCGGTGATTCAGCCCCAATCCTATTTTTTAGCTATCTTATTGGTGTTGGATATATGTCTCTCACTACACTAGATATCCAGGATACATATATGTCGATGTACAACTCTATGCCGATTTCCGGAAAAACAATCGTAAGGGCGCACTTCAATTATTATTTTGCATTTTGTTCCATTCTCGGTTCGATCTTCGTTGTGTTGTTAGTACTTTATTCGCTTCTAGTACAACGATTTTCATTGTCCTTATTTATTGGTATGTTAGTACTCACACTTTGCATGACATTATTTTTTGGCAACATTATGTTTTGGCTTCATTATCGCTTTCAAAAAGCAGCAGGTTTATTTCTAGCTATTATTATTTTATCGTTTTTGTTTGGAGGCTATCTTAAGGTTTTTGATTTTTTACAGGGAATTAGTTTTACAACAGCGTCAATTGCAGCGCTAAGTATAATTTCATTAGCGCTGCTTTCACTTACTAAATTCCAAATACGCTATTCGGTCACATTATTTCAAAGGAAGGACTTTACATAAGGAGGTGCTCGTGTTGTTAGCCCTATTAAAATTACAGTGGGAATTGAGTAAACATTTATTTCTAATTCACATCATATTCGTTATTGGAATTGGTGTTTTCTTGACTACTAAGATTTATTCGGCGCAGCTTGCTGCTTTTGGCTTTTATATATCTGTTACAATTTTATCTAATACATTCTTTTTATCATCGAATCATTTCTATCGTTTACTCGCTATCATGCCTATCGGGCGTGAGAAAGTTGTAAAAAGTATTGCTTTAATCTCCCTACTCTTTATTGTTATGACTTTTAGCATTATTTCACCATTTCTATTATTGGCGAATAATCCAACACTTGAAGCAACAGAAACCTTATCCTTTATTAGTTTCTTTTTTTCTTGCGCGATTGTAAGCTCCGCAGTGCAACAATATTTCTTATTTACAGATGAAAAGCTGGAAATTGATTTCGGTGAAAATATGCTTAGTATGTTAGCTTCCTTGCTCTTACTATTTCCACATGCGTTATTTTATATAATCCAGCACGAGCCGACGATTTATTTAAGGCTACTCGTAGCACCTGCACTTGCACTAGCCTTCTATTACTGGCGAATGAAGGCTAATATTGCCTATTTAGAAAAGAAGGAAATTTTTTAAGAAATTAGCCTGATGTTTTAAATGTTCCGCCAATAATTTCGATCTTTCCGCCGATTTTTTGAAAACTTCCGCCGAAAATTAGAATCTTTTCGCCATTTTTTGAAAACTTCCCCCAATCTAAAAAGCTACGCGATCTCGACGTATCGAGATTAGCGTAGCGTTCTATCAATTCGGGCCAATAATAGCTATAGCTGGCTCTGCCTTTAATATTTTTTCTATTAATCGATCAATTGACTCCATTGAAATGGCATCTATTAATGAAAGCACTTCATCTACAGATCGATGCTTACCATGAATTAGCTCGTTTGTGCCGTTTCGGTTCATATGTGCCTCGGTACCCTCTAAGCCTAATACGAAGCTTCCCTTTAATTGCTCCTTGGCATTTTCAAGTTCTTCTTCTGTAACACCGCCTGTCACAATATCGAGAAGTGTTGCATCGATTTGGTGCTGTAGTGAGTCCAGCTGTTGCTTGCTTGCACTACCGTAAATTGTAAATGCTCCTACATCCTCATAGCACGACTGATAAGAGAAAATCGAGTAGGCTAATCCTCTCTCTTCCCGTACCTCCTGGAAAAGTCTTGAGCTCATATTGCCACCAATAATATTGTTTAATGCGACAAAGCTATACATATCCGCATCTGTAACATTGATGGCTGGGAATGAAATTGCTACATGTGCTTGCTCTGTATCTCTAACTTTCACAATCTCCCCTGCATGAAACGCTGGGTAAGTTAATAGCGCCTCCTCGGCAACATGGGATGCCTGGAAATGGCCAAACAGCTCCTCGATTTTTTCAAGTAGACCTTCCTGAAGATGTCCTGCAACGGAAATAACGACATTTTGTGGTGTGTAATGCTTTGCCATGTACTCACGGATCATGTCCCTATTAAATGTCGCAAGCGTTTCAGCCTTACCTAATATCGGTCTACCTAATGCATTATCCGGATACATGACCCCCCATAAAATTTCATGCACATCGTCATCTGGGGCATCCTCACTCATATAAATTTCCTCTAAAACGACTTGGCGCTCACGTTCAATTTCTTCTGGCGCAAATGTTGAGTTAAAAAACATATCCGCTAAAATTGAAATTGCTAGGTCACCATGATGATCAAGCACCTTTGCGTAATAGCAAGTATGCTCTTTGGATGTAAAAGCATTCACTTCTCCACCGATACGGTCAAATTCCTCTGCTATTTGTCTAGCAGACCTCGTTTCTGTCCCCTTGAACAGCATATGTTCAATAAAATGCGTAATCCCATTTTCCTCCGCTTGCTCATACCTTGATCCGGCATTTACCCAAATCCCAACTGATATTGAACGAACATGTGGAATTTCCTCATAAACAATCCGAACACCATTTTCACATGTTTTTACTTCAACCATAATTACCTCTCATTTCACTTAAATATAAGGCTCAGAGAAATTGAGTCCTTTATATTTTATTTAATATTTATTCTATTAAAAAGAGGCTGCACCGAAGTACAACCTCTTTTTTATATTACGCTTGTTCCGCGCGTTCCTTTTCTTCTTTAATCACAATTTTGCGTGATAAGTTGACACGACCTTGATTGTCGATTTCGATACATTTCACTAGTAGCTGATCGCCAAGTTTAAGTACGTCCTCAACTTGTTTCGTACGCTCTTCCTGGATTTCTGAAATGTGTAGTAATCCATCTTTACCTGGGAAGATTTCACAGAAAGCACCGAATTTCTCAATACGTTTTACAGTTGCCATATAATATTCGCCAACTTTTGCTTCACGTACGATTGATTCGATAATTTCTTTTGCACGATTGATCATTGCTTCATCAGCAGATGCGATATAGATTGTACCATCTTGTTCTGTATCAATCTTAACACCTGTTTCATCAATGATTTTGTTAATTTGCTTACCACCTGGTCCAATAACATCACGGATTTTATCAGGATTGATTTTGATTGAAATAATTTTTGGTGCATATTGAGATAGAGACTCACGTGGTTCCCCAATTGTCGAAATCATATGCTCTAAAATTTGCATACGACCGATTTTCGCCTGTGTTAATGCCTCTTCTAAAATATCGCGAGAAAGACCGTCGATTTTAATGTCCATTTGAAGTGCTGTTACACCTTTAGCTGTACCTGCAACTTTAAAGTCCATATCACCTAAGTGGTCTTCCATTCCTTGAATATCTGTTAACACTGTATAGTGCTCGCCTTTTTTCACAAGACCCATCGCAATACCTGCAACTGGTGCTTTAAGTGGAACACCAGCAGCCATCATCGCCATAGTTGATGCACAGATTGATGCTTGAGAAGTTGAACCGTTTGATTCAAGCACTTCCGACACACAACGGATAGCATATGGGAATGTTTCTTCATCAGGAATTACAGCAAGTAACGCACGTTCTCCTAATGCACCGTGACCAATTTCACGACGACCTGGCCCACGCATTGGACCTGTTTCCCCTACAGAGAACTGAGGGAAGTTATAGTGATGCATCCAGCGTTTAGATTCTTCTACACCTAGACCATCGATAATTTGTACGTCACCAAGTGCACCTAATGTACAAATTGATAATGCTTGCGTTTGACCACGTGTGAATAGGGCTGAACCGTGTGTACGAGGTAATAAATCAACCTCAGATGAAAGTGAACGAATTTCATCTTGTTTACGACCATCTGGACGAATTTTATCCTCTGTAATTAAACGACGTACTTCGTCTTTTACCATTTTATCTAAGATTGCTTTTACTTGCTTCATTGTTGCATCGTCAGCTTCTTCAGCCTCATACGCTTCAATAATACGTGCTTTTACAGCCGTAATATTTTCTTCTCGCTGTAGCTTGTCGACTGTTTGAATCGCAGCGTTCATTTCAGCTTCGCAAGCTTCTTTAATAGCCGTTACTAGCGTCTCGTCAAGCTCGTATAACTCAACTTCTAATTTTTCTTTACCAATTTCAGCAACAATTTGCTCTTGGAAACCGATTAGTTTTTTTATTTCGTCATGCCCAAACATAATGGCTTCAAGCATGATTTCTTCAGATACTTCAAGTGCACCTGCTTCTACCATGTTGATTGCATCTTTATTACCTGCAACCGTTAAATGCACTGTAGATTTCGCTGCTTGGTCTACTGTCGGATTTACAACAAATTCACCGTTAATATAGCCTACATGAACACCTGCAATTGGTCCATCAAACGGAATATCTGAAACAGCTAACGCTAATGAAGATCCGAACATTGCTGCTACATCTGATGGACAATTTTGATCATTTGACATAACCATTGAAATAACTTGTACTTCATTACGGAAGCCATCTGGGAACATCGGACGAATTGGACGGTCGATTAAGCGAGAAGCTAAAATCGCATTTTCAGATGGGCGTCCTTCACGTTTAATAAAGCCACCAGGAATTTTACCTGCTGCATAAAGACGTTCTTCATAGTTTACTGTTAATGGGAAGAAATCTAAAGGCTTTGGAGATTTTGACATTGTTGCAGTTGATAATACTGCTGTTTCGCCATAGCGCACTAAAGCTGCGCCATTTGCTTGTTTTGCTAACTGTCCTACTTCGATAACTAGTGGACGGCCAGCCCATTCATAAGAATAGACTTTTTTGTCGTTCATTCGAGTGAACCCCTTTCTACTTGAAACACACTACGTAATCTTTATTATGTACCATAGTAAGTGTATCAAAAAAGCGTTTTCTATGCTAAATATTTTCATTAAAAATATGGGTATTCGTGCAAATTTAATCATTTTATTTAGGAGAGAATTATTTTACATAAATAAAAAGCGGGAAGTATCCCGCTTTTTGTTCAGATTAGCGACGTAATCCAAGTTTGTTGATTAGTTCACGGTAACGTTGTACGTCAGTTTCACGTAAGTATTTTAATAAGTGACGACGACGACCTACCATTTTAAGAAGACCACGCTCAGAGTGGAAATCTTTTTTGTGTGTTTTTAAGTGCGTGTTTAATGCATTGATTTCTGCAGTTAATACAGCGATTTGTACTTCTGGAGAACCAGTGTCGCTCTCGTGAGTGCGGTACTCAGCGATGATTTCGTTTTTACGTTGTTTTGTAATTGCCATTTGAAATGACCTCCTAAATAATAAAATATCCCCATTAGCACAGCAATCGTTGGAGAAACGAAAAGCCGAGCCAAGGTTTGTACATTTTTGTACTTATGAATAGTACCACAAATTACAGATGTAAGCAACTATTATGATAGCTCTTTTAGATAATCGATAGCGGCTTTTTTATCTTTTTCGATTTGTGCAATCAATTCATCGATGCCATTGAATTTTTTTTCACTGCGAATACGTCTATACCAACCAACCCGAACTTCTTCACCATAAATATTTTTATCGTAGTTAAAAATATGCACTTCGATAGAAAGCTGCTTATCGTCCGGATTATTAAAGGTTGGCTTATATCCTACATTACATACACCATCTAGCCACTCGTTTTGAACTAATATTTTCACTGCATAAACACCAGTTGCTGGGATAAAGCAATCGTCCATCTGCTGTACATTTGCTGTAGGAAAGCCTAATGTACGTCCACGTTTATCCCCATGCACAACAATTCCTGGTACCTCATAAGCTCGCCCAAGAAGTTCACGCGCATCTTCCATATCCCCTTCCTGAAGGGATTTTCGAATGCGTGTTGAACTGATTTTTTCATCTGAGTCTATAAGTTTATCAACAACAGTAACGTCAAAATCGCCCTTACTTAGCTCGTTCATTAACGTCATATTGCCTTTACCAAAAGCACCAAATGAAAAATCAAACCCAGCTGTAACATGTTTAATATTCAAGTCTCGAATAAAGTATTGGATGAAGTCTTCAGGCGAAAGCTTCGCAAAATCAGAAGTAAAGCTTACGACAAATACGGTATCGACCTCTAATGTTTTTAACGTATCAATCTTCTGCTGTAGCGGCGTAATATAAAACACCTTTTCATTTCGCCCACCTAATACAATGGATGGATGAGGGTCGAATGTCATGACCGCACTTTTTAAATTTTTTGCTCGCGCTGTATTAATGGCAGATTGAATCACCGCCTGATGCCCTCGATGTATACCATCAAAAAAACCGATTGCTAATGAATACGGTCCTTCTGTTGTTTTAAGTTGATGTGGATATTTTAAATGAATTACGTCCATAATTGCCTCCTACTCTATTACAGGGAACATTTTGTCCGGCTTCATAAATCCTTTCTTTGTCGGATGTGCGATATATACCGCAAATGCCCTCCCCTTTACACCATACACTATTTTTTCATTTACTTCTAATAATGCATGTAGCGGTAGAACTTGTCCATTGAAAATTTGTTTTTCATTCGATTCATCGATTTCAACATAGGGATAATCTGACAGTGCATATTCAACAGGTAAAATAAATTGAAGATCATTCTCATCAACCTTTTCCTGTACCTGTGCTAGCGTTAGACAATTTTTCTCTGTAAACGTTCCAGATGCTGTTCGAACGAGCTCATGCATATGTGCAGGATACCCAAGTGCCTCTCCGATTTGTACAGCTAGCGTTCGAATATAAGTTCCTTTACTACATTTGATTCGAATAGAAAAGTGTACTTCCTCTCCTTCAAAGGATTCTTCATTTGATAGAAGCTCTAGCTCATAAATCGTAATTTTTCGTGTTGGACGCTCTACTGTCTGACCTGCACGGGCATACTCATATAATTTTTTCCCGTTTACTTTTACAGCAGAAAACATGGGTGGTGTTTGTTCAATTTCACCAGTTAATTGACGAAGAGCCTGTAAAATTTCTTGTCGTGAAAATGCTTTAGGAGCTAGATTTTCTTCGACCGTATCACCTTCTGCATCCTCAGTTGTAGTCGCTCTTCCGATAGAAACGACAGCTTCATAAGTTTTTCCGGCATCAGTTAAATATTCAGCGATACGCGTCGCTTGACCGATGCAAATTGGTAATACCCCTTCAACGCCTGGATCTAATGTACCTGTATGACCGACCTTTTTCGTTTTTAAAATTTTTCGTAATTTGAATACGCAATCATGACTTGTCATACCGCGCTCTTTCCAAAGTGGGAGAATTCCGTTCATTATGTTAACTCCTTTGTAAATTGATTACTCGCAGACTTTCGCCAAAAGTTCCGCCATTTTTTCCGAAACTTCCGCCAAAAATCAAAAATGTTCCGCCAATCAGAACTATTTTATCAAAACTACTCGTTCATTTAAGAAAAGCGCATGCGCCAAGTTCAGCAGCGACAGCTAGTTGACAAAGGCTCCTAGCGTGCTTGCGACACGTAGAAACTTGGAGACCATGACCTCGAAGGGCTGGACGCTGGAGCTTGCCCATGCTCAAACGCTTATACATTTTAAAAAGCCTGCCGCATTAAAGCGACAGGCTTTTCATCAAACTATTTCTCCTCGTGTAGAGATCGTAGTAACTCATCAATTTTATTTCCGTATTCAATAGAAGAATCGAATTCGAAAAATAACTCTGGTGTACGACGTAAACGAATGCGTGATCCGATTTCTGAACGAATGAAGCCTGAAGCCTTTTCTAAAGCTTTTAGCGTTTCTGCACGCTCACGTTCGTTTCCTAGTGATGTAATGTAAACTGTCGCTTGCTGCAAGTCACCTGTTACGGCTACATCTGTAATTGTTACAAAACCTACTCGTGGATCTTTTATTTTACGACCGATAATTTCGCCAAGCTCTTTTTTCATTTGCTCAGCGACACGGTTTGAACGTAGAGACATACATGTCACCACCTTTATTTAAACAATGTCTAAGTAATTACGCTATACTCTAGCGCAAAGTACGTTTTATAAATAGTCACGCCATATATCTAGCTGCTCCCATGCAGGATTTGACTGTAAAAATGTCAGAGCATGACTCATCTCCCGGTCAGCCGCTTCTTTAGAGGAAGCAACTGTCACAAGGGCAAGACGAGTACGTTGCCATACATTTTGGTGATCAATCTCTGCAACAGAAACATTAAATTTTTGTTTTGTTCGTGTGATCATACGTTGCAAAACAGCGCGCTTTTCCTTTAACGAATGGGCAGTTTGAATAATGAATTCAACTTCTGCGTATACAATCATTAAGCGCGTTTAATTTCTTCCATTACGAAGGCTTCAATAATGTCGCCTTCCTTAATGTCGTTATAATTTTTAATTGTAATACCACATTCGTAGCCTTTTGCAACTTCCTTCGCATCGTCTTTGAAGCGTTTTAATGAGTCAAGCTCACCTTCAAACACAACGATACCTTCACGGATAATACGTACGCCTGCATCACGAACCATTTTACCTTCAGTTACATAAGAACCAGCGATTGTACCAACTTTAGATACTTTAATCGTTTGACGAACTTCTGCTTGACCTACGATTTTTTCTTCGTATTCTGGATCTAGCATACCTTTCATCGCAGCTTCAATTTCCTCGATTACTTTATAGATAATACGGTGTAAACGAATATCTACGCCTTCTGCTTCTGCCGCACGTTTTGCATTAACATCTGGACGTACGTTGAAGCCGATTACGATAGCATTTGATGCGGCCGCTAATGAAATATCTGATTCTGTAATGGCACCTGCGCCAGTGTGAATAATTTTTACGTTGACGCCTTCCACATCAATTTTCATAAGTGATGCGGCCATCGCTTCCACTGTACCTTGAACATCTGCTTTGACGATTAAGTTTAATTCTTTCATATCACCTTGGCTCATTTGCTCAAATAAGTTATCAAGTGTTACGCGTTGTTTCTCTGAGCGTTGATTTTGAATCGCAGTCATTGCACGTGATTCCCCAACTTGACGAGCTGTTTTCTCATCTTCAAATACAACGAAACGGTCACCTGCTTGTGGCACGTCATTTAAACCAGTAATTTCAACAGGAGTTGAAGGACCAGCCTCTTTAACGCGACGCCCAAGATCATTTACCATCGCGCGTACACGACCGTATGCATGGCCTACTACGATTGGGTCACCAACTTTTAATGTACCATCTTGTACTAAAAGTGTTGCAACTGATCCACGACCTTTATCAAGCTGTGCTTCAATTACAGTTCCTAGCGCAGCACGTTTAGGATTTGCTTTTAACTCACCAACTTCAGAAACTAATAAAATCATTTCTAATAGTTGGTCAATTCCTTCGCCTTTAAGCGCTGAAATTGGAACGAAAATTGTATCGCCGCCCCAATCTTCTGGCACTAAACCATGTTCAGTTAACTCTTGCATTACACGGTCTGGATTGGCTGAAGGTTTATCCATTTTGTTTACCGCTACGATAATCGGTACTTCTGCCGCTTTTGCATGGTTAATTGCTTCTACAGTTTGTGGCATCACACCGTCATCTGCTGCAACAACGATAATTGCTAAGTCTGTTACTTTCGCACCGCGCGCACGCATTGTTGTGAAGGCTGCGTGTCCTGGTGTATCAAGGAATGTAATTTTCTTTTCGCCGTCTGTTATTTGGTACGCACCGATATGCTGTGTAATACCACCAGCCTCGCCTGCTGTTACCTTTGTGTTACGGATAGAGTCAAGTAAAGTTGTTTTACCATGGTCAACGTGTCCCATAATCGTTACAACTGGTGGGCGTTCACGAAGAGCCTCTTCATTTACTTCTTGCTCGAAGTGAACTTCTAAGTCCGTAATATCTACACGAACTTCTTCTTCTACTTCTACACCATAGTCTGCACAAATTAATTCAATTGCATCCTTATCTAACTCTTGGTTAATTGTGGCCATTACGCCTAACATAAATAGTTTTTTAATAAGCTCAGAAGGCTCACGATGTAATTTTTTCGCTAATTCAGCAACTGATAGCGATTCATAAAAAGTAATTTTTTCTGGTAATTCTTTTTTAACTATTTGCACTGGCTGTTGTGGCTTATGTGTACGTCGTTTACCACCGTGAATTCCCGGCTTTTTACGTTGCTGATAGCCACCTTTATTACGATTGTTTGAATTATTATTATTGTTGTTATTATTATTGTGTTGTGTCATATTTCTATTTTGGCTACCTTTTACATTCTTTTGTTTTTCGCCTTGAGACGATTGATTTTGATTTGATGAAGCATTATTTACTTTTTTCGGTTGGATTGAAGCTGTTTGCTTTCGTGCCTCTTGCTTAACTTCTTTTGGACCTTCTTTAGCAGGTGATTTAGAAGGAGTTGCTTTTTTCGGTTCTGCTGCTCGCTTAAAGACAGAATCAAGTTTTGAGATTGTCTCAGCCTCTAATGTTGACATATGGTTAGTTACTTTTAAATCAAGCTTAGTTAGCTGCTCAATTACTTCTTTACTCGTTTTATTTACCTTTTTCGCATATTCATGAACTCTAATTTTGCTCATCTGCTCACCCCCGATTATATTTCGTTGAGTAGACTAGATATTTTCTTTGCAAACCCACTGTCTGTTATAGCTAAGGCGACACGGGCTTCTTTTCCTGTAGCATGTCCGAGGTCATAACGATCTCCAAAAACATGAAACTCAACGTTGTAATACTTGCATTTATCTGTGATTTTTTTACTAGTATTCGCTGAAGCATCTCTAGCAAGCAATACAAGCTTCGCATTACCACTCCGAATGTCCTTCACTACTAGCTCTTCTCCAGAAATGACTTTTCTTGCTCTTGCTGCTAACCCTAATAATTGCAGCATTGCATTATTCGTCATAGAATCGACTCCCTACGAATGAGCTTGATTAATTCCTCAAACACATCATCTGGGATTTTCGCTTCTAATTGGCGCTCTAAAATATTTTTTTTACGTGCAATTTCAACAGCTTGCTCAGATTTTGATACGTAGGCACCACGTCCTGATTTTTTACCTGTTGGGTCAACAGAAACTTCGCCTTCTTTTGAACGAACAACACGAATCATTGACTTTTTAGGTAGCATTTCACCTGTTGCTACACATTTACGTAATGGAATTTTCTTATTTGTCGACATACGAAATCACCTTCCCTACAAGAAACACCGAAAATGATACTTATTCTTCGTCGTCTTGATATAAATCGTATTCTACTTCCTCATCATATTGAGGAACGAATGTGCTCGTTTCAGACGGATAGATCCCTTGATCACGCGCATCTGTTTCGCTCTTAATATCAATTTTCCAGCCTGTTAATTTTGCTGCAAGACGGGCATTTTGACCACGTTTACCAATCGCAAGTGAAAGCTGATAATCTGGCACAACAACCGTAGTAGATTTTTCTTCTTCATTCACTTGTACGTCTAATACTTTAGACGGGCTAAGTGCATTTGCAACGAACACAATCGGATCTTCTGACCATTCTACAATATCAATTTTCTCACCGTTTAATTCGTTTACAATTGTTTGAACACGTGCACCTTTTGCTCCTACACATGAACCAACTGGATCTACTTCTTCGTTATGTGCATAAACAGAAATTTTCGAGCGATCGCCTGCTTCACGAGCAATTGATTTGATTTCAACTGTGCCGTCATAGATTTCAGGTACTTCCATCTCAAAAAGTCGACGCAGTAAACCAGGATGTGTACGAGATACAATTACCTGAGGCCCGCGAGTAGTACGCTCTACTTTTGTAATGTATACACGTACACGTGATTGCGGCTTATAAGCCTCACCTTGAATTTGCTCATTCACAGGTAGGGCTGCCTCAACTTTCCCTAGTGATACGTAAACATTGCGCGCGTCTTGACGCTCAATTGTGCCTACAACGATATCATCTTCACGATCTACATACTCCTCGTAAATAAGCCCGCGCTCAGCCTCACGTACACGTTGCGTAACGACTTGCTTTGCAGTTTGTGCTGCAATACGACCGAAGTTACGTGGTGTTACCTCTTGCTCTAAAACGTCACCAATCTCATAGGCTGGGTTTATCATTTTTGCATCTTCTAATGAGATTTCTAAACGGTCATCTTCAACCGTTTCAACCACATCTTTACGTGAGTAAACGACCATTGAACCGTTATCTAAATTTAAATCTACACGTACATTTTGCGCTTGATTGAAGTTGCGTTTGTAAGCTGTAACTAAAGCTGCCTCAATTGCCTCAATTAATACGTCTCTTGAAATACCCTTCTGCTCTTCAAGTGCTGTTAAAGCATCTAGTAAATCACTACTCATTTTGTTTCACTCCTAAATTTGCTTATCTGAAAAGTCAATCGCAAAACGAGCCTGCGCTACTTTTTCTTTATCGATTTGTACCTTTACTTTTCTTGTTTTTATACGAACTTCCATTTCTAATCCTTGTTCAGTATATGCTGTTAAGTACCCTTGGAATTCTTTCATATCTTTGATTGGCTCGTACGTCTTCACATAAATATATTTGCCAACTGCCTTTTGGTAGTCTGCTTCTTTTTTTATTGGACGCTCTGCACCTGGCGAAGAGACTTCTAAATAGTAGTTCTGCTCGATAGGATCCTTTTCATCCAGGATTAGGCTAAGACGCTCACTTACTAGCGCACATTGATCGATATCAATTCCCCCCTGTGGAGTATCTACATATATACGTAGGAACCAATTGCGACCTTCTTTTACGAACTCAACATCCACTAGTTCAAGATTTAACTCTTCTGTTATCGGTGTCACCAGTTCTTCAATTACTGACGTAACTTTGCTCATCGTATCCTCCTTACGTCACTGTTTTTTCGTAATAAAACACAAATTCCACCACGAATGGTGAAATTTGAAGTCTCAACAGCCTTTGTTTAACGTTGAAGAAAATTTGCATGACATATAGGTAGACAACAGAAAAGAGCGGGAGAAACCCACTCTTTTGCTGCCAAACTATCAACAAATTATTACCATTAGGATAGCATAACTTTTATGCGAATGCAAATTTCCTTCTTTTCTATGCTAATTAGGCTAGTTAATCTAAACAAAACGAGTTTAATTCTCTGCCCTAAATTTCAAAAAACTTTCATGGTTTCACTCTGCTAAAATAACGACAGTTGGTTAGCATCTGGCATCCCTTCTAAACACCCTAGCTGATCCATATAGTCGATTAATGTTTTCGATACACGGCCTCTACGCTGCAAGTCTTCCTTCGATAAGAATTCTCCGTCCTCTCGAGCTGCAACAATTTGTTTTGCTACGTTCGTTCCAAGGCCAGGAATCGCATCGAATGGTGGTATTAATGACTGTCCGTCTATAATAAATTCACTCGCTGTAGAACGGTATAAATCCGGCTTTCTCATCGTTATTCCGCGCTCACTCATTTCCAGTGCAATTTCTAGCACTGTCATTAAATTTTTCTCTTTTGTTGATGCATCAAGACCTTTTACATTGATCTCGTCGATTTTTTGTCGGATCATCGCTGAGCCTTGTGTCATTGCAATTAAATCGAAGTCGTCTGCACGTACGGTAAAGTAAGCTGCATAATAAAGAATTGGATAATGTACTTTAAACCAAGCGATACGTACCGCCATTAAAACATACGCAGCCGCATGGGCTTTAGGGAACATATATTTAATTTTTTTACAGGAATCAATATACCAATCAGGTACTTTTTTATCCTTCATTTCGGCTTCCATATCATCTGTTAAGCCTTTCCCCTTACGCACAGATTCCATAATTTTAAAGGCAAAGGACGGTTCTAGCCCCTGATAAATTAAATACACCATAATATCGTCACGACAGCCAATTACCTCTGATAAGACACATGTGCCGTTATGAATTAACTCCTGGGCATTGCCTAGCCATACGTCTGTGCCGTGAGAAAGCCCAGAAATTTGCACAAGTTCACTAAATGTAGAAGGCTTTGTATCCTCAAGCATTTGTCGAACGAATTTTGTTCCGAATTCTGGGATACCTAGTGTTCCTGTTTTTGTACCGATTTGCTTTTCTGTCACACCTAATGACTCAGGCGAGCTAAAGATTTTCATCACTTCTGGATCATCCGTCGGAATTGTTTTCGGATCAATACCGGATAAATCTTGAAGCATACGAATCACGGTCGGATCATCATGCCCAAGAATATCAAGCTTTAAAACATTATCGTGGATAGAATGGAAGTCAAAATGGGTTGTTTTCCATTCCGCATCCTGTGCATCAGCTGGGAACTGAACAGGCGTAAAATCATACACATCCATATAATCAGGAATAACTATAATCCCACCTGGGTGTTGCCCTGTCGTACGCTTTACGCCCGTACAGCCCTGCACAAGACGGTCAACCTCTGCATTTCTAAATGATAGGTTATGATCATTCGCATATCCCTTTACATAGCCATATGCCGTTTTTTCAGCAACTGTACCAATCGTTCCTGCACGGAACACATAATCCTCTCCGAACAGCACCTTCGTATAATTATGTGCCTGTGGTTGATATTCACCGGAGAAGTTAAGGTCAATATCCGGTACCTTATCCCCTTTAAAGCCAAGGAACGTTTCGAACGGGATATCCTGACCGTCCTTTTTATACGGCGTTCCACATTCTACACAATCTTTATTTGGTAAGTCATAGCCCGAGGCAACAGAACCATCTGCAATAAATTCTGAATGCTTACAGTTTGGACATATATAGTGTGGTGGAAGTGGATTAACTTCGGTAATTTCCATAAATGTTGCAACAAGGGATGAACCAACCGAGCCACGAGAACCTACTAAGTAGCCGTCTGCAAGTGATTTTTTTACAAGCTTTGCAGAAATTAAATAAATTACTCCGAAACCGTGTCCTAAAATCGACTTTAGCTCCTTTTCAATACGAGCCTGTACAATTTCTGGTAAGTTTTCACCATATATTTCATGGGCCATTTCATAGGTCAAGTTCGTTACTTCATCATCAGAGCCTTCAATTTTCGGTGTATATAAATCGTCTTTAATCGGCTTCACATCACCAATCATATCCGCAATTTTTTGCGTATTCGTCACAACAACTTCCTTCGCTAAATCCGGTCCTAAAAAATCAAACTCCTTTAGCATCTCGTCAGTCGTACGGAAGTGAACCTTTGGCAATGGATTACGATTTAACGGATTCGCCCCACCCATTGAGCCAATTAAAATTTGACGGAACCGCCCATCTGTTTCATCTAAATAATGCACATTTCCAGTTGCACATACTGGAATATCTAGCTTTTTCGCAAGCTTAACAAGTCGACGGATGATATCTTCTAAATTCCATTCATCATGAACAACGCCACCATCAATTAATGGGGAATACACAGGCTTCGGCTGCACTTCGATGTAATCATAAAAGCGTGCTACCCTTTCTGCCTGTTCAGGTGTTTTATTCATAATAGTTTCAAAAAGCTCACCATTCGAGCATCCCGAGCCAACTAATAAGCCTTGTCTAAGCTTTGTTAAATCAGAGCGACGAATACGTGGCACCCGGTAAAAAGTTTGTGTATTGGAGATGGAAACTAGCTTAAATAAATTTTTCAAGCCATCGTTGTTTACAGCTAATATCGTACAATGACTTGGACGTACCTGCTTATATCCATCTGCTCCACCGACTCGCTCATTGAATTCGTCATGATAAGCAATACCTAAATCAAAGGCTTGCTTTAATAAATGCAATAATAGCTCTCCTGTTGCTTCCGTATCATAAATCGCTCGGTGATGCTGTGAAAGCTCAATATTGTATTTTTTTGTTAATGTTTTTAAGTTGTGTGCTTTCTGTCCTGGGTTAACAAGACGTGAGAGCTCAACCGTGTCAATTGCCGGATGTGACACACCTTCTATTCCTGCCTTTTTATACGCAACATATAAGAAGCCAAGGTCAAATGATGCATTATGCGCCACTACAATACTATCGCCAATAAAATCGTGGAAGTCACGAATAACATCCTCAATTTCTGGTGCATTCACGAGCATATCATCCGTAATATGAGTTAGTTCAATAATTTTGGCTGTTAAAGGTTTATGGGGGTTAGAGAATCGTTCAAAGCGGTCAATTACCTCGCCATTTTTAATTTTAACAGCCGCTAGCTCAATAATTGAATCGTACACGTTAGAGAAACCAGTTGTCTCCACGTCAAATACTACATACGTTGCTTCCTCAAGACCAATATGCTGCTCCTCGTATGCAATAGGTGCTCCGTCATCCACTAAATTAGCTTCTAGGCCATAAATCACTTTTATCCCGTTTTTCTTACCTGCAGAGTATGCATCTGGAAATGCCTGTACGACCGCATGATCAGTAATCGCTATAGCCGGATGTCCCCACTTTGCGGCCTGAGCAATCAGGCGATCTATTGGTGTGACTGCATCCATTTGACTCATTGGTGAATGTAGGTGAAGTTCTACACGCTTTTCTCCTTCAGATGCAAGATCCTTACGAGATTCCTTCTTCACCTCATTAATATCACGTGCCATCATGACAAGATCACGTGCAAACGTATCCATTTGTATCGAGCCTCGAACCCGAACCCACATTCCTTTTTTCAGCTGCTCCATCATGGCAACATCCTCATCTCCACGAGAGAACATTTTAATGAGCATCGAATCTGTATAATCAGTCATTTTAAATTCAAGCAGAGCACGCCCACTTTTTAGTATTTTAATGTCTGAAGCGAATACAAAGCCCTCTAGTATAATTGAGCTTTCCTCTTCAAAAATAGACTTAATTTCAGCAATTTCATTATTTTTAATTACTCCACCAAGCTGGAATGGTCTGTCACCTAGTACGGCAGCAGGGTTATCTGATTTTTCCTTCTCACGTCTGTTAAAGTCCTCTAACGCTTGTTGAGATAGCTTTTCCTCTTCGATACGGCGCTGTTCAAAAAATGCCTGCTGTGCTTGTAGCATTTCATCTGTTTGCTGGGCTAGCTGAAAATCAACATGTATATTAGGAAAACCAAAGGATGCATAGCTAGCGGCTAATCGATCCGTATACTTTGATTTTAGAGCCATTAAATGTACCTCATGTTGTACATTTGCAACAAGCTTATGCCCCGTCCAAATTGGAACTTGATTTGCTAATTGCTCACGCAAAGGGGGGGACATATCATCAATTTCCTCTAAAACTGAATGCCAATATTCATGAACGAGCTGCTCTGTTACTTGTGGAGCCCTTGTTGTTACGTCAATAGACACAGTTGCAATTGTAGAAAATTGCTCAGCCATTTTTAATCGTATTAATTGATATAATTGAAAAGGTAATATTTGATTTAGTACCATACTAAATTGCCAAATGCGCTTCCCTTTATGCACCGTTAACCTCGAAAGCTCGGCTTCTTCAAAAAAAGACATATACACGTCGTCTGTAAGCTTTATATGCTGAAGCAATGTGCGAAAGCGCTCTTTCGCTTCATGTTGTGACATGTGTGTCCACCTACTTTCTATTTCTGAAAAAGAAAGGAAAGTACACATGGCGTACTCTCCTTTCTTTTAACATCATTAGTTTGTACGGAAAAATTCGTTTAAGCGATCTACTACTTCTTCCTTCGCCCATTCAAATGACTCACCAGAATGGCGGAATTTTACCTCTACTAAACCTTCCGTTGCCTTCTTACCAACCGTTACACGTACCGGTAAACCGATTAAATCCGCATCGGCAAATTTAACACCTGCACGTTCAGCTCGATCATCATAAAGTACGTCATAACGATATGATTTTAATAAACCGTATAACTCATCCGCTAGTTGTACTTGTGCTTCATCCTTTGTATTTACAGGCACTAAATGCAAATCATATGGCGCTAATTGTGTAGGCCAAACGAAGCCGTTATCATCTTGGAATTGTTCCGCAACTGCAGCCAGAATACGAGAAACTCCGATACCATAGCAGCCCATAATAAATGGTTGCGCTTTTCCTTGCTCATCTAGGAATGTCGCGTTCATTTTAGCAGAGTACGTTGTACCAAGCTTAAAGATGTGTCCCACTTCGATTCCTTCAGCAAATTTAATAACGCCTTGTCCATCAGGTGATGGGTCGCCCTCTTGGATAAAACGAATATCTTCATACGTATTAATGGCAAAATCACGCTCTGGGTTCACGTTGATAAAGTGGAAGCCATCTTCATTTGCACCTGCAACACCATTACGAATAGATTTAATTGCATTATCAGCAATCACTTTTACATTTACAGGTAGCTTAACCGGTCCAATTGAGCCTGGTGCACAGCCAAGTAAATCTAGAATCGCCGCTTCATTAGCAAGCTCTACAGAAGTTGCACCTAATGCATTTTTTAATTTAATATCATTGATTTCGTGATCGCCACGGGCAAGAACGACAACTAGCTCGTCATCAATATTAAACACTAATGATTTAATAATATTTTCTGGTTGCTCGTTTAGGAAATTAGCCACTTCATCAATCGTTTTAACATCTGGCGTTGCGATTTTCTCTAAATCTATCATTGGTGAGTCTGAAGGTTTGTACTCAACAGTGACTTCAGCCATTTCAATGTTCGCCGCATAATCAGACGTATCTGAGTAAGCAATTGTATCTTCTCCAATTTCAGATAATACCATGAATTCATGTGTACCTTTACCACCAATTGAACCAGCGTCGGCAATAACTGCACGGAAGTTTAAACCAAGACGAGTGAAAATATTTGAATAAGCTTTATACATATCTTCATATGTAGCATCTAAGCTTTCACGATTTGCATGGAATGAGTAAGCGTCCTTCATAATAAATTCACGTCCACGTAATAGACCGAAGCGTGGTCGTTTTTCATCTCGGAATTTTGATTGAATTTGATAAAGTGTTAATGGCAATTTTTTGTACGATTTAATCTCGTCTCGCACTAATGTTGTAATCACCTCTTCATGTGTGGCACCTAACGCAAAATCACGATCATGACGATCCTTGAGGCGCATTAATTCTGGACCATATGCTTCCCAGCGACCTGATTCCTGCCATAATTCAGCCGATTGCATCGCTGGCATTAATAGCTCAATCGAATTAATCGCTTCCATTTCCTCACGAACAATCCCCTCAATTTTTGCTAAGACACGTTTAGCTAATGGTAAATAAGAATAAATCCCACTTGCATTTTGACGAATAAATCCAGCACGTAATAACAATTTATGTGATTTCACTTCTGCATCAGAAGGAACTTCACGAAGTGTTGGAATGAAAGTTAAACTTTGTTTCATAAAGTTGTTCCACCTTTTATTTCAGGCTCTGTCCATATTTGATAGGATACAGCGCCTAATTTTTAATATATAGTAAGCATAATAAAATTTAGCTTTGAGCGCTACTGTTATTCACAGAAAACACTCAAAGCCATTTAGTAAAATACATCCATACCTTATTATCAGGTATAACTCAATGTATTAGTGTACATACATAGTCAATTTACTTAGAAGAAAAATCTTTGAATATCGTTCCAAGTAACGACAACCATCAAGATCATTAGCAATACAATACCGACAAAGTGAACAAGGCCTTCTTTTTGTCTGTCGACTGGCTTTCCTCTTAATGCTTCTACACCAAAGAATAGAAGGCGTCCGCCGTCCAGTGCCGGTAGAGGTAAAAGGTTCATAATCCCTAAGTTTATACTTAATATCGCTGCCCAATGCATTAGAACAAACACAGGATTCTCTGCACCTTCAGCAATTTGCTCAGTTGTTTTATAAATACCTACTGGACCCGAGAGTGATTCAATAGAAAGCTGTCCAGTGACAAGTTGTCCAAGTAGCTCGAAAATGCGGGTTGACCATTCATACGTTTGTTCGGCGGCCAATCCAAATGCTTCTAGTGGTGCTTTTTTATATGGCGTTTGATATATAACACCGATTAAGCCGACTTTATTTCCTTCCTCATCCTTTATGATTTTCGGTGTTAAAGGAAATGAAACCTCTTCCCCATTTCGTTCTACCGTAAAATCAAGCTGATTTCCAGGATTTTCACGAATTGTATCTGAAAGCTCCTGCCAGGTTGTAATCGTATTACCATTGATAGAAGTAACTAAATCGCCGGCTAGCATACCTGCATTTTTCGCTGGTCCATCATCACTTACTTCCGTAATGACAGGCTCGTACGTAGGAATCCCTTGGAAAAATCCAATTGTAAGGAAAATGAAGAACGCTAGTATAAAATTAAATAGCGGTCCAGCAAAAATCGCCATTGAGCGTTGACCAACTGTTTTTGAATTAAACTGTCGATCATATGGAGCGATTAATGTTTCTTTACCATTCTCAACGATAATCGCATCTCTTGCTACCTCATAGCGAACAATGCGAGGATATTCACTTTCGTCGTCCTCATCATACCCTTCAATCCATAAACCTTTATTTAAATCTGCACGCTCCACCTCTAAAAAAATCACATTAGGATATTGATTGTTTTGATTCAAAATAATTTTCTTTACTACATTATCTTCATCTGTAACAAGTGCTACACGATAACCAGGCTGAAGCTCTAGTGATTCAAAATCATCTCCCGCCATACGAACGTAGCCACCAATAGGTAATAGGCGAATTGTATAGAGCGTTTCACCCTTCATCATACTAAAAATTTTTGGGCCCATACCAATTGCAAATTCACGCACCATAATGCCTGCACGCTTTGCAAAAATAAAGTGACCTAGCTCATGAAAGAATACGAGCGACCCAAAAATAATAATAAATGCAATTACTGTTTGCATAATTTCCCACCTTCACGAGCAAATTAACAACCATGCGTTCTATTTTACCATGTTTTGTACAGTTTTTCTCGTTTCGCTATCTACATGTAAAATCGTTTGTAAATCTGGTAATAAAATATTGTCATGCGCATCCATAACCCGTTCAATACATTCCTCAATTTGAAGGAATGTAATTTTCTCCTGCAGGAATAATGCGACAGCTGCCTCATTTGCCGCATTCATCGCTGTAAGCATTGTTCCACCAGTTCGCCCTGCATCATACGCAAGCTTAAGTGCCCTAAAGCGATCAAAATCAACCTCTTGGAAATGGAGCTTCCCAATTTGCGCTAAATTAAGGCGTTGTCCACCTACTAGCGGTAATCGATCAGGATAAGTTAATGCATACTGAATAGGCACGCGCATATCTGGCGTCCCTAGCTGAGCAATGACACTCGTATCATGATATTCCACCAAGGAATGAATAATACTTTCTCGATGAAGTAAGACGTCAATTTTGTCATACGGCATATCAAACAATACATGTGCCTCAATTACCTCTAACCCTTTATTCATCATAGTAGCCGAGTCAATTGTTATTTTTGCTCCCATTGACCAGTTCGGATGATTCAGCGCATCCTTTACAGTAACACCTTCAAGCTCCGCACGTGTTTTATCACGGAATGAGCCCCCAGAAGCTGTTAGGATTAATCGCTCGATCGATTTAGGATTTTCCCCATTCATTGATTGATAGAGCGCGGAATGTTCGCTGTCTACCGGTAGAATAGCTGAACCGTATTTTTTCGCTTCAGCCATTACTAAATGTCCAGCTGTTACGAGTGTTTCTTTATTGGCAATTGCAATGGTTTTACTCATACGAATAGCCGCTAGAGTCGATTCTAAGCCAACACTTCCAAGTACTGCATTAACAAGCACTGTCGATTGTGGATGTGTTGCTACTTCGACTAACCCTTTTGTCCCAAATGTAAAATGCACATTTGGAAATTCCTTAGAGAGTTGTAATGCATCGCCTTCATCCTGTACAGATACAATTTCAGGTGATAGTTGCGTAATAATTTCACGTGTTTTTTCGATGTTTTTTCCCGAGGAAAAGGCAACAAGCTGAAAATCATTCGGATTTGCAAGTAAAATATCGATTGTTTGTCTACCGATTGATCCAGTTGCACCAAGTAAACTAATCTTTTTCAAAGCAAAGACGTCCCTTCATTAATTAACGAAATGCAGTAAATGTAATAGAGGTAATACAAATAACAAACTATCAAAACGGTCTAAAATACCGCCGTGACCCGGCAATATATTGCCAGAATCCTTGACATCATAATGACGTTTTATGGCAGACTCAACTAAATCACCCATCTGACCAAAAATCGAACTAACAACCGTAGCTACGATAAGTATCAGCCAAGTTTTACCCTCAAACGGGGCAATAAACTGCATAATGACAGCTGCAATAACCGCAATGACAATTCCACCGACGAAGCCTTCGACCGTCTTGTTTGGTGAAATTTCAGGCCATAGCTTATTTTTACCAAATTTACGTCCGGTAAAATAGGCGCCAGAGTCGGTTGTCCAAACAATTAATAGCGCAAAAATAACAAAGGCTAGCCCTGCTTCACGTGTTGCTATTAAATAATAGAACCCTAATCCAACATACAACGTACTTAAAATGACGAAGGCTACATCATCAAAGGTAAATTTATTTTTCACAAGTACTGAATACACTAATAGAAGAATAACGGCAATGAATAATAGCTCTATCTTTGAATACGTCGTTACTTTTTGTACCATTTCGGTCCATTCGCTCGGCATTAGAAGAGTTGCTGTAGCTAACAAACTTAGGACACCCGGTACAGACATAATGTGAATGCCCTTCATTCGAAGTATTTCATAAATTCCTACAAATGCAATTGCATATACTAAAATAGTAAATGGAAGTTTTCCATATATAACAAACGGGATAAATAACGCTGCTGCCACCACTCCCGTTATAATACGTTGTTTCACTCTGTTTCTTCTCCCTTCAGTCCTCCATAACGGCGATTTCGACTTTGATACACTCTTATCGCCTCTAGTAAGCACTTTTCATCAAAATCTGGCCATAGTGTATCCGTAAACCAAAACTCTGTATACGCTAATTGCCATAGCATAAAATTACTTAAACGAACTTCACCACTTGTCCGAATTAAAAGGTCTGGCTCGGGTAAATGTGCCGTCATTAGGTAGTCAGTTATACGCTCCTCCGTGATGTCCTCATAGGATAACGTACCAGCTTCAACCTCATCCATCATACTTTTCATTGCTCGAACAATCTCATCACGGCTGCCATAGTTCATCGCAAAATTCAAAATTAATCCCGTATTGCCTTTCGTCTGATCTATTGCCGATTGCAAAGCTTTTTGCGTATGTGCAGGCAAAGTTGATCCATCACCGATCATTTCAACTCGAATGTTACGCTCCATTAACTCTGGTAGAAAAGAGTTTAAAAATTGCCCAGGTAAACTCATTAAAAAATCGACTTCAATTTTGGGGCGTTTCCAGTTTTCTGTTGAAAATGCATAAAGAGTTAAAATTTTCACACCTAAATCATCTGCATAACGAGTTATTTTACGAACTGTATTCATTCCTTCATGATGACCTTTTATTCGCGGCATAGCACGTTTTTTTGCCCAACGACCATTTCCGTCCATAATAATCGCAATATGTGCAGGAATACACTCATCCTTAACTAAGTCTTTTTGCTGATTAAATGATGCCTCATTTGTATTCGATTTTTTTCTAAATAGCTTATTAAACATAGTTAATTCCCCCAACTGCTTTACATTAGGACGCTTACTCATATCATAACAAAAACGGCTATGCGTGTCCTTTATTTCTTATAAAAACAAAATAGATCTGTTAATCCCATTTACTATGTACTAGAGATATTTAAATATTCTATATTCCTTTTCTATGCTTCATGCGATAGAAAAAGACGTCCCGAAAGTTAGGACGCCTTAATCCACATAAAGTTCTACCGCAAGAATAGCCGTATTAGACAGCTAAAATTTCTTGCTCTTTTTCTTTTGCAGTTTCGTCTACTTTAGCAATAAACTCATCTGTAAGCTTTTGAATATCGTCTCCGTAGCCACGTAGATCGTCTTCTGTAATTTCACCGTTTTTCTCAAGCTTTTTCAGATCGTCATTAGCATCACGGCGCACGTTACGAACAGCAACCTTTGCCTCTTCCGCTTCTTTTTTCACAACTTTAACTAACTCTTTACGACGTTCTTCTGTTAAAGCTGGAATCATTAATCGAATTACATTTCCGTCATTTGTAGGTGTAATTCCAATATCTGACTTCATAATTGCTTTTTCAATCTCACCTAGAATCGTTTTGTCATAAGGTGTAATAACTAGTAGACGTGCTTCTGGTACAGCTACACCCGCAAGCTGATTAATTGGTGTCGGTGCTCCGTAATAATCTACAGATATACGGTCTAGTAAAGATGCATTAGCACGCCCAGCACGAATAGATGCTAGCTCTCGCCCAAATGCAGCAAGTGATTTTGCCATTTTTTCTTTTGCTTGATCTAAAACTTGTTTAGCCATTATGAATTCCTCCTAACAACTGTTCCAATTTTTTCACCTAGTACAGCACGTTTAATATTACCTTTTTCTGTAATCGAGAACACAACTAATGGAATATCATTGTCCATACATAATGTTGAAGCTGTTGAATCCATTACTTGTAAGCCTTGCTGAATAACGTCTAAATACGTGAGTGTGTCATACTTCACCGCTGAAGCATCTACCTTAGGATCTGCAGAATATACACCATCAACATTATTTTTCGCCATTAGAATCGCATCTGCATTAATCTCTGCCGCTCGTAGTGCTGCTGTTGTATCAGTTGAGAAGAATGGGTTACCTGTTCCCGCTGCAAAAATTACAACGCGTCTTTTTTCTAAATGACGTACTGCTTTACGACGAATATATGGTTCCGCCACTTGTGTCATAACAATGGATGATTGTACACGTGTTTCAATGTCTAATTTTTCCAATGCATCTTGTAATGCTAAAGAGTTCATAACCGTTGCAAGCATACCCATGTAGTCAGCTGAAGCACGCTCCATGCCCATTTCGCTACCTACTTTACCGCGCCAAATGTTACCGCCACCTACTACAACCGCAACCTCAACACCTAAGTCTACAACTTCTTTTACTTCTTCAGCAACAGATTTAATAATGTCAGGCGATAACCCAAACCCTGCATCTCCAGCTAATGCTTCGCCACTTAGTTTTATTACTACTCGTTTGTATTGTGCCACACTCATAGTAAACCTCCGTTACTCATTTATTTAAAAGGAAATAGAATACCTATTTCGCTATTATTACTGTAAATTTTCTTGAAAAATAGGGAACACGCAAAATGTGCTCCCTACTGTTGCAATTGCCTTACAACTTGTAAAACAATCAATTATTTAGTATTAGTTGCCTTTAAGTTGGCTCATTACTTCTTCAGCAAAGTTATCTTCACGTTTTTCGATACCTTCACCAACTGCATAACGGATGAAGCCAGTTACGTTACCACCAGTTGATTTCACGAAATCGCGAACTTTTTGATCCGAATTTTTAACGAAAGTTTGGTCAAGTAAGCAAACGTCTTCGAAGTATTTACCAAGACGACCTTCAACCATTTTAGCAACGATGTTTTCTGGTTTACCTTCGTTTAACGCTTGCTCAGTTAATACTTTACGCTCACGTTCAACTTCTTCAGCAGAAACTTCGTCACGAGATACATAAGTTGGGTTAATTGCAGCGATGTGCATAGCTACATCTTTAGCAGCAGCAGCGTCAGTAGTACCATTTAATTGAACTAATACACCGATTTTACCACCCATGTGTAAGTAAGCACCGAATGCATCTCCATCAGTTTTTGTTTTGATTTCAAAACGACGAAGAGTGATTTTTTCACCGATTGTCGCGATAGCTGTAGAAATTTGATCAGCAATTTTTACGCCGTCTTTTTCTAACTCTAAAGCTACTTCTACTGATTCTGGTTTCGCAGCTAATAATTGCTCAGCTAAAGAAGCAACCAGTACTTGGAATTTATCGTTTTTCGCAACGAAATCAGTTTCAGCGTTTACTTCTAAAATGATTGCTTCGTTACCTTGTTCTAAAACGAAAGTAGTTCCTTCTGCAGCGATACGGTCTGCTTTTTTACCAGCAGCAGCTAAACCTTTTTCACGTAAGAAATCGATTGCAGCTTCTAAGTTACCATCTGTTTCTACAAGTGCTTTTTTGCAGTCCATCATACCTGCGCCAGTTTTTTCACGTAATTCTTTTACTAATTGAGCAGTAATTGCCATTTGAGTTTCCTCCTCGGGTATATACTTAGCTAATAATGTTGTAATAGCTTCCGTTTGACGTCTTTTGCAAGCATTATAATACAAGCATAAGAATTTCTCAAAAAAAGGTGATAAGAGGGATCATCCACTTATCACCTTTTTGTCGTAGTGCATTACTCAGCTGCTACTACTTCTTCTACAGCTGGAGCTTCTGATTCACCTTGTTTAGACTCGATTAAAGCATCAGCCATTTTAGCAGTTAATAATTTAACAGCACGAATAGCATCGTCGTTAGCAGGGATAACATAGTCGATTTCATCTGGGTCACAGTTTGTATCAACAATACCTACTAGAGGGATGTTTAATTTACGCGCTTCCGCAACAGCGATACGCTCTTTACGAGGGTCAACTACGAACATTACGTCCGGAATAGCTGTCATATCACGGATACCGCCTAAGAATTTAACTAGACGCTCGTGTTCTTTTTTAAGTTGGATAACTTCTTTTTTAGGAAGTACGTCGAAAGTGCCGTTTTCTTCCATTTTTTCGATTTCTTTCATACGTGCAACACGTTTTTGAATCGTACCGAAGTTAGTTAAAGTACCACCTAACCAACGTTGGTTAATATAGTAGTTACCAGAACGCTCTGCTTCTTCTTTGATAGCTTCTTGAGCTTGTTTTTTCGTACCAACGAAAAGAACTTTGCCGCCATCTTGGCCAACTTGGCGCATGAAGTCATAAGCTTCTTCTAATTTTTTTACTGTTTTTTGTAAATCGATAATGTAGATACCGTTACGCTCAACGAAGATATATTTCTTCATTTTTGGGTTCCAACGGCGAGTTTGGTGACCGAAATGTACACCAGCTTCAAGTAATTGTTTCATTGAAATTACTGACATGAGTGTTTCCTCCTAAATGTTTGGTTTTTTTCCTCCGCATTTTTCATCTGTAACAAGCAACCCTAGTCACTAGAGCACCACTTACTACATCAAAATGCGTGTGTATTGTTAACACCGATAGCTAATATAACATACGTTGTCTAGGTCATGCAACTATTTTACGAATGGAATTTAATTAATAGCTCAATTTCCGTTTTCCCTTTTTGTGTTTTTTTAGCGATTTCTTCTATCGTTTTTCCTTCTTTATGTAATCGGATCACTTCCCGCTCAAACAATGACAAGTTCGTAAATTGATCATCCTGCTCTTTTTGCTCAACAGGTAATTCTTTATTAGATAATTGATCTGTTGGTCCTTGTTGTTTATTATATGCATTTGCAGCAAAGGTTTTCGGTATAAGCGTTTTATGTGTGAGCTCTAACTGCGCTGGCTCTTTTCCCTTCAGCAACACCGATTCTAATCCTGTATTAATTCCCTGAACAGCACTAGGCTTTGGAAGCTCCTCTACTACTGGTTGCTGAAAACTTGTCGATGAGGTAGGAGCCTGCTGAACTTTCGAAAGCTCCTTAATAAGTCTATCATTTTCCTCTTTCAACTCCATTAAGTACGCACCAATCGAGTTATCCATTTCACGAATTACTTGATCCTGCCGAATTTCTAAATCCTTAAACCTCGCAATTTTACTGTTTAATAAAATAATTAAATAAAAGCTAATTAGCTGTAAAATAAATAGTACAATGAGTAATATTTCCACCATTGTTTCTCCTATCCGCTAAAATCAATAAAGTTCCCTTTAAATGGATGTTTCGCTGTTTGTTTTTCTTGCTCTTTATCCTTTTTTTTCGATAGCATCGATTGGTTGCTAGCATTTCCTTCACGCTCTTCTTCCTCAGAAATAGCATCCATATCTTCCGTATCATTTACCGCTAATTGCTTCCGTTCAATTTCTTTCTTCAATGCTTCATTGGCATTCATTTGCTGGTGGATTGTATTTTGTTGATGTTGATCTGCAATTTTACCTGCATCAAATGTTTTAGGAATAGCAATTTGTAATTCTATACCTTTTAAACTCATCTTCAACCCTCCTAAACATTCATCATTTCAGAAGATAATAATTTTCGTAGTTTAAATAATGCCTTCGAATGAATTTGTGAAATCCTTGATGTGGAAAGCTCTAGCATCTCACCAATCTCTGTTAGTGTTAGCTCTTCCGTATAAAACAAACTAAGAACGAGTTGCTCCTTTTCATTTAGCTTTTCAATATTTTGGGCTAAATCTGCTAATAACTCTGAGTGAATAATTTCTTGCTCAGGAGTTCTCGAATTATCATCCCGAATAACAAAGGCCTTCGCTTCCAATTCTTCTTGGTCCTGTTGCTGTTCATTTATCGAAAGTACATTTGAGAAGAAATGTTCTTGTACTGTTTGGTACACCTCTTCAACGGGTAAATTCATATGGTCTGCTAACTCTTCAGGTGTTGCATGTCGCATTAATTTTTGTTCTAATTGTTCAATTTGAGCCTCGAGCTTTTTCGCCTTTTCTCGAGCAGTTCTTGGTAACCAATCTTCTTTTCTTAAACCATCAATAATAGCGCCACGAACACGAAATGAAGCATAGGTGTCGAATTTCAAATCTCTATTTATATCAAATTTATTAAGCGCATCAAATAACCCCATCATCCCTAAGCTAACTAAGTCATCTCTTGAAACATTTTTAGGTAAACCTGCACCGATTCGTTGCACATGATAGGAAACAAGTGACTTATATTTTTTCACTAATATGTCGCCTGCTTGTGGATCCCGATTGTTAATCCAGCTATTCCAAAGTTTTTGTTCATCATTTAGAATTGATTGTGTCACCCGTATCCACCTCTCTTTGAAACAAATATTACTACCTATATTATAGCAAATAGAATACTATTTTACACACGCACCAATAGGACTAAATGTTTTTTAAGATATTATAAAAATACAATAAAAACACGAAAAAAGAGCCGATTTGTCGACTCTTTTCAAATTTTTATCTATAATTATGAACGACTTGGCATAGTTCCCTCTTCTGTATGCATCATTGTACGTACGACTTTTGCAATTTCTTCCGTACTTTCGTCCTCAAACTCCACTGTCGAAGTCTTATTACCAGCATGGGGCGAAATACTTGGAAGATCAGATTGTTCATCCGTTAACTGTTCAATTTGATGGAATTCAATCTCCTTTGGTGTATAAAAAATATACGATAAAAACATTCGAACAGGGAACATACAAAGAAATACGATTAAGGCTGCGATAAAAGAGCCTAATAGTACATTTAATGGCAGCACAATTGTTTTTTGAAGAGCAACAAAAAAATAAACTGTAAAGCCAATTAATGCCGCCCAGCAGTTATATAAAATTGAGCCAAACATCATATCTCACTCACTCCTTGATTAACTGTGCGAATATTTAATTTCGACGTACTCGGATTAAATTCAATTGTTCGACCGCTATTGCCGCCCGTATCTTCTGCTACAATCGGAATTCCACTTTTGCGAAGCTCCGCCTTAACCGCTTCCACATTACGTGGACCAATTCGCATAGAATCTCTATCTGATGTAAATTGGAACATTTGGGCTCCACCTGCAATTTTCGCCTTTAACTTAAAAGGTTGAACCCCTTCTAATTTTAACAAATCAATTAATGCTTGAATCCCAGTGTCTGCAAATTTCGCCACATTTAACGAATCCGCCCGACTTAAACTAGAATCTGGTAACATCACATGAATTAAACCTGCTATTTGCTTTGAGTCATCATATAAAATAACACCTACACAAGATCCTAAACCTGAAGTCCGAATCGTATTAGGTACTTTTACTACATCCATTTGAGCAATTCCGACTTTAACTACTTGATTCGATTGTAGAATCATCCTTGAGACACTCCAAGTGCTTTAAAAATAGACTCAAACGAATCCGGATCAGGTAATAGGAAGAAATGCCCTTGTACCGATTCACTATCTGCTAATTCTTCGTCAAAAATGGATGTATTTATTACAATGACATGATCACTAACATGCGATAACTCAATGAGTCCAATACTAATGATTGCACCAAACATATCTACACTTAACCCAGGTACAGTTGGATAAATTTTCAGTCCCGTAAAATCGGATAGGGCCGATAAGTAAGAACCAGATAATATATTCCCCATTTCCTGCATTGCAGATAATCCTAGCTCCGGTACTGGAGGCTGTGTAAAGTCAAATGATTCATCTCGAATAAGTCTTCGAATAAATCGATTCGCTTGTTCGATCGGCAATACGAAAAACATACTACCTTCCGCATCACCTTCAATGCGTAAAAAAATCCCTACAACATATGTCTCAGAGCCACCAGCAAGCTCCATCATATCATTAAAAGAAACCATTTCTACCTTCGGAACACGCATATCAATCTTCTTATTTAATAAGTCAGATAGCGCAGTCGCTGCATGTGCCGCTCCGATATTCCCTATTTCCTTTAATACATCTAAATGTAATGAAGTAATTTTTTGATGGAAATTCATCTTTTTTGACCCCTACTTTAGTAGATTCTAGGCGGGAAACCCACCTAGAAAATTAATCTTTTACCCTAATGGATTTAACACTTTGTCTAAATGTAACAAAATAAGTAAACGTTTATCTAATTTTGCTACACCTGAAATGAATTCTTCCTCTAGAGAACCTACGACTTCTGGCTGCTGCTCAATAGATGTCGTTTGAATGTCTAATACATCGTTTGCTGAATCAACGACAAAGCCCACTTCCATATCCTCTAGTTGAATAATGATGATACGTGTTGTATCCTCGTTCGTCGAGCCAACAATTCCAAAACGCTCACGTAGATCGATGATTGGCGTAACGACCCCACGTAAATTAATAACACCTTTAACAAAGCGTGGTGTTTTCGGAACACGCGTAATGTGCATTAATTTTTCAATACCGCGTACATATGATACCGGTATTGCATATTCTTTATCTGCTAATTGAAATACAATCACTTTAATGTAATCTTGCTCAACAGCATTTGTCATATTCTACACCTCTTTATTCATCCTATTTCCTACATAAGAGCATTACAGTCTACAATTAACGCTACTTTCCCATTACCTAAAATTGTTGCACCAGAAATTGCAAAAATGTTTGTTAAGTAATTACCCAGTGATTTTAAAACAATCTCTTGCTGACCGATAAATGAATCTACCACTAAACCTGCTAGTTTCTCACCTTTACGAACGATCACAACTGAATGGAATTCATCTTCTACTGCTTCATTACGAGGCACTTCGAATACTTCCTCTAAGAATATTAAAGGAACTACTTTGCCACGGAAATCAATCACCTTTTGATTGTGTGCATTTAAAATATCTGAATTACGAATAATAGACGTTTCAATAATAGATGAAAGCGGAATTGCATAAATTTCTTTTTCAATTTCAACTAACATAACTGAAATAATTGATAGGGTTAACGGTAATTGAATTGAAAATACTGACCCTACATTTTGTGTAGACTCAATGGATATATTACCTCCAAGGGATTCAATTGTTGTTTTTACAACATCTAATCCCACGCCTCTACCAGATACATCGGAAATGACATCTGCTGTTGAGAAGCCTGAAGCTAAAATAAGCTCATTAATTTGCTTATCAGACAAAGAATTTGCCACTTCTTGGGAAACAACACCCTTAGAAAGCGCTTTTGCTAGTACCTTCTCACGATTAATACCGGCACCATCATCTTCTATCTCAATAAATACATAGTTTCCGCTATGATAAGCACGTAGCTGAACTGTCCCCTCTTCCGGCTTACCTTTGGAGCGACGAATTTCAGGACTTTCAATACCATGATCAAGCGAGTTTCGAATTAAGTGAACTAATGGATCACCAATTTCATCAATAACTGTACGGTCTAACTCTGTTTCCGCACCGATAATTTCTAAGTTAATTTTTTTATTTAAATCACGTGATAATTGACGAACCATTTTTGGGAAACGATTGAATACTGTTTCCACAGGTACCATACGCATTGTTAAAATAATATTTTGTAAGTCGCCCATTACTCGACTCATACGCTCAACTGTTTCGTTTAATTCTCCATGATTCACTTCAGAAGCAATAGATTGCAATCGTCCACGATCAATTACTAGCTCTTCGAATAAATTCATTAACACATCTAAGCGTTCAATATTTACACGAATTGTTTTACTTGTCGCTACAGCTGTTGTTTTATTATTTGTTGGCGCTGCTTTTTTGTCCGCAGTATTTGATACAGGAGCAACTGCCTGAGTTGCAGGTGGTGTAGCCTCAACTTGTCTAACAGGTGCTTCCTCTATTACACTAGATTCTTTAAACGAGGACGGGTGAATTTCGGTTACTTCAACCGTTTCAACCTCTGATACCTTTAATAATTTTTTCTGTAAATCTTCTGCACTTTCTTTTGAAATGAAAGCTACGTAGAAAATACTATCAAACTGTTCTTCTTCTAACCTATCTACAGAAGGTGATGATTTAATGACATCTCCATTTTTCTCTAATATTTCAAATACCATAAACACACGAGCTGCCTTCAATAAGCAATCCTCGCGAAGGACTACAGTAATTTCATATGCTTTATAATCTTGATCGGCTGATTGATGTAGGATCGTTTTTTCAAAATCATCGTACACTAGTTTTAGTTCCGTTGTTGTAGCAGCTTGCTCAGCCGTAGCCGATGCTTGTTCTAAGTTAGCAGGCGCTGCTATAGCAACCTCACCTGATTCAATACGTTTTAATTGTTCAACAGTTCCTTGAACATTTCGCTTACCATCACCACCACTAGCAATATCCATTACCATTTCCTCTAGGTGATCCACCGATTCAAATACTACATCTAAAATTTCAGGTGTTACTTTAATTTTTTCGTTACGAATCGCATCTAATACATTTTCCATTTTATGCGTTAAATCCGCTAAATCCTCAAACCCCATCGTAGCCGACATACCTTTTAACGTATGTGCCGAACGGAAGATTTCACCAACGATTGCTAAATCTTCTGGATTTTTTTCTAGCTCTAATAAATGCTCGCTACAAGCTTGTAAATGTTCTTTACTTTCATCGATAAACATTTCTAAATATTGGTTTACTTCCATAAGAGGACACCCCTTTAAAACATAAATTTCATAATACTTTGTGCAATATCGTCAACATCTGCTATTTCATCTACAAGCTGCGTTTCCACGGCAGCTTTAGGCATTCCATATACGATACATGTTTCTGCTGACTCTGCAATGGCCATTACGTTACCCTTTTGTTTTAAAGCTATTAAACCTTTCGAACCGTCATATCCCATTCCAGTCATGATAACTGCAATTTTATCAAGGTCTTGATACTTACTTACATCTTCAAACATGACATCAACTGATGGGCGATGACCTGAACGAGGAGGTTCTGTTTGATCAAGCACGATAGCAAAAGATGTACCAACCTTTCGTAGCTTCAAATGGTAACCTCCAGGTGCAATATACGCTACTCCATTTTGTAATATATCGCCATGTTCTGCCTCTTTTACAGTGATCTCACTTAATTGATCGAGCCTTGTTGCAAGCGATTTAGTAAAACCAGCTGGCATATGCTGTACAATTAAAATTGGTGCTTGAATGTTCGCAGGTATTTTTGTTATAACTTCCTGCAGTGCACGCGGCCCACCTGTAGAAGTACCGATAAGTACGATTTTTTTTGATGATTTGCTCCACTCTTTTTTTAAAGTCGATTGAAGAGATACATTCGACACCGCTCCCTTTTTGCTAATCATTGTAGGTTTACTCGATGTTGCAAAAACTTTAGAATTTATTATTGATTTCTCTTCTTGAGGTTTACTAATATTTAATGGCTTTTTTAATTTTGCAACCGATACTTCTGTTGCTTGCTCAACTTTATGCACTAGCTCTTCTTTAATTTTGTGTAAATCTAAAGAAATAGTACCACTTGGCTTTGCAACAAAATCAACTGCCCCATATTCCATCGCCGTTAATGTATTGTCAGCACCTCTTTGAGTTGTACTCGAAAGCATGATTACTGGAACTGGACAAATCGTCATGATTTCTTTTAAGGCATCTAGACCATTCATTTCTGGCATTTCTACATCCATTGTTACAACATTAGGTTTTAACTGTTGAATTTTCTTGATTGCATCTTTCCCATTACGTGCCGTACCGGCAATTTCAACTTTCGAATTACCTACAAAAAAGTCGCTAATTAGTTTTCTCATAAAAGCAGAGTCATCAACAATTAATAGCTTGCTTTTGTTTGAGAAGTCCAATTAATCACGTCCTTTCGAGAAAATACTTTTAAGCTTTGATAAGAAATTTTTTGATTCTATTGGGGCATGAACTTCATCTTCCCTGTGATGAATAAAACGTTGAACTATTTGCCTCATCGTCTTTGTAATCGGTGCATCTGGATATGAAATCGTAAAAGGCACTTGTTCTCTTACTGCTTTACGGACGATTGGGTCTTCAGGTAAAGAACCTAAAATGACACATTCTTTCTTCAAAAATTTATTCATTGCACTATGAAGACGATTTACTGTTTCTCGCCCCTCCTCTACCGTAAAGGCTCGGTTACATAATAAATAGAAAGTTTTTTGACTATCTTTTAAATTAATATATTTCATCATCGAATAGGCATCCATAATCGCTGTCGGTTCTGCAGTAGAAATTACAATAATTTCATCTACGGAAACTAGTAGCTCCAGCGACCAATTTGTAGCTCCTGCGCCCATATCAAACAAGATATAGTCAAATGATTTTTGAAGATGTTCGAATGCTTCTATTAATAAATCAAACGTATTACCTGACCAATCAAGAAGTGAGCCCATTCCAGAGCCTCCGGAAATATAATGTAAATCATTCGGACCTTCGTACATAACTTCTGTAATAGTCAAGTTTCCTTCTAAATAGTCCTTCAAACTATATTGTACACTTTTCCCAATTAGAATGTGAATATTTCCCATGCCGATATCCATATCTAAAATAACTACTCTTTTACCTTCTTTTGCAAGTAGTGTGGCGAAATTCATCGTAAAATTACTTTTACCTACTCCGCCTTTCCCACTAACTACAGCTATAGATTTCCCTAAAGCACCTTCACTTTCAAGCATTTTCATCCTTAATTTTTCCGCTTGATCTCTCATTAATCTTCTCCTTGAAAGAACAATTCAAATAATTTATCTAGGTCTGGTTGCTCAATATCCTCTGGTACTTCTTGTCCATCCGTATAGTAAGCAAGTCCTTTATTATATTTAATCATTAAATTGAACATAGTGCCAACGGAATTTGTTTCATCTAACTTCGTAAAGATAAATTTCCCAATAGGAAGCTGCTCGAACTGATCAATAATAGCCTCTAAATCTCTTTCTTTAGCAGTTAATGAAAGTACTAGTAGGGATTCGGCCTGTTCACTAAAATCAACTAGCTTTTGTAAATCGTTTACATATTTTGCTTCTTTATAGTTTCTTCCTGCTGTATCGATAAAAACAATATCTAAATGAGCTAATTTCTCGATTGCTGCCTTATAATCTTCTACGTTATAGACAATTTCGACCGGTGCCTGTAATAAACCAGCATAAGTTTTCAGCTGTTCAATCGCTGCAATACGGTATGTATCTGTAGTGATAAACCCTACTTTTTTCTTATTTTCTAAAACCGCTCTTGCAGCCATTTTCGCAATCGTCGTTGTTTTACCAACCCCTGTAGGTCCAAGCACATTAATGAATTGTTTTTCATACGATAAGGCTTGAATTGGAAGGTGAGCTAATCTTTCTCGCAAATAGTTCTCTGCTAAAGCACGCATTTCTTCAAACTGAATTTCCTGTTCACTATTTTTAAAATACATAAAAAGCTCATCACTAATCGCTGTGATGAGCTCTTTGCTTAGCTCTTGACGCTTTAAATAATCTACAAAAGGCAAGAGTTCATCTGGATATTGGGATTGAATTGTTTGCCTTTGCATCGATTGCATAATCGATTTTAAATCTGCTATTTCCTTTTTTAATTCTTCGTTTATTGTAGTATTTTCTCTCTTCTGATCCTGTACAACGTATGAATCCATAACAGGTTGCCCATTTGTCGATGGTACTTGAGAAATATCTGGCAGTGGTGGAACGACTGACTTTTTCTCCATCGTGTCCACCCCTGCTACTACTTCAAAGCTTTTTTGTTTAACTAATCCGAATAACTTCTTTGTAACAACTACTTTTGAATTTAAAATAACTGCATCATCACCTAAATCAGCACGAATGAGCTTCATTGCTTCTGCAATAGATGGAGCATAATATTTCTTCATTTTCATTCTACATTCACCACCCCGACACTTTGTATTTCAACTGCTGCATCTAGTTCATTATAGGATAATATCGGAATTTGCGGGAAGTAACGTTCTGTAAGCTGGCGAACATACAACCGAACCCCCGGCGAACATAAAATAAGTGGTGATTGCTCAATAAACGAAACACGCTCCACTTCCTTTGCAATGGCTTCAAGCACATATTGTGATTCTTGCGGGTCCATCGCTAGGTAATTCCCATGGTCCGTTTGCTGTATACTATCTGCTACTAATTTTTCAACTTTCCCAGAAACAGTAATTACCTTTAATGCCGGTTGTCCATTCACAAATTGTGAAGTGATCTGGCGAGCTAATGCCTGTCGTACATATTCAGTTAAAATATCTGTATCACTCGTCAATTTCGAATAATCAGCGAGTGTTTCAAAAATAATTGGTAAATTACGAATAGATACATTTTCTCTTAATAACTTTGCCAACACTTTTTGAATTTCTCCTATAGAAAGAGGAGCAGGAGTAAGCTCATCAACTAAAATGGCATGAGTTTCGCGTAAATGATCGATAAGCTGCTTTGTTTCCTGACGTCCCAGTAATTCATGCGCATTTGCACGAATCATTTCTGTTAAATGCGTAGATACAACACTTGGTGGATCAACAACAGTATAGCCAAGCATTTCGGCATCTTCCTTTACTACCTCAGTAATCCATTTTGCTGGTAGTCCGAATGAAGGCTCAATTGTATCAATCCCATCGATTGAATCATCATCGCCTGGACTCATCGCTAAATAGTGATCAAGTAATAACTCGCCTCTAGCCATTTCATTACCTTTTATTTTTATTCGATATTCATTCGGTTGAAGCTGAATATTATCGCGAATACGAACGACTGGGATAACAATCCCCAGTTCAAGAGCCAATTGACGACGAATCATGACTACTCGGTCAAGTAGGTCCCCTCCTTGCGCCGCATCTACTAATGGAATTAAGCCGTAACCAAACTCAAATTCGATCGGGTCAACACTTAATAAATTAACTACATTTTCTGGACTCTTCATTGTATCAGTAGCAACCTCTTGTTCAAGCTCAAGTAATTCTTCTGGATCTTCCTCTTTTTTACGATTCATCAAGAACGCGCCTATTGCAAGTGAAGCAGCGATTGGTAATGTAATCCATCCTGGAATCGGTGTAAATAATCCTAGTAAAAGAATTGTAGCAGCTGCAACATAAAGTAATTTTGACTGTGCAAATAATTGATTTGTAATATCCACACCTAAATTGCCATCAGAAGCTGCACGCGTAACAACGATACCTGTTGCAGTTGAAATTAATAGAGCAGGAATTTGTGATACTAGTCCATCACCTACAGTTAAAATAGAGAAGTGATTAGCAGCCTCGCCGAATGCCATTTCCATTTGTACTATTCCAATAATCATACCTACTAATAGATTGATAAATACCATGATTATTGAGGCGATCGCATCACCTTTTACGAATTTTGTCGCACCGTCCATAGCTCCATAAAAGTCAGCCTCGCCCGCAACCTTATCACGACGTTCACGAGCATCTTTTTCAGAAATAATACCTGCATTTAAATCCGCATCAATACTCATTTGCTTACCTGGCATCGCATCTAAAGTAAATCGTGCTGCTACCTCAGCAACACGTTCGGAACCTTTTGTAATAACGATAAATTGAATAATAACTAGTAACAAGAAAATAACGAGACCGACTAAAATATTTCCACCTGTTACGAAATTACCAAATGTATCTACTACATCTCCCGCATCTCCATTTGCAAGAATTGCTCGAGTCGTAGAAACAGACAAAGCAAGTCGAAACAATGTCAACAGTAATATTACCGTAGGAAAAATAGAGAAATCTAACGCTTCCTTCATATTCATCGATGTTAATAATACTAATAGGGCTAATGTAATGTTAATAATAATTAAGAAACTTAGTAACCATGTTGGTAGAGGGATGATGAGCATCGCTACGATTAAAATAACCGCACCTAAAACCCCTAAATCGCGAACTTGCATGGTTTTCCCTCCTAATGTTACGTGTTTTAAATCTTACGTTTAATTCGGTATACATAAGCTAAAATTTCTGCTACCGCCTTGAAAAATTCTTCTGGCACTGGATCACCAATTTCTACTTGATCATACATCGCACGCGCAAGTGGACGATTTTCCACCATAATGACGTTATGTTCATTAGCAATCATCTTTATTTTTTGAGCAACAAAGTCTGTACCCTTTGCAATAACACGTGGCGCGTCCATATTTTCTTCATCATATTTAAGAGCAATCGCATAGTGAGTCGGGTTTGTAATAACGACATCTGCATGCGGTACTTCTTGCATCATACGACGCATGGCCATCTCACGCTGACGTTGCTTAATTTTAGATTTAATAAGTGGGTCACCTTCTGCATTTTTATGCTCATCCTTAATGTCTTGCTTTGACATTTTTAATTGCTTTTCATATTCAAACTTCTCATATATATAGTCAAGAAGGGCAATCAGCAAGAGCATAATAGAGGCTGCAACCCCCATCAATGCAGATAAATACGCAACCGTTGTTAAAGTTTCCCATGGACTTTGAAAGGATAGTGATAAAACTTCATCCAGATTCACCCAAATTACAAATGTCGTTACCGCACCAATAAAAGATATTTTTAATAACGACTTTACTAAATTAATAATGGCTCGAACTGAAATAATTTTTTTTATACCCTTTATCGGATCAATTTTCTTTAAATCGAATTTTAAAGTTTCAGTCGTAAATAAAAATCCAAACTGCAAATAGTTAGCTCCAATACCTGCAACGACAGCAATGACCATAATGGGTAAAACGATAATCGCCATTTGCTTAAGTGATTCGACATAAATTTCCATTGCAGTTTCAGCTGTTAATGTTTCAATTAACATATATCGCTGGAATGCTTGATGTAAAAAGGAAAATAATCCATTTTGCATCATTGGGGCAGCAAATATTAAAAACATAAACATAAGAAGCAATAGAATGGCTGCTGTTACATCCTGGCTTTTTAACACTTGTCCCTTTTTCCGAGCATCTTGACGTTTCTTCGGTGTTGCTTTTTCTGTTTTTTCTCCTGCAAAAAATTGAAGATTTAATGAAACTAATAGCTTCATACTTAAGCACCACCTAAAATAACCATCAAATTACGTAACGACACAATCATCATCTCGATTAAACTTTGCATTACCTCGACCAAAACACCCATTGTAATGATGAGGATAATAAAACCAACTGCAATTTTTATCGGGAAACCAACAACAAAAATATTAAGCTGAGGCACAGTTTTACCTGTAATTCCTAAAGCTAATGTAACTAAGAATAAAGTTGCAATTATTGGAGCCGACATTTGAAACGCTACAGCAAATACAGCTACGAACAGCTTCATGAAAAATTCTACTGTGTTTTCACTACCGAAATTCGGAAAAAATTGATCAATAGGCATAAACTGATAGCTATAGAAAATCCCGTCTAGAATTAAGTGATGACCATTAATCGCTAGTAACACTAATAGGGCTAAAAAGTTGAAAAACTGCCCCATTAAAGGACTTTGTGCCCCTGTTTGAGGATCCACAATATTGGCTAACGCAAATCCCATTTGGAAATCAATAAAACTCCCTGCAATTTGTACAGCAGAAAGAATGATGTATGCTGTAATCCCTAGTGTTAGACCTATTACCGCTTCCTTCAAAACTAGCAATATGTAATCACCGTTAATCGGAAGTGCCTCAATCGAAAATGTATAGTACATCATCCACGATAAAACGAATGCTAAAGAGATTTTCACTTGAGGCGGAATCGTACGATACGAAAACAACGGGACTGATACGAAAAAAGCAGAAACCCTTACAAATATTAATAGTAGAATTGATATTTTTGGAACTAATTCAGCCATCGTATCACCCTATGTATCGAACTAAATTATTTAAAATATCATAAAAATAATTTGTCATTTGAGATATCATCCACGGCCCAAAAAATATAATCGCGACAAGAACCGCAACAATTTTCGGTACAAATGCTAATGTTTGCTCTTGAATAGATGTGGTAGCTTGGAAAATACTCACGATTAAACCTGATACAAGTGCAACAAGTAACAAAGGCCCAGAAGTAATTAGGACAACATATACCGCTCTTTCTGCAATTGAAATGACCATTTCCTGTGTCATACTGTATCATCCCCTAAAAACTTTGAAGTAAAGATTTCATTACTAGATACCATCCATCTACTAATATAAATAGCAGTATTTTAAATGGTAACGAAATCATAACCGGTGGCAACATCATCATCCCCATCGACATGAGTGTACTTGCGACTACCATATCGATTACTAAAAATGGAATGAAAATCATAAAGCCCATTTGAAATGCCGTTTTAATTTCGCTCAATGCAAAAGCAGGTACAAGCATTGTTAACGGGATATCTTCAATAGCTTCTGGACGTTCAGCCTGATTGTACTCAATAAATAGTTCTAAATCCTTTTGTCTAGTATGTTTAGCCATAAACTCTTTAAAAGGGACTGCCGCTCTTTCATACGCTTCCTCTAAACCTATTTCCTCGTCGAATAAAGGTTGGAGAGCTTGTTCATTTACTTGCTGAAAGGTTGGCGCCATAATAAAGAAGGTTAAAAATAAGGCAAGACCTATTATCACTTGATTTGGAGGCATTTGCTGGGTAGCTAATGCAGTCCTTGTAAAAGATAGTACTATTACAATACGCGCAAACGAAGTCATTAAAATTAAAATGCTTGGTGCTAAAGAAAGAACTGTTAATAAGATTAACAGTTTCACAGATGTAGAGACGTTCGTTGGATCGCTTTCAGAAAAGATCGATATGAAATCTGTCATTTTTTATCGTTCTCCTTTTCTTTCCATCTTTCCAATTCATCACTACGCTCTTTTTTTATTTCAGATAAACGTTTATCTAAAATTTCGCTAAAGCCTTGTCCGTTCTGCTGTTCATCGACAGGGGCTTTTTTCGTTTTGAATTTGGCAAAAAGTTCGGCAATATAAGGAGAGGTTGATGCATTACTTTGTTTATCATTATATATTTTTAAAATTTGCGCGATTTCGTTTGGATCCTTAATCTCATTTAGTAGGTGAACATCTTCTCCCACACCAACGATGTACAACCGATCTCCTATATGCAGAAGCTGTACGGATTTTTGCGCTCCAACGGATAAACCACCAATATTTCGAATCACACTATTTTGCTGGTAGTTTAAATTACGCTTATTTAAAAACTTGAGTACTGCTATTAGTAGTCCTATTACAAAAACTAAAGATAACAGGATTTTTATGTATTCTAGTAGACCCATACCAGATGCCGATTCAGTACCTTCCGTTTCAGCATCTGTTACATCGCTATCCTCGCATTTGCTCTTATCTTCTATGCAATCGGTAATCATTTGATTACCTTGCGAGGCAGCAACGAATTGTGTGGGTACCACAAAGTTCATAACCAACAGTAATGCAAAAACCATCCATAAGTAATGTAATGATTTTTTTTCAGGCATCTTTTTAACCTAATGCTTTTTGAATTGCTTCAATTACACGATCAGCTTGGAAAGGCTTAACGATGAAATCTTTTGCACCCGCTTGAATGGCATCAATTACCATAGCTTGTTGTCCCATTGCAGAACACATTATGACAATTGCACTTGGATCAGTTCCTTTAATTGCCTTTAATGCAGCAATGCCGTCCATTTCAGGCATTGTAATATCCATCGTTACTAAATCAGGACGTAATTCATTGTACTTTTCTACTGCTTGAACACCATCAGCAGCTTCTCCAACGACTTCAAATCCATTTTTCGTTAAAATATCTTTGATCATCATGCGCATAAACGCTGCATCATCAACAATTAAAATCTTTTTAGACATAGTAAGATTCCTCCAATTAAAACTATCTTAAATTATTCAAGCGATCTGCTTGGCTTAAAATATCTGTAATACGTACACCGAAGTTTTCATCAATTACTACTACTTCGCCTTTAGCAATTAAACGACTATTTACTAAAATATCAACAGGTTCACCAGCGAGTTTATCGAGTTCAATAATTGAACCACTAGATAGTTCTAATATCTCTTTTACGGAGCGCTTTGTACGACCTAACTCTACAGTTACTTGTAGTGGAATGTCTAAAAGCATGTTTAAATTACGCGCTTCAGATTGCGTAATATTTGCCGCTTCAAAGCTAGTAAATTGAGCTTGCTGAACATTAACTGGTTGTTGCATAGGCTGTGGCGGCGTTTGATACATCGGTTGCTGATATACAGGTGCTGCAGTTTGTCCATACATTGGTTGCTCGTACATCGGTTGCTGAGGTACCTGTTGCATCGACGATTGCGTAGGAGCTGATTGTATAGAAGGTTGCACAGGTGCTAAAGGCTCTTGTGTTGGAGCTGTAGCTGTTGCAGCAACCTCTTCCTCTTCACTCTCTCCCATTAATGACTTTACTATTTTTTTACTAAAGTTTAAAGGGAGTAATTGCATTAAATTTGAATCAATTAATTCACCGATTCGTAATCTGAACGAAATACGCACCAGTAAATCTTCATCTGGTATATTATCTCGACCTTCATTTTTAGAAATATTCATTAAATCTATTGAAGGTGGTGAAATATCCACCTTTTTATTAAATACAGTAGACATCGATGTGGCAGCTGAGCCCATCATTTGATTCATCGCTTCTTGAACGGCACTTAATTGAATTTCACCTAATTCAGGCTTGGGATTAAGACCATCTCCACCAAGCATTAAATCTGCAATAATAGCTGCGTCTGATTGTTTAATAACTAGAAGATTCATTCCGGATAAGCCAATTGTATATTCAACTTGAACAGCTACATACGGATGCGGAAACTCCTCTTCTAGCTTGTTACGATTAATCATGCTAATACTTGGAGTTGTAATGTCAACCTTTTGCCCTAAGAGAGCTGAAAGTGCAGTAGCCGAACTACCAAAGGAAATATTCCCCACTTCTCCTAATGCATCTTGTTCAATTAGACTTAAATAGTCTTCTACAATAAGTGTATCATTTGAATCTGTTGAATCTGTTGAATCTGAATCTAGATTTTTATCTTCTAATGTTTCGCCTCTTAATAGCGCTTCAATTTCTTCTTGGGAAAGCATTTCATCACTCATCGCTGTCATCTCCTTTCAACGGGTCGATAATCTGGATTGCCATTTTTTTGTTTAATTTTCCTGGCTGTACAGTAAACTTAGGTAGCGTTCCTACTTTTAATACGAGCGGATCTGTGATTTTTTGTTCTAAATCAATGACATCTCCAGCACTCATTGTTAAGAAATCTTCTACTGAAATTGTAGTGGTACCTAATTCTGCAATAACCGGTAAAGAAGCTTGTTTCACACGAGTTTCAAGCATTTTCGTTTGTTCAGGCGACATTGCTTTTGTGTTTGTTTGCATCCAATAACGCACTGAAAGGTTTGGTACGATTGGCTCTAAGACTACGTGCGGTAAACAAATATTAATCATACCCGTTGTTTCACCAATAATCGTATTTAAAGAAATAACAACTACTGTTTCATTTGGTGAAATCATTTGTAAAAACTGCGGGTTTACTTCAAGTTCTATGAGCATAGGATCAATTTCTACAATATTTTCCCATGCTTCACGTAAGTTATCAAATGAACGTTCAAATAAGTTCGTCATAATCTTTGTTTCTATTTCTGTTAAGTTATCTACATTACTATGACTTGAACCTGAACCACCCATCAATCGATCCAACATCGAATATGCAATGTTCGGATTAATTTCCATTAGTATGTTACCATCGAGTGGCGGTACTTCAAACACGTTTATTAACGTCATATTCGGTATTGAACGAACAAACTCTTCGAACGGTATTTGGTCAACAGACGCAACCGTAATTTGGACATAGGTTCTAAGCTGTGCTGAGAAAAATGTCGTAAGTAATCTTGCAAAGTTTTCATGAATCCTAGTTAAACTTCGAATTTGATCCTTAGAAAAACGAAGTGCGCGTTTAAAGTCATATACCTTGACTTTTCTAACCTCATCTTCTTTTTTCATTTCATCTGCTGACATTTCTCCCGTGGATATAGCGGATAGCAGCGCATCAATTTCGGATTGGGAAAGCACATCTCCTGCCATTTGCCCACCTCCATTTCAAGATGTTTCTTTTACTGAATGATGTAGGAAGTTATATAAACTTGCTGTACTTCACCCTCTTGCATCAATTCGTTAATATGTGCTTTAATTGCTTTTTCAAATAGTACTTTTCCTTGCTTGCCTTCTAAATCTTTTACTTCCATTTCAGATAATTCATGAATAACGATGTTGTTTACTTGGAATACTCGTTTTGTTAATTCCTCTGCCGCTTCTTCACTATCCGTTTGAATTTTCAGCTGCAGGCGAGCATAACCGCCGTCTGCTAAATTTGTTGTAATTTCAGGAATATCTACTGATGCTAAAATAATATCATCAATCGAAGCCTCTACAGATTCTGGCTCTTTATTAAGTTGTGTCGTTAAAACTAACACGAGCACACCGATTAAAGTAATGGAAACTATAATAATGAGCATTATTGTTAACAATTTATTCTTCTTCATTTTCATCACCTCTTAGATGCGGGTTTGATAAAATTTGTATATGTTGATAAAAGGCATTCACCTTTTGTCGCACCTGTTGCTCAGTTTCTAAAACGATAAATTTACGCCCAGTCGTTAGCGTAATGGTTGTGTCAGGAAATGCTTCGACTGTCTCTATGTATAACGCGTTTAACGAAAACGCCTTGCCATTTAGGCGAGTAAGTTCAATCATTGAAATGGGGCCGGGTCCTCCATGAGAGCCGGCCCGACCCTCCCTTGCAATGAAATTTTATATTATCAATCTAGATTAACGTTTTAAGTTTACTAGCTCTTGGAGAATTTCATCCGATGTCGTAATAATACGCGTATTTGCCTGGAATCCACGCTGCGCAACAATCATCTCTGTGAATTCTTCTGAAAGGTCAACGTTGGACATTTCTAAGAAACCAGATTCGATTTTTCCAAGTCCATCCTGGGTACCTGCTTGCACATAAATATCCCCAGAATTTTGTGTTTCTCTGAAATAGTTACTTCCCATTTTTTCTAATCCTTCAGCATTCGGGAATTTTGCTAAAATGATCGTACCTGCATACTGTAATTTTCCTTCAGCATCTGTAAATGAAACTACCCCATCTTGTCCGATACTATATGATTGTGCTGTCGTTGGAATACGAATTGGCGCAACATCATTAGTAAATGTAGTGAATGTACCAGTTGTTGGATCGTAAATACTAGCTCCTGGAGTTATTATATCCTTTTCTGTGTCGAAGTTAGAAATGCCCCCTGTCGGACTATCGTATGCATCAATATTAGTATTCGCGTAACCTACGAGATATTTACCATCAGAGTTGATTAAGTATCCATCCGAGTTCATATAAAAATTACCTGCTCGTGTATATGCAATATTTTCAGTCCCTGTTGCAGCCCCTGGAGTCGGCGGAGTTCCTGGCGCATACGCTTCAGAGTCAGCAACCATAAAGAACCCTTCCCCAGCAAGCCCAAGGTCTAAAGTACGCCCTGTATTTTGTAATGCACCATTACCATGAATTGTATCAATCGCAGCTAATTGAGAACCTAATCCAATTTGCTTTGCATTTGTACCACCACGTGTTTGAGAAGTACCTGAAGCACCAGATTGCGTTTGCGAAATTAAATCTTTAAAAACTGTACGACCTTTTTTAAATCCATACGTATTTACATTGGAAATATTATTACCAATTACATCTAATTTTGTTTGGAAGTTGCGTAACCCTGAAATACCTGAATACATTGAACGTAACATAAGTTGTCGTTCTCCCTTCTGAATTAAGTATCGCTTCAATCAGTCAGCGATAAAAGGCATCCTCTTGAGGTCCTGCCTATAGTACGATTGTTCCATCAATATTTGTAAATAATTGCGACTTCGATTCAAGGCGATCCATTGCTGTAATAACCGTGGCATTTTTTGCACTAACGATTAAGGCTGCTTGATCCATTATAACTAACGGCTGCTTTACTCCCTTTTCACGCGCTTCATTCACCTTTTCGGTTACTTCCCGCCATTGTTCATCAGAAATCTCAATATTTCGCTCCTGCATCCTTTCAGAAGCGTGTTTACTAATTTTTAATTCTTGGTGCGCTTGTTGTAGATGCTCTAAAAAGGATTGCTTTTCCGTTCTAGGCGTAGGTGGCGCTGGCCTTAAATTTGGATGAAATGGAACATGTTGAATAGTAATTTTATTCATCATATGTTCTTACCCCATTCTTACACAGTTTCCGTTTCACTTTCTTCTTTATCGCTTTCATTACCTTCATTTTCTAAATCTGATAATAAAGTAAACTGCTCTCTCGTTAGACGAGAACCGTTGTTCAAAATATACTCAATAATGCCATTTTTGTTCGTAATCGCTTCGATTGTCGCCTGCAGTGTCACATCGCCCTCAGTATATTGAATCTTTTCACCGATTAATTTACTTGCCTGAGCGAATGGGTTTTCAGCACCAGCAGTTGAACCATTTGCTAGAATAGACGAGATATTACCCGGAGCAATTTCTTTTCCACTATCTAATATAAAGACTGGACTGCCATCTTTAAACTTAACTTCCGTGATTACACCCGTACCCTCTTCGATAATAGGCTTACCTTGGTCATCCTTTTTGTCAGTTACCTCATGCCATTTTACTTCTTTTCCGATAAAAGATGTATAGGACATTAATTGTGTTTCCATCTGTGACATCAATAAGGCTTCCATGGCTTTTGTCATATTCTGCATCTGCTCTAAAGATGAAAACTGAGCCATTTGCGATATAAACTCACGGTCATCCATTGGGTTTGTTGGGTCTTGGTTTTGCAACTGGGTAATTAGTATTTTTAAAAAGGCATCTTTACCCAATGCACCGTTATCATTATTTGTCGTATACATAATATTAGATGTATTTAAATAAGAATTATCCGGAATACCTGATGTTTTTGTCATACCTATACCTCCTCACTTAAAAATTCGCTGAAGGATTTTTTCTCTTCATCTTCATCTTCTTTATTCTCTTCTTGCTCTTCCCCTTGTTGACGGAAGAAATTATTAAAGAAGTTTTGATCACGTAAGTTGCGTCCTGCATCTTGAAGTGATTGCGCTACATCAATTCGCTCCATTTGAATATTTTGAGCTACGAATGCCGTTTTAAGCTGCTGTAAGTTAGAATCAAGCAATTCTTTCCCCACCGCAGTGGATGCAAGTAATCGCGCTGTCATAATGCCATCTTTTTGAACAAGCTCAATACGAATTTGCCCTAAATTTTCAGGGAAAAGCTTTAATAAAAGCTTCATTGAACCTTGCTGATTAGAGATTTGACTACGATTCAATAAATTTTGAATTTCTTTAACTAGCGCTTCTGATTGAGCTGATCGTTCAGCTGGTAATGTAATAGTTACAGTTTTCGTTTGTGTAGTCGTCTGCTGATGGTTAACATTCACTTGAGGTGCCTCCGTTTCCTTTGCTGACGACTGCTGAGTAGCTTGTTTCACAACCTGCTGAAACAACACTGTTTTCGGTGCTTCCTGCTGGAGTTGTTGAACAGGCTGAAGCCTTGTAATTAAAGACTGTAAACTATCCTTTGTTTGCGCTAATTGGAACTCTTGCTGATAAACTGTATCAGTTTTCATCCCTACCATTTGCGCCAGCTTTAAAAATTCTACTACTTGTGCAGCTTCTTTTGGTGTTACAATATTGTGCTCCCCTTTAAGAGCTGAAGCGATTTGAGCTAACAACGCAGGCGCTTGCTCAAGTACGGACCAAACATCATTAAGCGGTGTTTCTTCACCTAACAGCTGTTGGATTATGCCCTTAAGCTGCTCTTCTGTCATACCTAGTGCTGCCGTTAAGTCCTCTAAATTAAGCATTTCCTCAATCGCTATTGTTTCACCAGCGATTTCTGCAAACATCATACTCTCATCATAGGCAATGCCTAACAAGTCAAATAAAGCTTGTAAGGAACCCGCCTCTACTACTTCAGAAGCTTCTGCTATCGCTTGTTCTTGCGTGCCTGTTGTTGTATCGTCTGTAGATTGTTGATGTACAGAAGTATCAGAAGTTGCAACCGCCTCATTAAATACTTTATCGAATGAAGGAGTTTCTCCTGGTGTTTTTACAGATTCAACCGACTGACTTTGAGGTTGCTTTTGTTTTGCTACCGGCACTTTTTGAGAAGCCATTTGCATTATAGCGATATCCATTTTTTCACCTCCCCTCATTGTTGAGAAAGTAGTTCAGTAAATTTCGCTGCATCAGCAGGGCTCATTTTCGAAAAAATAGCCGATAGCTGTTCAGCATCTAAATTAGACATAATTCGTAAAGCTTCAGGTTCACTCATTTCCACTAAAATAGGTGCCGCTGATTTAGCCGACATATTCTTGTATGTGTCTAATACAGCCGCAAATTCTAGCTTATTCTCTTCCTGAGTGCGCTTTAACGTTTCTATTTCATAAAGTAGTCGTTCTTGTTCGATTACTAATTCCTCTTTTTCAGATGAAGCTGATTCGATTTCTGATTGTAATTGTGTGATTTGGGCTTCTTTTTCTTGAATTTCAGCTTGTAATTTCACAATTTTTTCTTTACTTAAAGACGTATTTTCAACTACATCTTCTTTTGAAGAAACAAATGGTAAAGAATCTGTCACTTTATCTGCAAACTGAAACACATTTGTATTTGTGACTGTCGCAATGATTAATAGAATTGCCACTGTAAAGAGTACCGGGATCAAAAACCAGAAAAATAGTTTTTGAAAAAAACCTGGTTTTTTTTCTATTTCATCAATTCGTTCATTTTCTATTTTTTTTGCATCATTTTTTGCCATGAAATCACCTGATTTCTTTCCTGTAGTACGCAAGTGAAGAAAGCTCGTCCAAATGTATGGTTTCTAATCGATTTTGTTCTTCTTTAAATAGCTCAAAATCTTTTTCGCGCATTTTTTCATATTTACGTACTTCCAAGTTTTTTTCTACCAACTTTTGCTCATGCCAATTCATTTTCGCACGGGCCTGTACTACTTTTTTCTGTATATCCTCAATCGTCTTTTCCATGCTATCTATAAAGCGTGCATAATGACTTACTTCATCAATAGATGAACCAATTTCTAAGCGCTTTTGCTGAAACGAGAGTAGATCTTCTTTTTTCTTTAATATGTCATATAGCTTTGTAGCAATCTCCTCGAAGTCGCGAACAGATTCTTTATATGCAATTTCAGTTTCATGCTTTTCTTGCTCACGAATCGTTAGTACCTTTTCAAAGCGATATGTATATTTCATCATTACTTCGCACCACCATTCGATAATGCTACTAATTCATTCACCGTTTGCTCTATAGAAACCTTATCTTTAAAGCCTTGTTTTAAAAATGCTGTGATCAGAGGCTCATAATGGATTGCTTCATCAATCTCTTTTGATGTTCCTCGTTTATATGCACCGATATTGATTAAATCCTCTGACTTCGAATACGTATAATATAACTCTCTTAATCTCGAAGCTCCTTCAACATGCATAGGCTCTGCTACATGGTTCATTAAACGACTGACACTTTTAAGAACATTGATCGCCGGGTACTGACCTTTATTCGCTAGTGTGCGATCTAGCACAATATGACCATCTAATATACCTCTGACTGCATCAGCGATTGGCTCATTCATATCGTCTCCGTCGACAAGCACCGTATAAAAGGCCGTTATTGTCCCCTTTAAATTTGTACCTGTACGCTCTAGTAGAGTTGGCAATATTGCAAATACCGACGGAGTGTATCCACGAGTTGCAGGTGGCTCACCTACTGCTAGTCCAATTTCTCGCTGCGCCATTGCAACACGTGTAACAGAATCCATCATTAACATCACGTTCATTCCTCGGTCACGGAAATATTCAGCTATTGCGGTTGCAGTAAATGCAGCTTTAATTCGCATTAGGGCCGGCTGGTCACTCGTAGCTGCAACAACAATTGATCGACTTAATCCCTCTGGCCCTAAATCTCGCTCAATAAACTCCCGTACTTCACGACCACGCTCTCCGACAAGTGCAATAACGTTTAGCTGTGCCGAAGTATTTCTTGCAATCATTCCTAGAAGCGTACTTTTACCAACCCCTGAGCCCGCAAAAATACCTACCCGTTGACCGCTACCAACCGTCAGCATCCCGTCAATCGCTTTTACACCAACTTCTAACCGTTCATTAATAGGGGGGCGTGTCATCGGATTTGGTGGTTCCTGCTCTGTTGGAACTGAAACGAGCCCTCTAGGCAGTGCAAAGCCGTCATATGGATTTCCCATTGAATCCAGTACTTTCCCAATTAATTCTGGCCCAACCTTCACTTCTAAAGGTTTACCTGTGCCCTCTACTAAACAACCGATAGAAATTTCACGTAATGATGAGAATGGCATAAGTACAACAATTTCATCTTTAAATCCAACAACTTCCGCTAAAATCACCTGGTGACCATTTTTAGATGAATTGACATGGATTTTACAAACATCACCAATAGAACTTTCCGGACCCTGTGACTCAATCATTAAACCAACTACTCTTGAAACCTTACCAAACTTTTTAAAAGTTGATATATTAGGTATTTGCTCGATTAATTGAGCCGCTTTCATCCGTATCATTCCTTACTATCTAGTATTTCTCTTAGCTTTAGACGTAACTCGTTTAGCTGTGTATCAATTGTGACAATGATACGTCCATGGTTTGTTTCGATATAACTTTCAGTGCTTGTTAAATCTTCGTTGACGAAAATTAAAAATGGTACGTCGGTAGGGAACATCTCAGCCAGCTCATCGTGATTCCTTGTCACGATTGCATGATATTCAGGAGAAACATATACCTTCACTTCTTTCATTTCACGCGCCTCTTTTAATGCACGTTTAACGATTGAAATGTACAGCTCCTCATTAGCTTCTAACGACACATTCAAAATACGCTCAGCGACCTTTAATCCAAGCTCTAAAACAACCTGTTCTTGGGACTCTATATAACTACTTGCATTTTTTTGAGCGTCTACCATCGTCTCATTTGCAGCTTTTAAGGATTGAGCCATTTCTGCATTTGCTTTAGCGATTCCTTCATCAAAACCTTGAGAAAAGCCTTCCTCATGCGCTTGCTGTTGTAGCACTAACTTTTCCTCTTCCCACATCTGCTTAAGTTGCTCAATCTCTTGTAGCTGCTTTTCACGATATTGTTCAAATTGCTCATGTTGTAGCGCGATTTCTTGCTTTGCGTTCGCTATTAATCTATCTCGTTCCGCTACAATTTGCTCTTGTGTGATTTGAGGCTCAGCTTCAACTTCATCCATTGCCAATTCATCTGATTGAAAAAAATGGAATCGTTGAATTTCAATCTCCTTTTCATCCGTATGCTGTGTATATGAAGAGCGGATGATTCTAGACAATTACATCATCTCCTCCACCGCGAGCAATAATGATTTCACCAGCATCCTCTAAACGACGAATAACTGCAACAATTCGTGATTGCGCCTCTTCTACATCACGTAAACGTACTGGACCCATAATTTCCATTTCTTCCTTAAACGTATCCGCCATTCGTTGTGACATATTACGGAAAATAATATCTTTTACCTCATCACTTGAAACTTTCATTGCAAGTAACAGATCCTCATTTTCACAATCTCGAATAACGCGTTGAATGGAGCGATTGTCCAGCGTAACGATATCTTCGAATACGAACATACGCTTTTTAATTTCTTCTGCAAGTTCTGGATCTTGAATTTCAAGTGCATCTAAGATTGTTTTTTCTGTTTGTCGATCTACGCCATTAAGCACTTCAACGACTGCATCGATTCCACCTGTTTCTGTGTAATCTTGCGTCACAGTAGAAGAAAGCTTACGCTCTAATACCGACTCAATTTCGCTAATTACTTCTGGAGATGTGGAATCCATTACCGCAATACGCTTTGCAATATCTGCTTGTACTTCTTGAGGAAGCGAGGATAGAATAATCCCCGCCTGTCCTGCCTCTAAATACGATAAGATAAGTGCAATCGTTTGTGGGTGCTCATTTTGTATAAAGTTAAAAATTTGTGAAGGATCAGCTTTCCGTGCAAAATCGAATGGTCGAACTTGCAACGAAGATGTTAAACGGTTTAAGATTGCTTGCGCCTGATCTGAACCTAACGCTTTTTCCAGTACCGTTTTCGCATAGCCGATACCACCCTGTGTAATATAATCTTGCGCAAGGGCAATATTATGAAACTCTTCAATAATATTTTCTTTCACACTCGATTCAACTTTTTTTACACCTGAGATTTCCAGCGTTAAACGCTCGATTTCCTCTTCAGTTAAATGTTTATATACAGAAGCCGAAACTTCTGGTCCTAGAGAAATTAATAGTAAGGCCGCCTTTTGCTTCCCTGATAACTCTTTTTCTTTCTTGGACACAGCCGAACCTCCCATTAGTCTTCAGCAATCCAACTACGCAATAGCTTTGCAAAATCATCCGGCTTATCTTTTGCCATTTTTTCCAATTGCTTACGGCGCACTGTCGCTTCAGTTTCTTTTTCTTCTGAAATGTCTTCTACCATCAATTCTTGCTGTTGTTCTATTATGTTTAATTCTTCCTCACGTTGCTTCCGCTTACGAGAGCGTAGCATGAAGAATACTAGGAGTCCGATTGCTACAAGCAGTATTCCTACAACAACCCAAACCCACCAAGGAATTACTGAATCTGATTCCGTAAGTGAAGGATCCTTACCATAGAATTGTTGTACAGAAACATCAATTTTTTGATTAATCGCTTCTTCGGATAAATCTCCTCCTGCTTCTTTATCAATTGATGTTCGTACGATAGTGCCTAACATTTGTTCAATATCAGTTTGTACATTTTCACCAAGTGAAGCAGGATCGTCCGCAACAGGTGGCTCTACCATTACTTGAATACCAATATCTCGAATTTTATATGGACTTTCCTGGATTTCACGGCGGATTCGGTTTACATCGTTGTTAATTGTTTCTTCAACACGCTCGTAATCCCCATTACCTGTTATACCTTCTTGATAATCTGTGAAGTTATCAGTCTCATTTCCAGCTTCTGGTGTACCACCAGCTAAAGCGCCATTACCTGAATATGTTTCTGTAATAGTTTGGGCACTAATCGCGATACCCTTCATATTTTCTTCATCAACAGGCTCAACTCTGTTTTCTTCACGATTTTCTTTTTTGAAATCAACGTCTGTAGTAACAGAGACAACCACTTTATCCTGGCCCATCATTGTCCCAAGCATATTTTGAATTTGTCGCTGAATGTCGCGTTCGATTTGTTTTTTAATGGCCATTTGACCCTCAGGAGTTTCCGTTGAGTTGCCATCCGTTGTCACCGAATTTAAATCGAAGTATTCCGCGTACTGATTGGAAATTTCAATGTTTTCTGTACTTAGCTTCGGTACACTTTTTTCAACTAAGCTATATAGTGTTTTTATTTGTTCATCTGTGAATTTAACTCCAGGATCTGTCGTTAACAGTACAGCGGCTGTCGCTTCCTCTTGAGAACTCTCTAGAAAAATCCCTTCTTCTGGCACAGTAATATTTACTTTAGCATCCTTTACACCTTGCACACGCTTAACTAAGTTGGCAATTTCAGTTTCTGTTGCTGCTTTTTTAATGACATTAAACTCATTATCTGTCATTCCAAACCCTGCATTTTCTGTAAAGAACGAGGTGCTAATACCTCCAGATTCTGGGTATCCTTGTGAGGCAAGGGAAACCGTTAATTGATCTTTTTGATCCTCAGGTACTAAAATATTTGTTCCACCAGGTGCAACTTCGTATGTAACCCCCTGTGATGTTAAAACCTCTGAAATTTGCCCTACTTCACTAGCAGAAATTTCAGCAAATAGGGGAACCATTGTCGTTCTTGTTGAGAAATATGTAAGCATACCAGCTACTGCTACAACGGCGACTAGTATTCCTATTAGTGCACCTTTTTGATTTTTCGTTCGACTCGTCCAAAATCTAGAGGAGTCGGATTTTACTTTTGTTAGTCGTTCATTCATTATGAATCCTCCGGTTATAGTGAATGCTTCAACAATTTAAGATCCGCTTTAACCTTTGGATTATACACTCATTCGCATAATCTCTTGGTAGGCATCAATCACCTTATTACGAACTTCCATTGTTGCATTTAATGTAATACTTGCTTTTTGAGAAGCAATCATCACTTCATGTAGATCAACATCTCCGCCATTAATCAATTTATTCGTCATCGTATCTGATTGAATCTGCTGATCATTCACTTTCGCAATGGCATCTTTCAAAGTATTCGCAAAAGTTTGTTGTGCTTGATATGAAGTATTAGGTGCAGCTAGTTTTTTTGTTTCATTCACCATTTGTGTTGGTGTCATCATCGATACAGAATTAATTGGCACTTTCACTCCTCCTTATGATTATCCTTTACCAATTTCTAGCGCTTTTGTAAGCATTGATTTGTTTGCATTAAAAACAGTAACATTCGCTTCGTATGAACGAGTTGCCGAAATTAAATCCACCATTTCCTTTAATAAATCAACATTTGAAGCTTGTACATAGCCATCCTCATTCGCATCTGGGTGTGTTGGATCGTAAATCAATTTGAATGGTGTCTCTGTATCTTCGTTAATTTTCGACACTTTAACTCCATTTCCGACCGCTTCTTTCGTAGACTTGCCCATTGCCACATTTAAAAAGCTCGAAAATTTACCTTCTTGTGGAGTTAACGTCACAGATTTGCGACGATAGGGCTCCCATTCACCATTGACTTGTTTTGCTCGTGTTGTATCAACGTTTGCAATGTTGGAAGAAATTACATCCATTCTTAATCGTTGTGTGGTTAAGGCTGAGGCGGTTGTATTCATACTATGAAAAATAGTCATGCTTATTTACCTCCTTTGATTACGTTATTTAACGAACTTAATTTACCAGTCATACGATCAATTAACGCATTATAGTAAATTTGGTTTTCCGCTAAGCTCGCTTGCTCGGCATCCATATTTACCCCATTACCGTTATGTCGAGCTCTGAAGTTTTCATAGCTATAAACACCCGGTGTTGATTGGTTAATCGAAAAATCAAAATGTCTTCCATCTGTACGATTCGCCACAATTGACGTTCGCTTTGCATCTAGTAACATTTGCTTAAAACTAACATCCTGCGCCTTATAATTTGGCGTATCCACATTCGCAATATTTTGTGCGATTGTTTTATTTTTTAGTGTTGCATAGGAAAGTCCTTTTTCCAGGCTACTTATAGTTCCACCGAATAAGTTCAAACTCTTCACCTCATTTTATGTATATTATTACAGATTCTCCACCGATTAATTCAATTGTAATTAAGATAATTCCTAGTGTCTATCGTCTTTTGTCACATTTCGATAGTATATACGGACTATTTTTTCGGTAATTTTTTCGCAAATTCTCCTTTTAAAACAATTTAAAGTGGCTAATTGTCGAAAACAAATGGATTTACAAGAAATTAGTGGTATTTATAGTCAAAAGTATTATTAATAAAGTCTGAATAAATTGTTATTCTTTCCCTTAACCTTACGACACTTTCGCCAATAAAAAAAGACCCAAAATAATTGGGTCTCTTTCTTCCATTTGATTATTTCATTTTAATTTCGGCTAAAGCTGCTAAAAACTTATCATTTAGTACTTTTATATAAGTTCCCTTCATCCCTAGTGAACGAGATTCTATTACACCTGCAGATTCAAGTTTACGTAATGCGTTTACGATTACTGAACGAGTAATTCCTACACGATCCGCAATTTTCGAAGCAACTAATAAACCTTCATGACCATCTAGCTCTTCAAAAATATGCTCAATTGCTTCAAGCTCTGAATAAGATAAAGAATTAATCGCCATTTGTACTACAGCTTTCGAACGAGCTTCTTCTTCAATCTCTTCTGATTTCTCACGTAAAATTTCCATACCTACAACCGTTGCACCATACTCAGCTAAAATAAGATCATCATCTTCAAATTGCTTATTAATACGCGCTAAAATTAAAGTACCTAAACGCTCGCCACCACCGATAATTGGTACGATTGTTGTTAAGCCTGATGCGAATAAATCTTTATTCTCAATAGGGAAAACAGTATAGTCGCTGTTGATGTCGATATTTGGAGAAGTTTCTGTAATGTTAAATAATTTTTGTGTATATTCTTCCGGGAATTGGCGTTCCTCAAACATTTTTTTTATACGCTCGTTTTCGATTTGTTGGTGAATTGACAATCCTAATAGCTTCCCTTTACGACTTACAATAAAAACATTGATATCTATAATATCGCCTAGTGTATCGGCCATTTCTTTAAAATTTACAGGTTTACCCGCTGATGCCTGTAGCATTGCGTTAATTTTTCTTGTTTTTGCTAATAAGTTCATTTTAATATTTCCTCCTACAGTAAATTATTTAATTTACTTAATATTCTAAAGGTTTTTACATTTGATTTAAACAATTTACCCTTCACTATAAGATAAATTGTGACAAATCTTTATTTTTAACAATATCTCCGAGTTTTTTATCGACATATCCCTCAGTTACTTCAATATGAGCTGGCGCAATTTCTGAAGCCTCAAACGACAACTCCTCTAAAAGACGTTCTAAAATCGTATGCAGTCTTCTTGCACCAATATTATCTGTTTCTTGATTTACTTCTGTTGCAATTTCAGCAATTCTTTCAATCGCATCTTGTGTAAAGTTAATCGTAACGCCTTCTGTTTCAAGCAATGCTTTGTATTGTAATATCAACGATTGATCAGGCTCTTTTAATATACGTACAAAGTCTTCCTTCGTCAGCTTCTCCAGCTCCACTCGAATCGGGAAGCGTCCCTGTAATTCTGGAATTAAATCACTTGGCTTCGAAATATGAAAAGCACCCGCAGCGATAAATAGCATATAATCCGTCTTTACTGGACCATGTTTTGTTGTTACTGTAGAGCCTTCAACAATTGGTAAAATATCTCGCTGTACGCCTTCTCGCGAAACTTCTGCAGAGGACGAGCCTTTACTTGCAATTTTATCGATTTCGTCAATAAAAATAATTCCAGCTTGCTCAGCTCTAGATATAGCTTCTTGAGCTAGCTCATCTGAGTCAATCAGTTTATTTGCTTCTTCCGACGTTAAAATTCGCCTTGCATCTTTCACTTGTAATTTACGTTTTTTTGTTTTTTGGGGCATCAAGTTTGCTAGCATATCCTGCATTCCACTTGCTCCCATGTCCATACCTGGCATCGCGTCCATTAAGGATGGCGCCCTTTCAGTCACTTCTATCGTAACCCACTGCGCTTCTAATTTACCTGCTTTTAAATCCTCTGCAATTTGCGCTCGTCTCGAACGAATCTCAGCTTCTTCCGCTGGTGATTCCTGTTCAGTTGTTTGCCCCTGCTGACCAAACAACATACCAAATGGGTTTTGAGGCATTTTCGCTTTAAATTTAGATGGCACTAGCAATTTTACGAGAGCTTCATTTGCTAACGATTCAGCTTGCTGTTGTACTGCTTCCATCATCTCTTCTTTTACTAATCGGCGAGAAGCTTCGACTAGATCACGGACCATCGATTCTACATCACGACCTACATATCCGACTTCAGTAAATTTTGTTGCCTCTACTTTAATAAAAGGCGCATTGGTTAATTTAGCGATACGACGGGCAATTTCTGTTTTTCCTACACCAGTCGGTCCAATCATCAGAATATTTTTCGGTATTATTTCTGCTTTCATATCTTCACTTAATAACGAACGACGATAGCGATTGCGTAATGCGATAGCCACCGAACGCTTTGCTTCTGCTTGCCCTACAATATGACGATTTAGATGCTCCGTTATTTGTCTTGGCGTTAAGTTTCCTTCACTCATTATAGCGCCTCCACGATAATGTTATGGTTTGTAAATACACAAATATCCGCTGCTGTTTTTAGAGCAGCTTCAGCGATTTCCTTTGCTGTCAAATGATCTCCCGCATGCATTTTCAATGCTCTCCCTGCTGATAAAGCATAATTCCCACCTGAGCCAATTGCTAAAATACCATCATCAGGTTCTATCACTTCTCCAGTACCTGATACTAGCAATAATGTGGTTTGGTCCATAACAAGGAGCATCGCCTCAAGCTGCCGTAGCATTTTATCGCCTCTCCATTGCTTCGCTACTTCAACAGCAGCACGTTGCAAATTCCCATTGAATTCGTTTAGCTTCGATTCAAACATTTCAAATAACGTAAAAGCATCAGCTACTGAGCCAGCAAAACCTGCTAACACCTTCCCATTAAACAGACGTCTGACCTTTCTTGCCGTATGCTTCATGACCACTGCATTGCCTAATGTGACCTGTCCATCACCAGCCATAGCACATCCACCCTTATGATGAATAGCAAAAATCGTTGTTGCATGTATTTGTCCCATATACTTCCTCCTAACTTAAGCTCTCGGATGAGCATTCATATATGTGTTACGGAGATGTTCCTTCGTTACATGTGTATACACTTGAGTTGACGCCAAATGCGCATGACCTAAGAGCTCCTGTACAGTACGTAAATCCGCGCCATTATTTAATAAATGTGTTGCAAACGTATGCCTAAGCATATGCGGATATATTTTCGAATGTAGTGTAGCCTTATTAATCATTTCACTTAATATATGACGCACACCACGTGCTGTAAGTTCGCCACCTCGCATATTAACAAATAGACGTTGATGGTCTTTCTCTTTCATCAGTTTCGGCCGTGCTTCATTAATATATTTCGTGAGCGCTTGATGTGCGTATTGTCCAAAAGGAATTATTCTTTCTTTTCTTCCCTTTCCCATTACACGAATAATTGAATAATAAAAATCAATATCCTGTAATTCAATGGACGTACATTCACTTACACGCATTCCCGTTGCGTATAGTAACTCTAGTATCGCCAAATTACGAACTGATTTTGTATCTTCACCTACATTTACTTCAAAGAGCTGCTTAAGCTCCTCCTCATAAAAAAAGTTTGGAAGTCTTTCCTCTTTTTTCGGGTGATAAAGCGAACGAAAAGGTGCGTCATCCAAATCAAATTCCTTATTTAAAAAGCGAAAAAACGATCGAATTGATGATATTTTTCTCGAGATGGAGGTTCTGGCCATCCCTTCATCATAAAGCATAGTAACATACAGCCTTGCATGAATATATTCTACTTCATGTAAGCTAACGACACCTTCATTATTTAGGAATATTAAAAACTGATTAATATCTGCCTTATACTCACGTACAGTATGTAGCGAAAAATTTTTTTCTAATTGTACGTAACGGATAAAGTGTTCTAGGGCTTCCTTTGGACTAGCATTCATAAGCATCTACCTCCAAAACATTATGTTGTCTTATGGTTTTGGTAGCACAAGAAGAGCTATACTTTACGAATCGTTTGTTATTAATTCGAAGTTTAAAAAACATACATACTGACACTATACCTATATAGGAAATATAGCAAGCAAAATATGAGGAAATACTAAAAATTTTACCCTTCCGTTCACAAATATAACTATATAAATCCAATTACCACCAAAATTCAAATATAATAATAAAAGCCTCTAAAAGTATATCAACTTTTAGAGGCCTTTCGCAATTAAATTGTTTGTGAATTCATAAAATTTCGAATTGTTTCTAAAGCACGATTTGCATGTCGTTCTGCACGCTCTGCCTTTGATTTAATTCGTTCACCTAGATCCGGGAATAGACCGAAGTTAACATTCATCGGTTGGAAATTTTTCGACTCTGCTTCTGTAATATATCGCGCCATACTTCCTAATGCCGTTTCTACAGGGAAGTATAATAGCTCTTCACCCTTTGCTAATCGAGCAGCATTAATCCCCGCAATTAACCCACTACCAGCTGACTCTACATAGCCTTCTACACCTGTCATCTGACCAGCGAAGAAAATAGTTGGGTTTGAACGTAATTGATACGTCTTATTTAATACTTTCGGAGAATTAATAAATGTGTTGCGGTGCATTACACCATAACGGACAATTTCGACATTTTCAAGACCAGGGATTAACTGTAAAACCTCTTTTTGTGGCCCCCATTTCAAATGTGTTTGAAAGCCTACTATGTTATAAAGAGTACCTGCTGCATCGTCTTGACGAAGTTGTACAACTGCATAAGGACGTTTATCAGTTTTCGGATCTTCAAGACCAACTGGCTTCATCGGTCCAAATAGCATCGTTTTTTCCCCTCGCGCTGCCATGACTTCAATCGGCATACAGCCTTCAAAGTATATTTCTTTCTCAAATTCTTTTAAAGGCACAACTTCTGCTGTAAGAAGCGCTTCACGGAAACGATCGAACTCTTCTTTGTTCATCGGACAGTTTAAGTATGCCGCTTCCCCTTTGTCATATCGAGACTTTAAGTATACTTTGTCCATGTTTATACTATCTTTTTCGATAATTGGTGCCGCTGCATCATAGAAATATAAATACTCTTCACCAGTGAGTCCTTGTATTTTTTCAGCTAATGCTTTTGATGTTAGTGGACCCGTAGCAATAACTGTAATACCTTCTGGAATTTCTGTTACTTCTTCATGAATAACTTCTACGAGTGGGTGATTTTTTACCGCTTCTGTTACATAACCTGCAAATTCATGACGGTCTACTGCTAGAGCACCACCTGCTGGTACAGAACAGTTATCTGCCGCCTTCATAATTACAGAATCCAGTAAGCGCATTTCCTCTTTGATTACGCCTACAGCATTCGTTAACGTGTTCGCACGAAGTGAATTTGAACATACTAGCTCAGCAAATTTATCCGTATGGTGAGCTGGCGTTTGTTTTACCGGACGCATTTCGTACAATCGCACCTTCACACCGCGCTTAGCAATTTGCCAAGCTGCTTCACTTCCCGCCAAACCGGCACCAATTACATTTACTATTGTTTGTGTCATATTACTACCTCTTTATTCTGAAGGTGTTTCCTCATAATCACAATCACTATTTGTACATTGGATTTGAACACCTTTTTTCAATTTCTTCTCTACTAATAATGCACTACATTTCGGGCAAGGTCTAGAAATAGGCTTATCCCAAGAAACAAAATCACATTCTGGATATTGATTGCAGCCATAGAATAAACGCTTTGTTTTACTTTTACGTTCAACAATCTCGCCCGACTCACATGATGGACATTTCACATCAATAAGCTTCATAATCGCCTTAGTATTTCGACAATCTGGGAAATTGGAGCATGCCATAAATTTCCCGTATCGTCCAAGTTTATAAACCATAGGTGCGCCACATTTTTCACAATCTTCACCAGCTGGCTCATCCTTAATTTCAATTTTTTCCATTACTTCATCTGCGTGTTTTACGCGTGGCTCAAAATCTTTATAAAACGCATCGATGACTTGTACCCACTTTGTAATTCCCTCTTCAATACCATCCAAATCTTGTTCCATCTTCGCCGTAAATTCAATATTTATAATTTCAGGGAAGAACTCTAGCGTTGCTTGATGAACGATTTCCCCTAGCTCAGTAGGTACAAATCGTTTTGCATCGAGCTGGACATAGCCACGCTTTTGAATCGTATCTAATGTAGGTGCATAGGTGGATGGTCGACCAATACCTAGTTCCTCTAACGCTTTCACTAAACGTGCCTCAGAATAGCGTGGAGGTGGTTGTGTAAAGTGCTGTTTCGGCTCAATGTTTATTGATTTTACTGTATCGCCAACAGACATTTCTGGAAGTAGTTTAGTCGTTTCCTCCTTTTGGTCATCTGTTCCTTCGATATACAGTTTCATAAAACCAGGGAATTTAACCTGTGACCCGTTAGCACGGAATTGAACACCTTCATTCACTAAATCCACAGTCACAGTATCTAGTACAGCTGGCGCCATTTGGCTAGCGATAAAACGATCCCATATTAGGCGGTATAAACGTAGCTGATCCCGACTTAGCACAGCCTTTAATTCTTCAGGTGTACGCATTGCGCTTGTAGGACGAATTGCTTCATGGGCATCCTGTGCATTGGCTGCTTTCTTCACTTGCTTTACTTCATTAACAAGATACTCTTTTCCGTATTTCCCCTCGATATAGCTTAACACTTCCGTTTTTGCTGTATCAGAAATACGTGTTGAATCCGTACGCATATACGTAATTAACCCGACTGTGCCTTCTTTTTTCCCGATATCGATACCTTCATACAGCTGTTGAGCAAGCATCATCGTTTTTTTCGCACGGAAATTAAGCTTACGAGCCGCCTCTTGCTGTAATGAAGAAGTAGTAAAGGCCGGTGCTGCATTTCGCTTACGTTCTTTCTTTACAACATTCGCTACCTGAAACGAATCACCTTTTATTTGCTTTAAGATTGCCTTCACTTGTTCTTCATTTGTCAGCTTAATCTTTTCCTCACCCGTTCCATAAAAAAGGGAGTCAAATTGCTTTTTCCCTTTTTCAAAAACACCTTCGATGGACCAGTACTCTTCTGGTATAAAGTTTTTAATTTCATTTTCACGGTCAATAATAAGGCGTAGCGCTACAGATTGAACTCGCCCAGCTGATAGGCCCTTTTTTACCTTTTTCCACAAAATAGGGCTAATATTGTAGCCTACAAGGCGGTCTAGAATACGACGAGCTTGTTGCGCATCTACTAAATCCATATTAATAGCTCGTGGAGATTTGAATGAATCTAAAATTGCGTCTTTCGTAATTTCATTAAACACAACTCGACAATCTGAATGAATATCAATATTTAGCGCATTTGCTAAATGCCAAGCAATGGCTTCTCCTTCGCGATCTGGATCGGCCGCGAGATAAATTTTCTTTGCTTTTTTTGCTGCCGACTTTAAATCCTGAAGCACAGGTCCTTTTCCGCGAATTGTAATATACTTAGGCTCATAATTATTTTCTGTATCGATCCCCATTTGACTACGTGGTAAATCACGTACATGCCCGATCGATGCTTTGACCTTATATTTTTTACCTAAGTAGCGTTCAATTGTTTTCGCCTTTGCAGGTGATTCTACTATTACTAAATAATCTGCCATTTTTTATCTTTCCCCCTTAGAGAGGTTAATCTTATATTTTTATGCAAGTACTGTAATTGTGCTTTATTCGCATAAATTTCAAAGCAATACCTGATGCAAAATGTATAACAGATTTAAACAGATTGCAACTTTTTTTCAATTTTTAATTTGAAACATTTGCATTTCGTCGATGATTTGTTGTCCATTCCAAATTGGAATAGCCCCCTCTCGTAACAATTTATTTGTACCTGTAGACTCGTTAGATGTAATTGGTCCTGGTACAACAAATACATCCTTTCCATGCTCCAGTGCATGCTCTGTCGTTATTAGTGTCCCACTTTTAACGGCAGCCTCTGTTACGACTAATGCATCACTTAAACCACTTATGATGCGATTACGCATTGGGAAATGCCATTTTTGAGGCCCTGTATGCGGTGGATATTCTGTTAGTAATAGTTGTTTCTTTGCCATATAACGAGCTAAGTCTTCGTTGCACTTAGGATATATATAATTAAATCCATGACCTAAAACAGCAATTGTTTTACCTCCATAGTGAATAGCCGCTCGATGCGCTAAACTATCTGCACCTTTTGCTAATCCGCTAACAATTACATATTGATTTTCAGTAAGTGGAGGAATAATCTCGTGCAATGCCTGCGAAGAATAGACCGTGGCCTTTCTCGAACCAATGCAAGCTATTTTTTTATCATAGTGTAATAAAGAAATATCCCCTTTCGCATATAATACTGCCGGTGGATCAACTAATTGCAATAATTTTTCTGGGTAATTTTTACTATTGAAAGGAATCGCAAGGATATTACATTTATCATATTCTTGCTCGATATTTCGGTTTAATGCTTGCATATAATTCTCTCGTACTGAAAACGCTTTCTTTTCATCGATATTCAGCAACTGCGCTAAATATGAAACAGGAGTTGTTTCAAGCTGCTCAAATGTGTCGATATTTTGTAATAATTGTCGAAGTTTGTTTAATGTTAGTGGATACACATGATGAAGTGTAAGTAAGCTTTTTAAAAAAATGTTATTTGTCATTTTATCACTCCTTATTATAATAGAAGAAATTTATTAAGATGAATTTCATCTGAAGCTAAATAAAATGACCGCACAATAAAAGATGTAGCGTAAGATTACGCTACATCTCCATTTTAATGTGTCTTACATTTTTCGTATAGACCTTTTTCTTTAATTACTTTTATTAATGTCTCGCCAATCACCGAAGGAGTTGGTGCCACTTCAATACCCGCAGCGTTCATTGCTTTAATTTTTTCAGTAGCCGTCCCTTTACCACCAGATATGATGGCGCCTGCATGTCCCATACGTTTTCCTGGAGGAGCTGTTTGACCACCAATAAAGCCAACTACAGGTTTTGTCATATTCTCTTGTATCCATTCAGCAGCTTCTTCTTCCGCTGTACCACCGATTTCTCCAATCATCACTACTGCATAAGTGTCCGGGTCCTCGTTAAACGCTTCTAGTACATCAATGAAGTTTGTTCCATTCACAGGATCTCCACCAATACCTACTGCAGTTGTTTGACCGATTCCAGCTTGAGATAATTGATGTACTGCCTCATACGTTAAAGTACCTGATCGTGAAACAACTCCGACATGACCTTTCGTATGGATATAGCCTGGCATAATACCAATTTTACATTCATCAGCAGTAATGACACCTGGACAGTTAGGACCGACTAATCGAGTCTGTTTCCCTTCCATATAGCGTTTCACTTTTACCATATCAAGAACTGGAATATGTTCCGTAATACAAATTGTTAAGTCTAATTCTGCATCCACAGCTTCCATAATTGCGTCAGCTGCAAATGGAGCCGGTACGTAAATGACGGATACATTAGCACCAGTTGCATCCACTGCTTCTTGTACAGTATTGAATACTGGTACACCTTCTATTTCAAGACCGCCTTTACCTGGTGTTACACCTGCCACAATTTTCGTACCATATTCAAGCATTTGCTTTGTATGGAAAAGTGCCGTTTCACCTGTAATCCCTTGAACGATTACTTTTGTGTCTTTGTTAATATAAACACCCATGATTCTCCCTGCCTTCCTTAGCTTACAAGCCCTACGATTTTTTGAGCACCGTCAGCCATTGAATCAGCAGCGACAATGTTCAAGCCAGACTCATTTAATAATTGTTTTCCACGTTCTACATTTGTACCTTCAAGACGTACAACTAACGGTACCGCAAGACCGACTTGCTTTGCTGCTGTAATAACACCTTCAGCAATAATGTCACATTTCATGATACCACCGAAAATATTGACGAAAATGCCTTTTACATTCGGATCAGATAGTATAATTTTAAATGCTTCTGTTACCTTTTCAGCAGTCGCACCGCCGCCAACATCTAAAAAGTTTGCCGGGCTTCCACCATAGTAGCTAATCGTATCCATCGTAGCCATTGCTAGCCCTGCACCATTGACCATGCAGCCGATGTTACCATCTAAAGAAATATAGCTTAAATCGTATTTTGACGCTTCAATTTCTTTTGGATCTTCTTCATCAAAGTCACGAAGCTCTAAGATATCCTTATGGCGATATAATGCATTACTATCAAAATTGAACTTTGCATCTAGTGCAACAACTTCATCATTCCCTGTCACAACAAGTGGATTAATCTCAACAATTGACGCATCTTTGTCAATAAACGCATCGTAAAGACCAAGCATAAGTTTTGCCGCTTTGTTAATTAGTTTCGCTGGAATATTCATATTAAACGCTATACGACGTGCTTGGAAAGGTTGTAAGCCAACTACAGGGTCAATAACTTCCTTAAAGATTTTTTCCGGCGTCTCTTCAGCTACTTCTTCTATATCCATACCGCCTTCTTCAGAACCCATTAAAGTTACGCGTGAAGTTGCACGGTCTAAAACGAAACTTAAATAATACTCTTTGCGAATATCTGAGCCTTCCTCAATGTAAAGACGCTTTACCTCTTTACCTTCTGGGCCAGTCTGGTGTGTCACTAAAATTTTCCCTAGTAACTCCTTTGCATAAGAGCGTACTTCATCAAGGTTTTTAGCAATTTTTACGCCACCCGCTTTACCGCGACCACCTGCGTGGATTTGAGCTTTCACAACTGTTACATTGCTACCTAGCTCTTTTGCGACCTTAACTGCTTCATCTGGAGAAAAAGCAACTCGACCATTCGGAACTGCTACCCCATATTTTCTCAAGATTTCTTTCCCTTGATATTCATGGATATTCATTTTGTATCCTCCCATCAAACATTGAAAAATATTTTATTGCTATAATCTATTTTATACAAACATTCAGACATTGTCTATATTCGTCTTTTATGCACAAAATTCAGTTAATTAGACATATATATTCTATTTAGAGCGAAATATATAAAAAAAACGTGCTAGTCATAAATCGACTAACACGCTAAAGGCTCTGTCTTAATTGTTCATGTTTGCGGTCTAGATGGTAAATAAAAGCAAAAACCTCTGCTACTGCCTGATATAATTCCTCAGGGATAGATTCGTTCAAGTCTAGCTGTCCCAACAATTGAACAAGATTTGGGTCCTCATGTATTGGTACGTCATGAAGAGTTGCCTGCTCCAAAATATTTTCGGCAATTTTCCCCTTCCCCTTTGCAGTAACCTTTGGACCGGTAGCGTTTGAAGGATTATATGATAACGCAATTGCTTCTTTTCGTACATATTTCTTCTCGCTCATACGCGAATATCCACCCCACTATGCTCTTGGGTATCCTCTTTTGAATTTTGTGTGACTTTTTCTAACTTCTCTCGCTCAAACGGCTTTATAAAGACTCCTGACAATTGATAGTCCTTATCTGCTAACCCTTGCTTTAATGATAGTTTTAACGATTCTGCTAATCCATTTAAGTTTGGTTGATCATTAAATACATTAATTGTTACAATACGATTTTGAACTCCCATATCGATTACAGTTTCATTGAGGGACTCCATATTCAAGTAAAACAGTACTCGTGCATAGTTTGCATCTATTTTTCCATCTTCCTTCATTCGGCCACTCCATTGTAGTGTAGCGTCCATTCTTTTGCCGAAAAATTCGAGTGGAACTTGCATAACTAATTGGTGATGATGTCCGTTATCGCCTGACAATATTTGCATGCCGTTCATTCTCGCCATTAGCATTTCTGCAGACTCACGAAGAGCAGTTGGAACCTGAATATCTTGTAATAATGACAATAGTTGTGGCTTAAGTTGCCCAGCTAATGCTTGTACATCGCCTGCCTTATTTGAAAGTGCCGCCTCGTAACTTATTCCTAACCCCTTTAAAACCGTTTTAACTGCCTGCTCCATTGCTTTACTATCCACCGCAGATTGGACCTGAGCCTCAACCTGTACCACAGTGGCTCTTATAGAAGGTTGAGTAGATTCTGTACTTACTTTGACAAGCGCTCTTAATAATGCATCGTTTTGCTGCAACGTTGAATCTGATTTTAGTAAGGATAGTAGCTGGTCTTTCGATGTTAATTGGTTTTCATTTTGTGTAAATATTCGGCTTGGTGTATTATCTGAAAACGCTTGTATTAGCCTTTCTTGCATTTGTTTTGCAAACACGTCAATCGTTTGTTTACTTTGGGGTAGCTGTGCAAAACGATCCACTAGTTGCTGCAGTTGCATTTTTTGGTTGTTTGTGAGCAGACTTTCATTGCTTATCCAATCCTTGACGTTTTGAATTAGCCCTAGCGTTTGATCAGGCTTTGTTCCGACAATTTGCTGGATAAGCTGCCCCCCTTGAGCTTGATTGCCCGTTGGATTGTTCCCCGCAATTTTCTGCTGGGTTTGCCAGTTTTGTAGCGTCGCTGTTTTGGGCAGTATTCCAGACTCCTTTAATACATTTAATGCTTGTAATTTGTCTGATACCGCTGCATTTGAATCCATTAGTACCTGCATCGAACGCGAGAGCAACAACCCGCCAATTTCCGCGTTTAGTGGCTTTGCAATCGTTGATAATTGTTGCATTAAATTTGTTTTAAGCTCCGAATTTATCGTTGTGGTATTAGCAAGCTGATTCATAAAATTTTGTAGAGTTGTACTTAACCCGTCTGTTTTCGACCCTTGTACAAGTGCCTGAAATACTTCATTTGTAAAGGGCATTTTTAATTCTACCATTCTTTGCATTGCAGCTAATGCTACTTGCTTAGGCACGTCTTGGGGCAAGTTCTTTAACCATTGCTCTGCCCTAATAAGCTGTTCGCGTGTAATCGGAATTTGCTCCTTCATAAAATGGCCCAGTACTTGCTGCATTTCAGTAGACTTTGGTAAATTCATAGATTCTAATAGCTGTGTCATCTGTTGTGCAGGTGTCATTGCTTGCCCCATAGGACTAGAAGCCACTTTAAGCTCTGTTTGAGCCCCCGTATTCGTAACTTGGAAAAAATGAGCATCTCCTACTTTTAACGGTGCTTCAAGCTTCGCTACTAACTTATGATTTCCTACTTGGATTTCTGCCATCTGATCAGGATAAAGCTGTTTTATCGTTCCATGAAAAACTTGTCCTTCTCGTAACGTAAGGGGCTGATTCATTTGCACATTTTGCGTTTGTATTTGCGTTGGATTAAATGAAGTAAACGCCAATTCCTTTCACCCTTTCTGATGGATCATCGTCTTTATTGGCTCAAAGCTTTTTCTATGGTGAACAGTTGGACCAAATTGCTTGAGCGCCTCTAAGTGTTGTTTAGTACCATATCCAGCATGCTGGTGGAATCCGTACTGCGGATATTGGTCGTGAAGCATTTCCATGTATTCATCCCGAGCAGTTTTAGCTAATATGGATGCAGCTGCAATGGCTAAACTTTTCGCATCCCCTTTAATAATTGAATGCTGAGGTAGTGCAATAGGTAGTGACATAGCATCTGCTATTACAACATCCGGCTCTATTTGTAAGCTTGTAATACTCTCTACCATTGATTGCTTTGTTGCCTCATATATATTAATCGTATCAATCACTTCTGGAGGCTGAAAATGTATCGCATAGGCGACCGCTTGCTCTTTAATCTGCTCTACATAGCCTTGGCGCATTTCTTTAGATAGTTGCTTAGAGTCATTTATTCCAAGTAACGCCTCACAATAATTCGGAAGAATCACAGCGGCCGTTACAACAGGACCCGCTAGCGGACCTCGACCTGCCTCGTCTACTCCAGCAACCAAAGCTTCTATATGCGGTAAAAATGACGCATCAAACGCCATTTTTTTTCTATGCTCCTCTAGTATCTCTCTTTTTTTCTCTAGTCGTTTTTGAAATTGCACCCATGCCTTTTGAACAGCAGTTCGTTCATCCTGTTTAATTTCTTCCATCCACGGTTCAATATTTTCAGCAGCTTTTAATGAAGCTGTAATTTCCTTTATTGTTCTCATTACTAGACTCCTAAATTGTTCTATTATTTATATCGGTTATATTTCCTTAAATTATAAAGTAAAAAAGCCTTTCACAAGAGTGAAAAGCCTTCATCTAAATTATTGTGCTGTATTGTCTTTTTCCAGCGCCTCATCAACAAAGTCAAATGTTAATTTCCCTAAATACTGTGAACGTATGTCTCGTACAATTAACTCAGACACTTGATCATAGTCCACTTCGCCCCCAGCACCGAATACTCTTCGTAGCTTTCCTATATGATCGAACGTTTGGACTAAATCTTCATGAACAAATGATAATCCATATCGCTCCTCCATTCGCGAAGGATAATGTAGCGCTAAAAACCGTAAGCCATATACAGCTAGGTCCTCCATATTCGTAATTGTGTCTTTTATCGCGCCCGTTAACGCTAGCTTATAGCCAACCTCTTGATCCTCAAATTTCGGCCATAGGATTCCTGGTGTATCAAGCAACTCTAACTCTTTTCCAACTTTTATCCATTGCTGTGCTTTAGTAACACCTGGCATATTCCCTGTTTTCGCGATATTTTTCTTTGCTAAACGATTGATTAAAGTCGATTTTCCAACATTCGGGATTCCTACAATCATTGCGCGGATTGCTCGTGGCTTCATGCCCTTTGCCTTCATTCGCGCCCATTTCTCTGCTAAGATATCTTGAGCAGCTTTTGTGACCGTTTGCAATCCTTTTCCTTCTAGAGAGTTAATAGCGACTGCCTTATGTCCACGCTCCTCAAAATAGGCGATCCATTTACGAGTTTCTGTTTCATCTGCCATATCTTGCTTATTTAATATTAATAGGCGCGGTTTTTGATTAATCACTTGATCAATCATCGGATTTCTTGATGACAGTGGCAAACGTGCATCCACTAATTCAAAAATAATATCTACTAGTTTTAATTTTTCCGATACTTCACGACGAGCCTTTGCCATATGTCCTGGGAACCATTGAATTGTCATACAGTACTTCCTTTCTTACTTTACTAATTCAAATGAAAAGAGGAGATTGTCCAAATCCCCTCTAGCATGTTATTTTACAATTTTAATTTCATTGATTGGCCAAAAAATGATATTTGTTCGACCGATTATTTCATCTTGGTTTACAATTCCGATATGACGACTGTCTTTACTGAAACGACGATTATCTCCCATCACAAACACATGCCCCTCTGGAATAACATCTATTTTCGGCTCAATATCCTGTAATGTAAAGTCGCCCGTTAAATTGCCTTCTGTTAGCTGTGCTTTGTATGGATCTAAATAAGGCTCAGCAATCGGTTCGCCGTTAATATAAAGCTGATCATCTTTGTATTCAACATGATCTCCCGGTAAACCAATAACGCGCTTAATATAATCCTTCTCTTCTGGAGCATGGAATACGACAATATCGAATCGGTCAAGTCCACCAATTTTGTTTACAATCATACGATCGCCATCTTCAAGGGTTGGCATCATGGAATCACCATCTACTACAATCGGTGTAAATAAAAAATAACGAATGAACGCAGCAATAGCAAAAGCGATTAGAAGGGCTTTAATCCATTCCCAAAGTTCATTTTTTTCTTTCTGAGTTTTTTCCACGGTCATGTCCCCCTTGTCTATCCTCTATATTGTAAACGAAATATGTATTCTAAGCAAAAAAATAATCCGTCGTTGCGGGTATTTATAGCTTTTTGGGTACTATTGTTCTTCGTTTTATTCAAAAGAAAAGGAGCTTGCAAACACAAGCCCCAGTCTTTAAAAATTTTATTATCGGATTTCTTTAATACGTGCAGCTTTACCACGTAGGTTACGTAGGTAGTAAAGTTTAGCGCGACGTACTTTACCGCGACGAGTAACTTCTAATTTAGCGATTTTTGGTGTGTGTACAGGGAATGTACGCTCAACACCTACACCGTAAGAAATTTTACGAACAGTGAAAGTTTCGCTAATGCCGCCACCGCGACGTTTGATTACTACGCCTTCGAATAACTGGATACGCTCACGAGTACCCTCTACAACTTTAACGTGTACTTTTACAGTGTCACCAGGACGGAACGCTGGTAAATCAGAACGTAGTTGTTCTTTAGTGATTTCTGTAATAATGTTTGACATAATTTTCTCTCCTTAGACAGATGCTCATGCACGCTCATGTTTGGCCACAGCGGAACACCGTAATTCAGTGCATTTTGCACAAACTGTATAATATCATACTTAAAATAAAAGCGTCAAGTAGTATTACTTACAATTCTTCATTTTGTAGCTTTTCTAATATTTTTAGCTGCTTTGGTGTTAATTCTAGTGCATCGAGTAAGTCCGGTCGTCTTTCAATTGTACGCTTTAATGATTGTTCCATGCGCCATTCTTCGATTTTTGCATGATTGCCGCTCGTGAGTACTTCTGGTACTTTCATGCCACGAAAATCAGCTGGACGCGTATAATGGGGGTGTTCAAGTAATCCCGTTGAAAACGAATCCTGGATATGTGAATCAGCTTGCCCTAAGACACCTGGTAGCAGTCGAACGATGGCGTCAATAACCGTCATCGCAGGCAATTCACCACCAGTTAACACAAAATCCCCAATTGATATTTCATCAGTTACAAGATGCGTACGAATACGCTCGTCATACCCTTCATAATGCCCACATAGGAATACTACATCTTCCTCCTGAGCGAGCTCCTCAGCCTTTCTTTGCGTGAAGCGCTCTCCTTGTGGACACATTAATATAACACGTGGTGTACGTCCCTCTGTAATCTTTTCTACAGCATTAAACATAGGCTCTGGCTTTAACACCATACCAGCGCCTCCACCATACGGATAATCATCTACTTGTTTATGCTTATTGTCGCTAAATTCACGAATATCGGATACAGCAAGCTCGACTGCTCCTTTTTCCTGCGCCTTTTTTAAAATAGATGCTCCAAATACCCCTTGAAACATTTCTGGAAATAAACTTAATACATGAATCTTCATTATAATAAGCCTTCCATCACATGAATAATAATTTTCTTTTCTTCGACATCAATTTCTTTCACGATATCTTCAATGTAAGGAATATAATGCTTTTTACCGCCCTTAGCCTTAATCTCCCACACATCATTTGCACCTGTTTGTAAAATATCCGTAACAACACCGATTAGCTCGCCTTCTTCTGAATACACTTCACAATCTTTAATTTCAAAGTGATAGTACTCATGTTCCTCTAGCTCATCATCTGCTAATTGATCCATCGTAACTTTTAACAACCCTTCTTTAAAAGGCTCCACTAAATTAATATTATTCAACCCTTCAAACGTCAATAAAATAAAGTTTTTATGGCGACGTACACTTTCAACAGTAACCCAAATTGGACGTTTTTCTTCCTTTTTAAAAACAGCTAGCTTGCTACCAGGGACAAAACGTGCGTCTTCAAAATCAGTCGTCGATATTACACGCACTTCCCCTCTAATACCATGCGTATTTACAATACGACCTACGTTAAACCATTCCATCATATCACCTCTTGTATAGAAAAAGAGAAGAAAGCATTTTTGCCTCCTCCTCTTTTTATTGTGCGGATATTCTTACAGAATATCCTTTCTTTTAATCCAATATATCGACGTAAGTCTTTTTCTTATGGTACCCGCTTGCTGCTGAATAAACAATTGTACGAATCGCCTTTGCGACACGTCCTTGTTTGCCTATGACTTTCCCTCGATCCTCTGGATGAACAAAAAGCTTATAAACAACTCGACTAGCGTTTTCGTCCGTCTCAATACGAACGTCCTCTGGATAATCGACTAATGGTTTCACGATTGTTTCAATCAGCTGCCTCATGAGCGATACCTCCGATTATTTACTGAATTTTTGGTTATGGAATTTCTCCATGATACCTTGTTCTGAGAACAGGTTACGTACAGTATCAGATGGTTTTGCACCATCAGCTAACCATTTAAGAGCTTTCTCTTCATCGATGTTTACTGTAGCTGGAACTGTAAGTGGGTTGTAAGTACCTACTGTTTCGATTTGACGACCGTCACGTGGTGAACGAGCATCAGCAACTACGATACGATAGAAAGGAGACTTTTTAGCTCCCATACGTTTTAAGCGAATTTTAACTGCCATTTTATTAGCACCTCCGAATAAGTTTCACACAAGATATTATATTAGCAATGTCTTGGTTGTTTGTAAAGTGTTTTTTCTTTACAAGTTAATATTTTATTTAAAAAGAGAATCAAAGCCAGGTAATTTCATCTTTTTCTTGCCCTTACCTTGCGTCATACCTGTCATTTGCTTCATCATTTTTTTCATATCTTCAAACTGCTTCAATAGGCGATTAACCTCTTGAATAGATGTTCCAGAACCTTGTGCAATACGCTTTTTACGGCTAGCATTCATAATTTCTGGATTTGTTTTTTCAGCTGGTGTCATGGAATAGATGATTGCCTCAATACGCCCCATCTGCTTCTCATCAACTTTTATATTATCCATGCCCTTCATTTTACTTACACCAGGAATCATTTTTAGCAGATCGTCTAATGGCCCCATTTTTTTCAGAGCTTGTATTTGTTCGATAAAGTCGTCAAATGTAAAGCTTTGTGTCATGAATTTTTCTTCTAACTCTTTTGCTTTATCCATGTCAACTTGAGCTTGTGCTTTTTCAATTAACGATAGAACGTCGCCCATCCCTAAAATACGGGAAGCCATACGTTCTGGGTGGAATGTCTCTAATGCATCCATTTTTTCACCCATACCAACAAATTTGATTGGCTTTTCTGTTACAGCACGGATCGATAACGCTGCACCACCACGTGTATCACCATCAAGCTTTGTTAAGACGACCCCCGTAATACCGACAGCTTCATTAAAGCTTTGAGCTACGTTTACTGCATCTTGACCTGTCATCGCGTCAACAACAAGGAACACTTCATCTGGTTCTTTTAATGCTCGAATATCTTTTAGCTCCTGCATTAACGTTTCATCAATATGAAGACGACCTGCCGTATCAATAATAACTACATCATGGTGTTCTTCTTTTGCATGCTCTAGTGCCTGACGCGCAATTTCAACTGGTGAAATATCTGTACCTAAAGCAAAGACTGGAATAGATAATTGTTTCCCTATTGTTTGTAGCTGTTGCACAGCGGCTGGACGATATACGTCAGCAGCTACTAATAAAGGCTTTTTATTGTACTTTTTTCGTAATACATTCGCTAGTTTACCAGTTGTTGTCGTTTTACCAGCACCTTGTAGACCGACCATCATAATAACAGTCGGTGGGCGGTTATTGAATTTAATCGGACTTTGCTCGCCACCCATTAAATTAGTTAGCTCATCTTGAACGATTTTAATTACTTGCTGTCCTGGTGTTAAACTTTTCATAACATCCGAACCAACAGCACGCTCACTAACTTTTTTTACGAAATCCTTTACTACTTTTAAGTTTACATCGGCCTCAATTAATGCGAAGCGTACCTCTCGCATCATTTCCTTAACGTCGGCCTCTGTAACCTTCCCTTTTCCTTTAATCTTTTGGATTGTTCCTTGGAGTCGTTCCGCCAATCCCTCAAATGCCATTTTCGTTCGCCTCCTAATCCGACTCTTTCAGCATTTCAATTAATGCTAGTCGTGCTTCTGTCTGTGCAGAATCATCTTTAATTGCCTCTGTCAATTGCGCTAAAATCACTTGACGTTGCTGAAATTTTTCTAATAAACGTAATTTATCTTCATATTCTTCAAGCATCGCTTCCGTACGACGAATATTGTCATAAACAGCCTGACGCGATATCTCATACGATTCAGCAATCTCTCCAAGCGAGTGATCATCTAAATAATATAGCTCCATATAGCTACGCTGCTTTTCAGTTAATAATGCTTGATAAAAGTCGAAGAGAAAGTTCATGCGTGTTGTTTTTTCAAGTAGCATCGATATCTCTCCATTCATATTTAGTCTACTGTATCATATAGCTTTTCATTAGCTACTGTCAAGGTAATCTCCTTGTCCAGAGGGTGTTTTACACTAGCCTATATGACATAAAAAATCGCTACTCAAATCAATTTCATAATTCGTGTTTCGATTACCAGATACTCTATTGAAATTTAGAATCTACCCTTCTTTATCATAGCTTCCTATTATAGTACATAATGAGGCTGGGACAAAACCCGAAAACACCATTTTTCTCAACGAGAAAAATGGTGTTT
>NZ_JBAFWZ010000009.1:0-145457 GCF_036662795.1 Lysinibacillus sp. 54212
GCACCGGATTGTGGTTCCGGCATTCGTGGGTTCGATTCCCATCAGTCGCCCCATTCTTTATCTAAAATCAAATAATATAATGGCGATTGTGGCGAAGTGGTTAACGCACCGGATTGTGGTTCCGGCATTCGTGGGTTCGATTCCCATCAGTCGCCCCATTATAAAATTAATTAGATTATCATATTTTTGGGGTATAGCCAAGCGGTAAGGCAACGGATTTTGATTCCGTCATGCCTAGGTTCGAATCCTAGTACCCCAGCCATACGCGGAAGTAGTTCAGTGGTAGAACACCACCTTGCCAAGGTGGGGGTCGCGAGTTCGAACCTCGTCTTCCGCTCCAATGTTTCGGCGGCATAGCCAAGTGGTAAGGCACAGGTCTGCAACACCTTTATCACCGGTTCAAATCCGGTTGCCGCCTCCAGATATTTATCAAAATCGGGTATCCGGTTTTTTTTATTTTAATTTGCGGAAGTAGTTCAGTGGTAGAACACCACCTTGCCAAGGTGGGGGTCGCGGGTTCGAACCCCGTCTTCCGCTCCAATTATACTATGCCGGTATGGCGGAATTGGCAGACGCGCACGACTCAAAATCGTGTTCCTCTGGAGTGTCGGTTCGACCCCGACTACCGGTATCATAAGGTTCTTTTGGGTTAAGATAAGAAAATTTTGAAGGTCCATAAACGTTGATATAACAACGTTTATGGACTTTTTCCATTTTAAGGGTTGCGATAGAAAACGATACGAATTGAATTTGTTTTACACAGATTTTACACAAGCTATTATTCAAAAGGATTTGTGAGATAGATTCATCTCTGGATAAGATTCCATGTGAATCCAGAATATTATCCAGGTAAGTTGATGGATACAGTAAATACAGAGGCTTGGTATTCTGGTTGTCTTCCTGGTGGATATATTTGGTGTGGTGAAGGATGTGGCGGTAGTACGGCATGTACGTCATCTAAAGCTGGCATTAATACATCAGATAATTACTGTAAAACTCATGATTGTTGTTACCATAGGAGAAATGTAAGTTATAAGGACTGCACATGTGATGCTCCATTATGTAATTGCGCTAAATCTGTGCTTGGTTCTCCATTTGCAAATAGTACAGTGCAATTGGCAAGGTGTAGTAGCTGTTAAATAACAAAAGGTCGATAATTCAAAATTATCGACCTTTTATTTTTATTGAAATAATTACCAGCTGAATATATAATCTCGATAAAAGAAGGGAGGTTTTACGATGGATTTGTTTATTATAATTTCTTTGGGCATTTTGCTTTTTGTTGTTACGAATGTCTTTGTATTTTTCTTTGCAAGAGGAAGAACTAAAAGAATGATAGCAACAGGTTTAATTATTTTACTACTCTCACCACTTATTTTATATGGATCTTTAGAATTCACAGGTATGTATGACAAGGGAAGTGGTTTTGGTGCGGCATTATTCGCATTAATTTATGGAGGACTTTACTTTCTTAATGGGATAGTAGTTATTTCATTATCATGGATGAAATCAAGCACATTATGAATTTCAATCCGCTTTTAAAAATTCCAATTTGTTTTTAAAAGCTTGTAAAAAAGGACATAACCCTTTCTTTATTCTATATAGAAAGAAAAATAAACCTTTCTATATTTCAACTAACTAGTATTAGGTTGAAAACCAAAAAGGAGGAAAAAGAAAATGGTTATTTCTAAGACAACATCGAAAAATTTCTATTGGGCAAGTATTTTGATGATGTTGATGGCACTTTTCATTGCAGGTACATCAACAGCAATTAAACAATCTGGTGTAGTTAAAGCAGATGGAAATAAACCCAATATTCACTGGGGTTCTGCCACAATGACAGTAACTCAAAACTCTGGTGCTGTAGATATTTATGGATACGCTAAAAAACACAGTTTATTAATTGGTACAACAGTACACGGCAGTTATGCAGCAAGAGGACAACGAGTTGTCACATCATTTAGTCCAGCTGCATCTACGTACTACGCTCAAGCTTATGGCGAGTATCAATCTATAGAAGTTACGGGGCGCGTTGAAATCAGCGGTTCTTAATTACACTAAATGGAGGTCTTTTATAGGTCCTCTATTTTTTAATTATGGGGGGACACGAATTGGGAGTGAACAATATATATATAACTATTTCATTTTATTTTTTAAACAAGTAATCAGGAATCCTATCTATATTCTTTCTTTCGGAGTGGGGATGTTTTACTTAGCATTAATCGTCTATTCATATTCATCGACTGATCTAATCCAGCCAATGTGCTACAGTTATCCACTTATTTAGTTCAGGGCGGGATGTTAGTCTTTATGTTTTTAGGTTTCTATGCCATAAATAATATTTATGCTAATCCGCTCTATGATCTTTATAAAAATAGGCATGGAAACACATATATGCAAATTGTCAGCTAGGAAATATAGAAAAAAGGCGCGAGTGTTGTTTAAACAATATTTTACTGCTATTTCTATGAACATTATTGCTACGGCTTATTACAATGTATACTATGATCATGCCCAGCCATTCTTATCGTAACTAGTTTCAAAACGCTATATTTTTTCATAGCATCTCGAAAAGAATTCGTATAAAATTAACACATACATGTCACGTTCAAGGAATCTATTAAAAGGTTGATATACCAGTAAATCTAAAGAGTTTATCTTGTATTGAAAATTGACAAATAAAAGGTAGGAAATTACATGACAAATATGAAATGGATTGAGGCAGCAAGCTACGAGGAAATGAGTATTATTGCAGCAAATATTTTTACAGCACAGTTAAAGCAAAATCCGACAAGTGTATTTGGAATGGCCACAGGTGGTACGCCTGAGGGTTTTTATAAGGAGCTTGTTAGTAGTTATCAAGCTGGGGAGATTTCGTTTGCTGAGGCTAAATCATTTAACTTAGATGAATATATTGGTATAGCTCCGGAAAATAAGGTAAGTTATCACTATTATATGGACGAGAATTTATTTAACCATATTGACATGAAACGTGAAAATATTCATGTACCGACTGGTGATAGTACAGATTTACAGGCTTCAGCAGTACAGTATGATGAAGCAATCGAGGGAGCAGGCGGGATAGATATTCAACTACTAGGAATTGGTGTGAATGGTCATATTGGTTTTAATGAACCTGGCTCTTCTTTTTCAGCGGGAACAAACATAGTTGAGTTAACAGAGTCTACACGTGAGGCAAATCAAATTTACTTTGATAAGCTTGAGGATGTGCCAAGTCATGCTATTACTATGGGGATTTCAACGATCCTTCAATCAAAGAAGATTGTATTACTAATTTCAGGAGCTTCAAAGCAGGAGGCAATGGATCGCTTACGTTCGGGTGAGATAACAGAAGATTTTCCTGCAAGTGCATTACATCAGCATAATGATGTAACGGTGATTTATACAGGTGTGAAATAAAATTGAGGAGCTGTTTGAAAACAGCTCCTTTATTTTTTTCTATTGGAGATTACAACGCCGCATATGACTGCAATGCCACCGATAATTTGTGAAAGAAGTAACTCCTCGTTTAGAAAAATAACGGCAAATATCGCAGAGAATAAAGGGATAAAGTTTAAGTAAATACTTGCTTTATTTGCACCTAATGCAACTACGCCGGTATTCCAGCTTAGGAAGGCAATAATCGAAGCTACAATTCCAACATACAAAATTGCACAGATTGTAGATGGTGACCATACAATAGCAACAGATGTCGTGAGGAGCTCATAAATTGTAAATGGTAGAAGCATCAAGGCTCCAAGTGCAATTGTTACAAGGAACGTAGAGTAGCCAGGAAGCTGTCCAGCAAACTGTTTGACAAGTAGGGAATAGACAGCCCAACAAAATACAGCAAACAACACGATTAAATCCCCTTTGTTGAAGGAGAAACTCAGGAGCGACTGTATTGAGCCCCCTGAAATAATAAAGAGCACACCAGTCAATGACAGCGCTGTACCGACAATTTGAAATTTTGATAAGCGCTCCTTTAAAAAGACAAAGGACAGTATGTAAATAATAATAGGTGTTGATGAGTTCATTAAGGACGCATTTATTGATGTCGTATAATGAAGACCGATATAAACAAGTGTATTAAAGCATGCAACGCCTGTGAGAGCCATTATAATGACAGCGGGCCAATTGTTCTTAATCATATGCCATTCACGCTTTGTTCGACTGTACGCAAGTGGTAAAAAGACAATAAAGGCAACACACCAACGAAGGAATGCTAGCGTAATTGGTGGGATATCGCCAGCAACAGCACGACCAATGACGAAGTTACCGCCCCAAAGAAGTGTGGCAAGTATAAGTAAAAACTGTGGAGGGAATTTCATAAGGAATCTCCTTTAATATTATTAGAAATAATGGCATCTAGATGGGGTGCAAGGTATAATACTTCCCAACCTTTACCTAATTAAGTTTCATACTATTATAGGTACATAATGTCTACTTTTGCAATGTGTGTTGTATGCTACAATAGCGTCAAGAAGAAATAGGGGGATGTAACCGATGAAAATTAGACCAAATCGATTGAAAAAAGGTGACTTAGTAGGGCTTGTTACGTTAAGTAGTGCACTAAACATGGAGCAGCTGGCACCAAAGCTTGATTTAATAGAGAGGCTCGGATTGCGCTATAAGCTAGGGCAAACAATTGGGCTGCCTGAGGGAATGCTTGCAGGATCAGATGAGCTTCGTGTTGAAGAGCTACATGCAATGGTGAAAGATCCAGAGGTAAAAGCAATACTATGTGTACGTGGTGGTTATGGCATAGGACGACTGGCAGATAAAATTGACTATGGGCTGCTAGAAGAAAATCCAAAAATCATATGGGGCTTCTCGGATGTGACCTATTTACATGTAGCCGTGAATGAATTTTCTAATTTAGTGACATTCCATGGCGCGATGCTTTCTAACCGAGAGGAACCGTTAGATGAGCTATCACAAAAAATGTTCCAACAGCTATTTACACCGATCGAAATCGAATATACCGAGGCGATTTCTCCTCTTACAACGATTACAAGGGGTGTTGTTCGAGGTGAGCTTACAGGGGGCAATATGAACCGTTTGGTAAGTACCCTTGGAACAAAATATGAGTTCGATGCACACGGGAAAATTATTCTATTCGAGGATGTAAATGAATCGATTGAACGTATTGATAATATGCTTAACCAGTTGAGACTCGCAAGAAAGCTAGAGCAGGCAGCTGGATTTGTGATAGGTAGCTTTACAGAATTAGGAGAAGAGTCAACATACGAGGATGTGCTAGCGGTGATGCGAGAATATCTAGAGCCACTAGGAAAGCCAGTGGTAGCAGGATTCAATATTGGACATTGTAGACCAAATATTAGTATTCCATTAGGCGTAGATGCGCTTTTAGATGGAAATGAAAAAGTGCTACGTATATTACCAGGCGTACAATAAGAAAGGGAGGTTGGCATAAAGCCAGCCTCCCTTTTAACGAGTGTGACAAATACTAATAAAAGTTTGGTTGCTTTAGCCATAGTTGGTCATTGGTTAAAGGTAACCGGAGTAACTAGTAATAGGTCATTGGATTGCAGTCCATGAAGTTAAATGCTTGTCAGGCACAGTTTTACACTCGTTAAGTCTCGGTTTGGAGTCTCACCGCCCCGAGCTTAGAAGTAATTTGAATCATCAAATTCGATTTGTACCTGATAGTTTTTAGCATTAATCGCATTTGATAGACGATGAGCTTCCTTTTCAAGCTCATTTGCCTGATTGCGGTATTCGGTCGGATCGTATAATGCAATACGATACAGAATGGCCTCTCCTGAGCTATGGTAAAATTCTTCTTTGTCTGAACGCCCTAAATCCTGATATAGGCTTACTTGAGAACGTAGCTGAATGGCTAACTCAATCGCCTCGACAAGTGTTAATTGCTCATCTTTAAATTGTATCGTATTTTCAATATTTGCTTTATAGATTAATTTATCAAGTAAGCGTGCATCCTTACGTACTCTAACTAGTTCAGCTTCAATGATTGAAAGCGTTCGGTCAGGCTGTTTTGGTTGCTCCCCTTTTTCTACAATAGAGTGTGAGTTACTGTGAATTTCAGAAATTAACTCCTGTGTTTTTTTATTTAAAATACTTTTTAGCTTTACTGCTTCTGCTAGTGAAATCATAAAAACCCCTCCTTATGAAATGGTTACTCTTGGATTGCTAGCTGTTAATAGTGCTACCTCAGAATCCCCACCATTTACTCTAGTAAACATTTTAGCGGCAGATTGAAGAAGTGCATGCCCATCATTTTCTGAGATGGAAGGACGTAAATAAAAGATGTGAAGCGCCTCAGTTGTCAGTTCCGATACAGCGGTCCTTGCTGAGTCGACGAATGGACTTCCAAATGCTCCGTTATCATCCTTTGAAACAATAATGTTATTAAGAGAATTATAGCGACCATTTATGCCAACATAGCCGGTCTCTTCATTGCCCTGTTCAATAATAACATCACCAGAAATATTTTCCAAATCATAAATCCCAATCGGAATCTCGTATTGAAGCGAGAAAAAATTGTTTAGATCCGCGGCTGAATGAATAGGTGTTAAATAATTTTGCTTAGCAATACGTCTCATTAAGCTTTCTGCAGAATGACGATAACGATTTGGATCTGATCCAAGCGCCTTCCAAATCTTACGCCATTCCTTAATTCCTTGACGTTCCGTTACAGGTACCTCCTGCATTTCAAAAAATAAGTTTTCCTGATATAGTCTCGTTCTTCCTTTAATCATTTGAGGAGAGTCTGATACAACAATTTTGGTATAATGGATAATGCCGATTTTTAATTCGGTGTAATTGAGTGATGGATGGAGAATGATATTCATAAAATCACCTACTATTTGTTTTGGATAATTGTATCATAAGGAGCGTGCAGAGATGAAAGTAGCCGAACTACAATCAGAATTAACGGAATATGCAAAGTCTATCGGTGTTGATAAAATCGGCTTTACAACTGCCTCGCCGTTTCACGAATTAAAAAATAGATTACGCCGTCAGCAGGAGCTCGGCTTTCAATCAGGCTTTGAGGAATCAGATGTTGAATTACGAACGGAGCCATTAAAGCTATTAGATGGTGCGGAAAGTATTATTGCTATCGCCCTTGCATACCCATCTCGTATGGAGAATGCTCCTATAGGTAAAAAAGGAGCACGTCGTGGCATTTTTTGTCGTGCGTCATGGGGTGTTGATTATCATGTAGCTGTTCGTGAGCGTTTACAGTTAATCGAGGAATGGTTAATCGCTCGAGTACCCGATGTGAAAATCAAATCTATGGTGGATACTGGAGAGCTTGTAGACCGAGCTGTTGCAGAGCGGGCTGGCATAGGCTGGAGTGGGAAAAATTGCTCCATTATTACGCCAGAATTTGGATCTTATATTTATTTAGGAGAGCTTATTACGAATATCCCATTTATCCCGGACGAGCCAATAGAGGATGAGTGTGGCGATTGTACCCTATGTATTGATGTTTGTCCAACAGGTGCAATTGTCGAGGCAGGGCAGTTAAATTCTCAGCGCTGTATTGCATTTTTGACACAAACGAAGGGCTTTTTGCCGGATGAGTTTCGGAGTAAAATAGGGAATAGAATATACGGGTGTGATACGTGCCAAACGGTGTGCCCGAAAAATAAAGGAAAGATCAACTGGCTTCATGAAGAATTTAAGCCTGATCCGGAGCTTGCAAAGCCGTTGCTACAGCCGTTACTAACGATTTCAAATAAGGAATTTAAAGCGAAATTTGGACATGTATCAGGCTCCTGGCGCGGCAAAAAGCCAATTCAACGAAATGCCATTTTAGCTCTTGCTCATTTTAAGGAAGAAGCGGCAGTGCCAGATTTGATTGATATTATGAAAAGGGATGAGCGGCCTGTTATTCGAGGCACAGCTGCATGGGCCCTTGGCAAAATTGGTGGGGATGAGGCTGCCCAAGCACTTCGAGCAGCAAAAGTTAGAGAGCAGGATCCCGAAGTACTTTTAGAAATCCAAAAAGGAATCGCATTATTATAAGAAAGAGGTCATTATTTTGCCTTTACATGTAGTTTTATATCAACCAGAAATTCCAGCAAATACAGGAAATATTGCACGTACTTGTGCAGGTACGAATACGAGCCTTCATTTAATTCGCCCACTAGGTTTTTCAACAGATGATAAGATGTTAAAGCGCGCGGGACTTGATTATTGGGAGCATGTAAATGTGGTATATCACGATTCGCTAGAGGATTTTGTAAAGTATTCTGAAGGCGGGGACGTTTATTTGATCGAAACGTATAGTGACGAGCCATTTACTACTCATGATTTTAGTGATTCAGAGCGTGATATTTACTTTATTTTTGGGAAGGAAACGACAGGTCTGCCAAAGGATTTTGCACATGAGCGCCGAGATATGTGCCTCCGTATTCCTCAAAGTGAGCACATTCGTTCATTGAATCTATCAAATACAGCAGCCATTGTTATTTATGAGGCATTACGACAGCAAAACTATCCTGGATTGAAATAGGATGAGTAGTTAATTAGATATAAATTTCCATTTAGTAGTGAATTCAAATATATACTGCGACGAGTAAGCGCAGGAGCAAACTATCCAGGGTTTTAATAGAACGAAAGAAAGTGTCTCATACGTGAGACACTTTTTTTATGGAAAGATTATTGTCGATATTAGAATGTTTTGTATAGATAATAGACTAAATTCTTGTATTAATAGAAAGTCTTCAAGACATAACAAAAACACAACTTATCAGAGAGTTGTGTTTTTAAATAGTATTATTCCCCTTCAACAGTGAAAACGATACGAATACCATTTGGATCGATTGTTGAAAATACTTGCTTGCCTCCATAACCAGGTGCTTCATCAAAGTACTCGACTACTGCTCCTGAGTTTTGCAAGGCTGCTTTCACTTCATCAGCGTAGTCTGTGTCTTTTAGAACAATTGTGTAGTATTTTAAGCCAACCGCTTCAGCAGGGGCAGGAGTGCCACCACCACTTTGCCAAGTATTTAAGCCGATATGATGATGATATTTGCCAGTAGAAATAAATAATGCTTGTGCACCGTAACGAGCAACAGCTTCATAATCCAATATATTTGTATAAAAAACTTCTGTTGCCCCTAAATCTCTTACCGATAAATGAATATGTCCCATGACAGTACCCTTAGGTAAGCCATTCCACTCCCCATCCGCTTCAGCTAAAATAGGCTGGAAATTTAGTTGCTCTGTCAACATATGCACATAGCCCTCTTTGCTCCAAGTCCATTCGTTTTCCGGGCGATCTACATAAATTTCGATTCCGTTTCCATCTGGATCGCTTAAATATAGCGCTTCACTTACATCATGGTTAGAGGCACCTAGACGAACATTATGTTGAACAAAATGCTGCACGATATTTCCTAAATCCTTTCGAGAAGGTAATAATAATGCAAAATGATAAAGACCGGTATGTCCCATACTTAGTGGCTGTGCATTTGTCACTTCGACTAATGAAACAAGACTCCTCTTTCCGTCCGTTGTTAAGTAAACCGTGTTATTTCTTTGCTCTAAAATATCAAAGCCGATAATCGTAGTATAGTATTCAATCGAGCGAGCTAAGTTAGACACCTTTAGTTGAACATGTGATGTATATAAATTTGGTTTTTGGTGAAAGTGAGTAGACAAATTAAAATCTCCTTTTTAAATTATTATTTATAAGCAACTTACTTTGTGTAACTTATTTTAATTTTTATAGCTAAAAAAGTCAAGAAAAAAAGACAACCGCCATTGGGACGATTGCCTTTTCTTAGCCGAAGCTAGTATTAGTTTTCTTTTGAAAATGGTTTACCTTCGTAACCAGCAGTGAAGATTGCAGTTAAGAATGCTGCACACACACCAAGAATTAATAATAATTTCATGGAAGCGCCCTCCTCAAGTATTAAAGAATCTCTTCTACAAGTATATCCTAAATATTAGTACTTTACTATAGATTTTTGTGGCAGAAATGGTTCAAATATAAGTTATCGGGAATACTATATAAAGGAGAAGGGGGATTGCTATGGCGAAAGATAAAGGGAAAATAATAAATGGGAACATGACGAATAATATGGAAGATGTAATTTGGCTAGGCAAGCAGATGGAAAATTTGCGAGATGGTCAAGAGCTAGCAGAGGATGATCGTATAGCAGATCCAGTACAGTTTGATCAATATGATTCCTCACCAATACAACAGGATAATCAATAAAAAAAGCCGTGATTGCTATAATTTGCAGTCACGGCTTTCAAAAATTAATTTGTTACTTTATATTCCTTTAAATCATCACGCAGCTTCGCCTTTAAAAACTTCCCTACAGAAGTTTTCGGTATTTCTTTGAGGAAAATAACATCATCTGGAATCCACCACTTAGCAAATTGTCCCTCAAGGGAAGAGATTAGATCCTCCTTCGTTGCATTTGCTCCTTCCTTTAACACAACGCATGCTAGAGGGCGCTCCTGCCACTTTTCATGTGGAATTGCGATAACAGCAGCCTCAAATACTGCAGGATGTGTCATTAATGCATTTTCTAAATCAACGGAAGAAATCCACTCACCACCAGATTTTATTAAGTCCTTCGTACGGTCAGTAATTTTTATATAACCTTCCTTTGTTAGCACCGCGATATCTCCGGTATAAAGCCAGCCATCTCGGAATGCTTCTGCAGTACGCTCATCTTTATAATACTCACTTGCAATCCACGGTCCACGTATACGCAGCTCGCCCATTGTTTTGCCATCCATAGGTACAAGACCGTTTTCATTAACGACTTCTGTTTCGATTAAAGAGACTGTTAGACCTTGTGAGGCACGTATATCAAGCAGCTCTTCTTTACTGTAATCGTCCATTTCGGTTGTATAGTTTGACATTGATACAAGTGGTGATGTTTCTGTCATACCGTAACCAACAATGTATGGTACACCTAATTTCTCTTCGTATGCTTGAATGAGTCCTTTTGGTGAAGCTGAGCCACCCGAAATAACTAAACGTAATGACGACAAGTCACGTGGGTTTTTCTCTTGCTCTGCAAGTACCCCAAGCCAAATAGTAGGAACACCAGCTGAAACTGTTACCTTTTCCTGTTCGACTAAATCTAGTAATAGCGATGGTGTAAACATCGGTCCTGGTAACACTATTTTTACACCATAATTAATAGCAGCAAATGGTAGACCCCAAGCATTTACATGGAACATTGGTACAATCGGCAGGCTAACATCACGTTCTGAAACACCGAATGATTCTGCAAGCCCAAGCCCTAGTGTATGCAATACAATACTACGATGATTATAAACAACACCTTTAGGCATGCCAGTCGTTGCGGATGTATAGCACATACCGGCTGGTAGAGTTTCTTCTAAGTCATCAGGGAATTCAAAATTTTCATCTGCCTCTGCTAATAATGCCTCATATGAATGAACATTTTCGAAGCTAGATTGCGGTGCAACCTTATCATCGTTCATCACAATAATATGCTTTACCGTTTTTAAATAGGGAATTGCAGGTTCTACTAATGGGAACAAATCACCATCAATTAATAGAATTTCATCTTCAGCATGATTAATAATATAGATAATATGTTCGGGCGCTAGACGAATATTAATCGTATGAAGGATAGCACCCGCACAAGGAATTGCAAAATATGCCTCTAAATGGCGGTGATGATTCCATGCAAAGGTACCTACTTTAGTGCCACGTGTCATCCCGAGGTTTGTTAAAGCGCTTCCAAGACGACGCGTACGCTTTGCATATTCTGCAAATGTAATGCGATGTGTCATTGTCTCACTTGTTCGAGAAACGATTAATTTATTAGGAAAATATCGCTCTGCTCGTTTTAAAAAACCGTTTAATACTAATTGTGTGTCCATCATTTCTACTCATCCCCTTTAGAAAAAATGCGTACAAGAGATAAATATTCTACATTTATTAGAATATTCCTTCTGGAAATGAGGGTTAAAAAATTAAATAATTGAAAAAGGGATGAGGCTGGGACATAAGTAAAGATTTTATAGAAATCGAGGAACACCTATAGTAAGAATTTGCTACTTCATAAATTGATTGTAGAGAAAGGGCGAGTGTAGCTGTCGGCTGCGCCTTTCGCTACAGAGCAATATTTTGTGCGACGTAAGCGTAGCGGCAGGAGCAGAGCTTCCTGGGGGAACAGCAATGTTTATTGCGACGAAAGCATAGCGACAGTCGCACGACGCCTGAGACTACAGGCTCAGGCCGTGCCCCCGGAAAGCGTCCCCGGAACGGAAATCAATTTTCTCCATACTAAGAAAACACCATTTTTCGTTGAGAAAAATGGTGTTTTCGGGTTTTGTCCCAGCCTCATCCCAAATAACCCTATATTAATGAGGTAAGTAAACAAGTTGAACGACAAATAATAGTGCAAATAAATAAAGTAACGGATGTACTTCACGTGCGCGTCCTTTTACAACCTTCATAATAGGATAAGAGATAAAACCTAACGCAATCCCGGTTGCAATGCTTGATGTTAATGGCATTGTAAGGATGATTAGAAACGCAGGGAACGCTTCATCAAACTTGTCCCATTCAATGTTTTTTACAGCTCCGATCATTAAGCTTCCAACGATAATCAGTGCTGGTGACGTAATCGCTGCAACACTTGATAGAGAAGCGACTAAAGGTCCGAAGAAGGATGCAACCAAAAATAATCCTGCAACTGTTAATGTTGTTAATCCCGTACGTCCGCCGGCAGCAACACCAGCAGAAGATTCAACAAATGCACTAGTAGGACTTGTACCAAACATAGAACCAACTGTAGTTGCTACAGAATCTGCTAAGAGCGCATGACGTGCTCTTGGTAATGTTTCACCCTTCATTAATCCAGCTTGTTTTGCTACGCCAATCATTGTTCCTGTCGTATCAAATAATGTAACTAAAATGAAGGAAAAAACGACACCATACAAGCCATAAGAAATAACATCTCCAATAGCAGTTATAGGATTCCATACTAAAATACCTTCAGGTAAGTGAGGTGGTGCAATAATACCTTCTATTTTTAGGTGCCCTGTAAGAATTGCAACAACCGATGTCGCAACCATTCCTAAAAATAATGCACCGTTCACATTTATTGCCATTAAAATAATTGTGATAGCTAATCCGAAAAGAGTTAATAGAACAGCTGGATCTGATAAATCCCCGAGCCCTACTAAGTTTGATTCATTTGCTACAACGATTTTTGACATACGTAAGCCGATAAAGGCAATGAAAAGACCAATACCAGATGTAATAGCTAGCTTTAGGTTTGTTGGAATAGCCAAAATTAATTTTTCACGGAAAGATGTTAGGCTTAGACAGATAAAAATCAAACCTGCAACAAATACAGCAGCAAATGCTGTCATATAATCAATCGTACCGTTTGAGCCTAAGACGACAGCATAGGTGAAATATGCATTCAGCCCCATCCCCGGTGCAATGGCAATTGGATAGTTTGCCATTAAGGCCATCCAAAGTGTACCGACGATTGCAGAAAGTATTGTTGCCATAAATACTTGATCGATGGGAACGCCAGCATCAGCTAAAATTATTGGATTTACTACAACAATATAAACCATCGTTAAAAAAGTTGTTAAACCTGCTAACATTTCAGTTTTTACTGTCGTATTATTTTCTTTAAGTTTAAACATAGGTGCCTCCTGTAAATACGAACATTTTTAAAAACATTTAATATAATATTCGTTTTTATGTTAGAATGCAATAGTTTTTGATAAATTTTTGCTGTTCAGTAAAAGTTGTTATAATAGAAATAGTTAGAAAAAAGGAGTGAGAGGTTTGAATTTACAATCAGTTAAAAAATTGGCTAATGGAGTAGAAATGCCTGTTTTCGGCCTTGGTGTTTATAAAATGACGGATAGCGAGGAAACGGTTAGAGCGATTACAAAGGCGCTTCAAGTAGGCTACCGTGCGATTGATACAGCATCTCTATATTATAATGAAAGAGAAGTTGGGGAGGCTATCCGCATTTCTGATATTCCACGAGAAGATATTTTCGTCACAACAAAGGTTTGGAATGCTGATCAGGGCTATGATGAAACGCTTCGAGCTTTTGAAACATCACTAAAAAAGCTTAGCATGGATTATGTGGATTTATATTTAACGCACTGGCCAGTAGAGGGGAAATATACGGAAACGTACCGAGCAATTGAACGTTTATACGACGAAAAGCTTATTCGTGTACCAGGTGTATCGAATCATCATGAGCAGCATTTACAGGAAGTACTGAAAATAGCTAATACGCCTCCAATGGTAAATCAAATTGAGGCGCATCCTTATTTATCTCAAGAGCCCTTACGTGAATTTTGTACTGAACAAGGTATAGCCTTTACAGCTTGGTCACCACTAGGGCGAGGAAATGTGCTAGCGGACTCAACATTACTGAATATCGGAGCCAAGTACGGAAAGTCAGCAGCGCAAGTGGTGCTACGATGGCATATACAAAATGATATTATCGTTATTCCAAAGTCGGTAACACCTTCTCGTATTGAAGAAAATGCAAATATTTTTGATTTTGAGCTAACAAATGAAGAAATGGAAACGATTAATGGATGTAATCGCAATCAACGCTTCGGTAAAAATCCGGATAATTTTCATTTTGATTTTTAATTCGATAGTCGAAATTTAAGGGGATAGTCGTTATAATAGTAGTCAGAAATTAGAAGGGAGATGGAATAATGACGGTATCAAAAACAATCTTATTAGAGAATGGAGTAGAAATGCCACGTATCGGATACGGTGTATTTCGTATGAAGGAGCATGAAGTTGCTTTCAACGGTGTAAAAGAAGCATTAAAGGCAGGCTACCGAGCAGTTGATACAGCAGCAATCTATCAAAATGAGGAAGCGGTAGGCGAGGCGATTAAAGCATCAGGCATCGCGCGTGAGGATCTTTTCATCACTACGAAGGTTTGGAATACGGACCAAGGCTACGATAATACATTACGAGCCTTTGAAACATCTTTAAAAAAGCTAGATTTAGATTATATCGATTTATATTTAACACATTGGCCAAAGCCAACTTTAGCCGATACATATAAGGCGATTGAACGCTTATATGACGAGAAATTAATTCGTGTGCCAGGTGTTTCGAATCATCATCAGCATCATTTAGAGGAAGTATTTGCGATAGCGAATGTGAAGCCAATGGTCAATCAAATTGAATGTCACCCGTCACTATCACAGGATTCCTTGCGTGCATTTTGTGCCGAGCATAAAATTAAATTGACAGCATGGGCTCCACTAGGAACGGGAATTGTATTTACACATCCGATTGTTCGTCAATTAGCCCAAAAATATGGCAAAACTCCAGCACAAATTGTCCTTCGTTGGCATTTAGAAATTGGTAATATCGCCATTCCAAAATCGGTAACGCCTGAACGTATAGCTGAAAACATAGATATTTATGATTTCAGCTTAGCATCTGATGAAGTAGCAGCAATTACAGCCTTAAATACATTCCACCGTACAAGCGCTGACCCTGATAATTTTGATTTTTAGGCGGGTACGCGAAGCAGGAAGAATCCAATGTGATTCTATCCTGCTTTTTTAAATATTTAAAAAGCATATGAAATCAACTGGTGATTTCATATGCTATAACGGTTACTGGTCTTTCACGACGATTTGTTTGTTTAAAAACGGATGTGTAAATGCGAGCTGAATGGCATGGAGCTCGTAGTCTCCACTTGGGGTTTGGCGTGCATTGTATAATGTATCGCCGACAATTGGATGCCCTAAATGTGCCATATGCACACGAATTTGATGCGTGCGTCCAGTTTCTAATACAAGATGTACGAGGCAAGTTCCTTTAAATCGCTTCACTACCTCGAAATGTGTCACGGCATGCTGACCGGAAGCCGACACAACTCGTCGTGTATTATGATGGCGGTCCTTGCCGATAGGTGCGTTGATCACACCGCTCTCCTGACGAATATTTCCTTGTACCTCTGCAGCATACGTACGAATAATCGATTTTTCTTCAATCATCCGGTCAAAAATCGATTTCGCGATAGGGTGCTTGGCAACTAACAGTAGCCCCTTTGTTCCTTGATCTAAACGATGGACGTGCTCTGCATATTGTCCGCCCTTCTCCTGAATATGAGCCATCACATGATTCATACATGTGTCACGGTCACCTGCTTCATTAGGATGTGTCGACATTCCTTTAGGCTTAGACACAATTAGGCAATGCTCGTCCTCGTAGCGGATTTCGACGCTACATTTGGCAGTTGGAGTATAGCTTGAAGAGGGAATAGCAAACGTAAATTGCAGCTTCGTACCAGCCGGGAGTGAATCCTTCCAATTAACTGGCGTGCCATCAAGAAGTGTAACAGCCTTCGCCATCCGTAGCTCGTGGACAATTTTCTTTCCAAGGCGCCAAGACTCCCGCAATAGCTCCTCTACAGTAATGCCCTCTTGAACAATTTCATATTGAAACATTGATAATTCCTCCATAAAATAATCGTGCCCACAATAGCGGAGCACGATTTTAAAATTAATCTAAGTTAAGACTTGCAAAAAATTGATGAATGGATTGTTTGTCGTAGTCACCAACTAATCGGTTTACTTCAGCCCCACCATTAAAATAAAGTAATGTAGGTGTTGCTTCAATACTATATTCATTAAAGCCTTGTTGATATTCTAGAACATTTAGTTGGTCGATTCTAATGTCCAGTTCCTTAGCAACAGACATTAATTTTGGTGTCATATTTTTGCAGTGTTCACATGTTGGGCTAAATAAATACGCGAATACTGGCTCACCTGATTCAATTTTTTCTTGAAGTGCGCCTGGTGTAATAATGTTTTGGTAGTTTTTATCCTCTAATAAATCAATTGTAGGCTGCTGCAAATTGTCCGTACCGTATGGGTTGTCCTTTAGTTTATCTTCATTTGACATATTTGTTAAAACAATAATAGCTACAAAAAGAACAACAACAATCCCACCGATAATTCCTAATTTCTTCAACTTACTTTTCCTCCTTTAAAACCTTTAGCATAGAAAAGCTAAAGCCCGCAATAATAATAAAAGCTGTTAACGCTAAAAATGGAATGGTAATAAAGCCGAGCCAATTAATATATTGACCAGTACATGGTACGATTCCACATGAGGGGGCACTGTCACTTAAAAAATCTAATTTTTGAATGCCATAATGATACAATGAAATGGAACCACCTATGCAAGCAAAAACCGCTGTCGTAAGTGCTATACGAGCATTTTTTTGTATGTATGCAACTGTAGACATAAGAACAATTGGATACATAAGAATCCGTTGATACCAACACATTTCACACGGTTCATATCCTCTTATCTCGGAAAAATAAAGGGAACCTAACGTTGCGATTAGGGAAACAACCCAAATAATAAGTAAACTGTTTTCGAGTTTTTTATTCATGTAATAACCCCTTGAATCCAAAGTAATTGTACTTTCTTGATTATAGAGGGTTATGAAAGATAAGTAAATTATTTAGATTAATCGGGTATAATAACAGATAATGCTAACGGAGGGAGTTTAGTATGAAGGATCATTCGAATATTACAATCTTAAAAGAAATTGCCGAGCTGTTAAATGAAGAAACAGAAATGATTCCAATGCTAAAGGGCGCATTAAGTAAATTTTTAAGCGGCACTAAATTCGATGCAGGCTGGATTTTTTTTATCGGTAAAAAGGGGAAGGCCGAGCTAGTCGTTCATGAAAATTTACCAGAGGCACTACGCTATAATCAATGTGATCATCTCCGTAAAGGTGGCTGCTGGTGTGTATCTCGTTATCGTAATGATGAATTGAAAAAGGCTTCTAATATTATAGAATGTCAGCGAATTGAAAGCGCCATTGAGGCCAATATCGGTGACCATGAGGGAATTACACATCATGCTACGGTCCCATTACAATCGGGACAAGAACGCTTTGGTCTATTAAATGTAGCATCAAAGCATACGATTCGTTTTACAGACGAAGAGCTTGAATTACTAGAATCTGTTGCATTTCAAATGGGCTCAGCGATAAAACGCATTCACTTAACGAACGAGCAGCAGGAAATCGCACTTGTGCAGGAGAGAAATAGACTAGCACGAGATTTGCATGACTCTGTGAATCAATTATTATTTTCTGTTACATTAACTTCACGGGCAGGTATTGAGATGAGTGAAGACCCTGATGTGAAGGAAACGTTCAAAGAAATTCAGCAGCTGACACAGGAAGCGTTGAATGAGATGAGGGCACTCATTTGGCAGCTTCGTCCTAGAGGTCTTGAAAGTGGACTAATGGAGGCAATCAAAGTGTATGCTGAAATGCTTGGGTTGAGGCTAACAGTAAATGTAGCGGGAGTCATTCAGTTTCCTTCTCGAATTGAGGAGACGCTATTTCGGATTGTTCAAGAGGCGCTCAATAATATTCGTCGCCATTCAGGTGTAATGGAGGCAGCTATTTATTTAACAATTACAGCAACAGGGGTGTTACTTGTCGTGAAGGATGAAGGGCGCGGCTTTGTTATTGATCACAATGTAGAAATTCCGTCCATTGGCTTACAGTCTATTAGGGACCGGGCAGAGTCGGTAGGTGGAACGGCAGATTGGGTAAGTGAGATCGGGAAAGGAACGGAACTGCTGATTCGTTTACCATACTAGGAGGGGTTATATTATATGATTCGAGTATTGATTGCTGATGATCATCATGTTGTGCGTAGAGGGTTATTATTCTTCTTAAAAACACAAAAGGATATAGAAGTAGTAGGTGAGGCGAAAAATGGTCTTGAAGCAATACAACTTGTAGAGACCTTAAAACCTGATATTGTTTTAATGGATTTAGTTATGCCGGAAATGGACGGTATTCAAGCTACGAAACGGATAAAAGAGCGATGGCCACATATTTTCGTGCTAATGCTTACAAGCTTTTCAGATCGAGATCATGTCATACCAGCTATAGAGGCAGGTGCTTCCGGCTATCAATTAAAGGATATCGAGCCTGATGAGCTAGTAGAATCCATTCGAACAATCATGCGTGGAGAAAATATGCTTCATCCAGATGCCACGTCCACGCTAGAGGAAGGACTTCGCGAGGAGGAAATGAAGCCACATATTCAAAATCCTTTAACTCCACGTGAGCAGGATGTTTTAGCAGAGTTAACAAAAGGGAAGAGTAATAGAGAAATTGCCTCTTCTTTATTTGTAACAGAAAAGACGGTTAAAACACATATTTCTAATATATTTACAAAACTAAGTGTACAAGACCGCACACAGGCAGCGCTCTATGCAGTGAAACATGGATTAACGGAAGGTAGTGGAAAGTAAACGGTGTACAGCATAGGGTAAATACTATGTATAATAGAGCTAGTATATAATTTTCATTGAGGTGTTAGAATGAGCTTAGTAATGGCAGGGATGCTTGTTTCTGTTTCTGGTATGGCTGTAATTGCAGCCGCAATTTTCGGTGTAATCCCACCTGAAAACAAATCGCTGCAATATGCATTTATTGCAATTGGCTGGGTGTTTGTCATAATCGGCATCATTATCCGCTATAAAGGTTTAAAACTAGAACGCGAGCAAGAAAAACGAAAATGAAGAAAGCATGCAAATCTTGAAAAAAGATTGCATGCTTTTATTTTCTTGGCAGATAAGATAGTTCAAAGCGAAATGTACTTTTCAAACTCACCTTAAAAATGATAATCATCCTCTACAGGTGTTGAAATTTCATGTGGTTCGATGTGAACGAGCACGGTACAGTAAGGATTAAAACGTTTGACGGTTGCTTCAATTTTTTCTGTAATACGGTGGCTCTCAATTACATTTAAATTAGGGTTGACTGTGACGGTTACATCAATAAAGCTCATATTACCATGAGTGCGACCCTTTAAATCCTCAAGCACGATAACCTCATCGACATTGGAAATTAGCTTTTTTAATGTCTCTGTCTCCTCCAAATTAAAGCCATCCGTTAATGTATGAACAGCTTCCCAAAAAATTTCGATTGCGGTTTTAATAATAATGATGCCGACAATTAATGCCGTAAGCGTATCGATAATCGGGTAGCCAAAAATAGCACCGAATATACCGATAGCTGTACCGATACTTACTAGTGCATCCGAACGGTTGTCATAGGCAGCAGCTCTTACAGCAGAGCTTTTAATTTTATTTGCTAGCGCTAAGTTATAGCGATATACAGCATACATAATGACTGCACTTACAATAGCAACGATAGCTGTTAATAAGGATGGTGTTTCGTGTACTGGATTAAAAATCCCTTTTATAGAAGTTGTTAGCACCTGTAATCCGACCACCATCATAATAAAGGAAGCAATTAGAGAAGCAACAGTTTCAGCTCGTAAATGACCGTACTGGTGATCAGAATCAGGTGGCTTTTGAGAAATTTTTAATCCAATAAGAACAGCTATAGAAGCAATAATATCAGTCGTATTATTAAGTCCATCTGCCTTTAGTGCAGCACTCATTCCGATATAACCAATAATGAGCTTCATCGCACTTAAAATTATGTACGTAATAATGGAAAGCCAAGCGCCTCTTTCCCCAGCACGTAAATTTGTATAAAGCTCCACAATGTTTCCCCCTTACAAAAGTTCTGAACATGATAAAACGACCCTCTACTTAGTAGAGAGTCGTCCTTCATATAAAAATTTATTCTTCTGTTGCTAGTTCTTCTTGTTTTTCAGTTTCAGTTAATTTTGTTACTTCGAGATACAGGATATGATGTCCTTCTACTTCTTTAATTTTAAACTCGTACCCATAAGCTCTAATTGAGTCACCTTCAACTGCATCGAAATGCTGTGTCATAAACCAGCCACCAATTGTATCGATATCCTCATCTTCGATATCAATACCTAAAAGGTCATTTATTTCTTGGAGTAGCATTTTTGCATCTAGAATGTAATGCTGACCTTCTTTGATTTCCTGTATTTCAGGAATTTCATCCTGATCAAATTCATCCTGGATATCTCCAACGATTTCTTCAATAATGTCCTCAATCGTCACTAAACCAGACGTACCGCCGTACTCATCCATTAAGATGGCCATATGAATACGTTCTTGCTGAATTTTTAAAAGTAGGTCACTAATTGGAATCGTTTCAATTACACGAATTATAGGCTGCATATAGTCAACGATAGATTTTTCACCATTTGCAGGATCTTTAATGTACGCTGTCAATAAATGCTTCATGTTTACTAAACCGATAACATGATCTTTATCTCCATCTGTAATAGGGTAACGTGTATATTGCTCTACACCCATTACTTCAAAGACTTCACGTAAAGTTAAGTCTTTATCAATACTAATAATTTCAGTTCGAGGTACCATAATCTCCTTCGCAATACGGTCAGAGAATTCGAAAATACTGTTTACATATTCGTATTCAGAGTGGTTAATTTCGCCACCCTTTAAACTGTCCGATAAAATCATGCGAAGCTCTTCTTCAGAGTGCGCTTCTTCAGATTCAGAAACCATTTTCAAACCAAAAAGTCCTGTTAATCCACGAGCTGCACCGTTTAAAATACGGATAAACGGATACATAATATTATGGAATAAAATAAGTGGACCTGCTAAGTGCAAAGTGACGGCTTCTGCCTTTTGAATTGCGAGAGTTTTCGGTGATAATTCCCCTACGACAACATGTAAAAACGTTACGAGTGCGAATGCAATAATGAATGAAAGAAGTGACGTAACACGACCTTCCAATCCGATCATATCAAATAATGGATGTAGGATTAGCTCAAACGTTGGTTCTCCTAACCACCCTAGTCCAAGCGCTGTAATGGTAATACCTAGCTGACAAGCAGATAAGTATTCATCCAAGTTTGAAATAACTTTTTTTGCTTTAATAGCTTTTTTGTTTCCTTCAGCTACAAGCTGGTCAATACGAGTCGTTCTTACTTTAACTATTGCAAACTCAGTTGCAACGAAAAATGCCGTAGCGGCAATTAATAGAGCAAATGCTCCAAACCTAATGGTTAGCTCAACTATGTCTACGTCCAAATATGTTCTTCACTTACGGCGCGAATGGGCGAGATAAGTAAAGAGTACACCTCCTATGAGAAAAATTGTTAGATGATATAATCATAAAATATTTTTTGAAAAAAAACAAATCATGTATTTTCTTTTTAACAGTAATATTTCTTTAGGGTTACAATATAGATAGTTTGTGTATCAAAAGTGTTTTTATGTAATATTTTTCAAAAAGTCACTGAAAAGATTTTTTGAAAAATATTGACAATTAAAAATTCATTGTGCTAATCTTAAGGGGCACTAAATAAATTAAAGGAAATGGAGGTAACGATTATGATGATTAACAAGAAAAATTCGCCAGTAATTAAAAATCCTAATCCGAGCCTACATAAATCTTTTATTTTATTTGCTTAAGAACGCGCATAAAATAAATAGTATTGGTGCAGGTGATGAATCTTTGCACCTTTTTTAGACACTTATTCTACAAAAGGGGATAGGTGTCTTTTTTTATTGTTCAAAAGTGAGTGCAATGAAAAAAAGGAGGATTTATTATGCTAATTCGATTTCAAACAAAAATTTTACAGAAGGAATCTATAGATAGTGGATAGTGAACTTAAACAGAGAGAAAGAAGGTTGAAATATGTTTAGTGTGTTATTTAAATTGAAATGGTTTTTTAAAGAATATAGGAGGCAATATACTGTTGCAATTGTATTATTAATCCTAGCGAGTATTATCGAAGTACTTCCGCCGTGGATTCTAGGCGAAGCAATTGACGATATGACAGATGGCAACTTCACGAGTGGGCTGCTATGGAAATATATCGGTGTTGTTTTACTGGCGCTCGTTGTCAGTTATGCCATGAATTTCGTTTGGCAGTATCGATTGTTTGGCGGAGCTATAACGCTTGACCGAATTTTAAGAAAACGTCTAATGCACCAATTTTTAAAAATGACGCCTACGTTTTACGAGAAAAACCGTACAGGTGATTTAATGGCGCGTGCAACAAATGATTTGAATGCTGTTTCCTTAACGGCTGGCTTCGGGATTATGACCCTTATTGATTCGACAGCGTATATGGCAGCGATCATTGTTGCAATGGGCTTTTTTATTTCATGGAAGCTCACGTTTTTTGCGATGCTACCTATCCCGTTTATGGCAATATTAATTCAGTACTTAGGAAAAATTGTGCACGAGCGCTATATGACTGCGCAAGAATCGTTTGGTGAATTAAATGACAGCGTGCTTGAATCGGTGGCGGGTGTACGTGTAATTCGAGCGTATGTACAAGAAAAGAAGGATGAAGAGCGCTTTGCAGATATGAGTGAGGATGTTTACGAGAAAAATATGCGTGTAGCATTTATTAATGGTCTATTTATGCCGATTACAAAAGCTGGTACGGCGATTTGTTATGTAGTGGCATTAGGCTACGGTGCAGTTCTCGTATCAAATGGTGAATTAACAGTAGGTCAGCTTGTATCGTTTAACGTTTATCTAGGCTTAGCTGTATGGCCAATGTTTGCCATTGGTGAATTGATTAATGTTATGCAGCAAGGAAGTGCTTCTCTAGATCGTGTGCAAGAAACATTAGAGTATGCACCAGATGTGCAAAATCCAGCATCCCCAAAAGCTGTGGAAGTGCCAAGCTCTATTGGCTTTGCTAACTTTACATTCCAATATCCGATGTCACAGGTGAAAAACCTGCAGCAAATTTCCTTGAACCTAAAAAAGGGGCAAACGTTAGGCATCGTAGGGAAAACGGGTGCTGGAAAAACGACATTTATTCGCCAGCTCTTAATGGAATATCCATTAGGTGAAGGGCAAATTGTTATAGGAGATGTGGATATATCCAAGCTAACAAAGGAGCAAGTGCTTGACTGGATTGGTTATGTGCCTCAGGATCACGTACTATTCTCTCGTACTATTCGTGAAAACATTTTATTCGGTAAAGAAGATGGTACAGAGGTAGATATAAGAGATGCTATTCGCTTAGCTTATTTTGAGAAGGATTTAGCACATTTACCGATGGGCTTAGAAACACTTGTGGGTGAAAAAGGTGTATCGCTATCAGGTGGTCAAAAGCAGCGTGTATCGATTGCTCGTGCACTAATAAAAAATCCAGAAGTTTTAATTTTAGATGATTCTCTTTCTGCTGTAGATGCAAAAACAGAATCAAAAATTATCGAAAATATTCAAACAGAGCGTGCTGGGAAGACAACGATTATTTCAACACACCGTTTGTCTGGCATTCAACATGCGGATGAAATACTTGTGCTTGATGAAGGGCTAATTGTGGAGCGCGGTACACATGAGGCATTACTTGCTTTAGGTGGCTGGTATAAAGAGCAATATGACCGCCAGCAGCTAGAGGAGGTGAGCGAATGAGTACATCAAAAAGACTGTACCGTTACGCTTTAAATTTTAAAAAACCAATATCTATTGGGTTGTTTTTATTAACGATAGCGGTATTTACAGATATTGCAGGACCGTTTATTGCGGCTCATATAATAGATAACTATATGGAGCCAGGGAATTTGCAAGCGAAGCCAATCATTTGGCTACTTGTACTGTTTTTTGTGTTATCACTACTAACAGCGATTTTCCGTTATTTTATGTTTTTAAAATTACAGGAAGGCTCAAATCGAGTCGTACAGCAAATGAGAAAGGATGTATTCGGTCATATTCAAAAGCTACCGATTCAATACTTTGATAATTTGCCTGCGGGTAAGGTTGTTGCCCGTGTAACAAATGATACAGAAGCGATTCGAAACCTTTATGTTACAGTGCTCTCGCAGTTTGCAACGAGTCTTATATCGATTGCCGGTGTATATGTTGCGCTATTTATTTTAAATTGGAAAATGGCTTCGGTTGCCCTGCTATTAATTCCGATTGTGTATATTTGGATGGTTTTATACCGTAAATATGCATCACAATACAATTATGTGATTCGTACAAAAATTGCCGATATTAATGCGATGATTAATGAATCAATTAATGGAATGACAATTATTCAGGCGTTCCGTCGTGAAGATCAAATGAAAAAAGAATTTGCCCAAATGAATGATGAGCATTATGAGTATAATCGTAAGTTACTTGTGTTAGACTCGGCTACCTCTCATAATTTAGTGAATGTTTTCCGTTTAATCATGTTTGCGATTTTTATATATTATTTTGGTACGCAATCAATGACAGTTCCTGATGCAATAACAGCAGGTACACTTTACGCTTTTGTTGATTATATTACGCGATTATTTAATCCGATAGTTAATATCGTTAACCAGTTTTCGCAGCTTGAGCGTTCATTAGTGGCAGGTTCTCGTGTGTTTGAGCTACTTGATCAGGCTGGAGAGCCGGTGAAAGAAGAACGAGTGAACCGTTACGACGGGAATGTGACGTTCAATGATGTTTCATTTGCCTATAAGGGCGAGGATTATGTGCTGAAAAACTTAAACTTTGAGGCGAAAAAAGGTGAAACAGTGGCACTGGTCGGTCACACAGGTTCTGGGAAAAGCTCGATTATGAATTTACTGTTCCGATTTTATGATCCTCAAAAAGGTCGTATTACGATTGATGGTCAGGATATTGTATCCCTACCTCGTCAGGCAATTCGGGAGCATATGGGCATCGTTCTACAGGATCCTTACTTATTTACCGGAACAATTGCCTCGAATGTCAGCTTAAATGATGAACGCATTTCAAGAAAAACGGTTGAAGATGCGTTAAAGGCAGTAGGCGGGGAACGTGTGCTGAAGAACCTCGAAAAAGGTATTGATGAGCCTGTGATCGAAAAGGGTAGCACGCTATCATCAGGACAGCGTCAGCTTATATCATTTGCACGTGCTTTAGCATTCGACCCGGCTATCTTAATTCTTGATGAAGCAACCTCGAATATTGATTCAGAAACAGAAGAAATTATTCAGCATGCAATGGATGTATTAAAGGAAGGGCGTACAACGTTCATCATCGCACACCGATTATCAACGATTAAAAATGCAGATAAAATCCTAGTGCTAGACCGTGGTGAAATTGTGGAGCAGGGTACACATGATGAGTTGATTGCTCTTGGTGGAAGATATGAAACAATGTATCGTCTACAAGCAAACTCGTTGAATGCATAATATTTTACAAAGCTGCTAGAAGTGGAGTTAATTCGCTTTTAGCAGTTTTTTTAAGGAGTGAATGGAAATGGAGTTAGTTGATATCACAAAGGATAATTGGCTTGATGTTGTTTTTTTATCAACGACTGATAAAATGCCGATGATTTGCGAGGAGTTTGTAGCATCAAACGCACTTTCGCTTGTGCAGGCACAGTATGAAAAGAACTGGATAACGAAAGCCATTGAAGTCGATACGGTTTTAGTCGGATTTACGATGTATGGAAAGGAGCCGGACGAAGAGCAATATACGATTTGCCGTTTAATGATTGATTATAAATATCAAGGGAAAGGTTACGGTCGCAAAGCAATGGAAATCATACTTGCTGCATTGAAAAGTAAACAGGATGGACTCGACATTTATTTATCAGTAGAGCCACAAAATATAGTTGCGAAAAAATTGTACGAAAGCTGTGGGTTTATAAGTACTAATAGGATTGTTGATGGTGAGGAAGAGTTTGTATTAAAGAACAACTAGTCGTTTACATGCAGGCGAAGGGTAATTTTCACCTGTTATTTATTTTTTACCGGAAGTAGTTGCTTATTTAATACGAAAAACTTATATTTAGTGTATCGAAATAAAAAGAAAGCGACGTGCACGCATTGTCTAAATTGCTTCGTGATTGGTTAAAAAATTTAAAATCATTTAATCGAAATATTAGGTTGTTCATAGTAGCAAATGTGCTTATTCAAATAGGCATGGGTGTTTTTAGTGTCATGTACAATTTGTATATTCGTGAACTGGGCTTACCAGAAGCAGTAAACGGCAGCGTAATTTCAGTTACTTCACTTGCAACAGCGATTATGTTAGTACCAGCTGGGATATTAAGTGATAGATTCGGTCGTAAATGGATTCTGATTCTAGGTACTTTACTTACAGCCTTCATGCTCCTTGGACGAAGCTTAGTCACAGCTGAGCAGCCTATGCTTGTATTAGGATTTGCGACAGGTATTGTCTGGGCGTTGACTCAAGTATCGGGTGTTCCTTTCTTGGCAGAAAATTCAAAGCCAAGCGAACGTATGCATTTATTTAGTATCCATTTTGCTCTTGTTACTGTAGCCAATGTAATTGGTAGTTTACTAGGTGGAGTTATTGCCGATGTGGCAATGTGGTTAGGGGCAAGTGGAGTTAGTAGTATCCAAATATCGTTAATTGCAGGTGTAGCAATTTTCATAGTAGGGATATTCCCACTCTTTTCCCTTAAGCCGGTGAGAAAGCTTGAAGAAGTAAAGACAAATTTAGCATTAGAAGAGGAAGAGGTTAAAACAGAAGCCGGTTTTAAAGCAAACCTCAAGATGATTGTATTATTTGGTTTTGCCAATCTTTTAATAGGTACGGGGTCAGGTCTTGTAATTCCATATTTGAACTTATATTTTGCGAATCGCTTCGATGCTTCAAACACCTATATTGGATTAATACTAGCTTTAGGCTCTGCTATGACAGCCATAGCGATGCTAATAGGCCCATTGCTTGTAAAGCGAGTAGGAAAAGTAAGGGCACTTGTGATATTTCAGCTCATGTCGATACCGTTTTTATTTTTAACTGCATATACGAATTCATTGTTTTTCGCTTCGGTAGGGTTTTTATTAAGGCAGGCATTAATGAATGCTGGAAACCCTATTCAAAGTGCGATTGCTATGGATGTTGTGCACGATAAGTATAAGGGGCTTGCGAATTCTGTAAACCAAATGGTATTTAATGTAGGATGGGCAACGATGGGCCTACCTGCAGCGTGGCTTGTGACAACGTTTGGCTCGTATTGGGGCTATGCCTATGCTTTTTCGATTACAGGCTGTTTATATTTAATTGCATCCACTTATTTTTACTTACTTTTTGGTCGACGATATACTCGAACGAAGTAAGTAACTCGTGTAAAAACCACCTTTTAAACAAGAGGGGTGGGACAAAACGAATCCTGAAAATGCAAAGCCTCGAAAAGTTTACAAATCGTAAATTTTTGAGGCTTTGCATGATTATCCACGAATAAAACGGTTAGTAGCACTTATCAATCATAAACATGGAATAGGATTAGCTCATGAATCATTTTTTCAACTTGGGCTAACTCATCGGCTGCTGGTGGTTCGCCAATGTATTGTATAGCTCCATCTTTTTTATACTCGGCTTGATATTTCCTTTGCTTATAAAAAAAAGAAAGTGTCCAGCCTGGTAGCTGTGTATTTTCGTATAACGGCTTAAAACTAAAATGTTGAATCATTTGAAACTCCCTCCCCTCTTTAATCGTACTAAATAGTGATTGTATATTGCAAACGAGAATAGGGAAGATATGTTAGAAACAATGTTATAATTTGAAGGAAAATGATTTGAAATAGAAATGAGAGGGTTCAATGGATAATTTCTTTATACTAATGTTATTTTTAGCAGGAGTGGGAGCTGTTATTGGGGCAACAACAAATTATATAGCCATTAAAATGCTATTCCGGCCATATAAGCCAATTTATTTTAAGAAATGGCGGCTGCCTTTTACACCGGGGCTTATACCGAAACGTCGAGATGTATTAGCTGTTCAATTAGGAAAAACGGTTTCAGAATATTTATTAACACCGGATACGATTAAAAAGAAATTTCTATCAAAAGAAATACAGAATAATGTATTATCCTTTGCACAAAGAAAAGTATCTGAGGAAATCTTTACGCCAAATAAGAGTATTAAGCACTGGCTTGATATTGCAGGGTTTAGTTCTTTACCTCAAACGGTTGAGGGGAAGATCGATGTAGTTATTTACAATCAGTTTGAATCGATGAAGCATGTGTTATCGACGAAAACGATTCAAGAAATATTGCCGCAGGATTTAGAGCTGGTGATAGATCAAAAAGTCGATGAGGCAGTACTTCAAATATTGAAAAAGGGGGAGGATTATTTTCTTTCTCCGGAGGGCTCATTAACGATAAAAAATATGATTGATGATTTTTTAAATTCCAAAGGCTCCTTTGGTGGCATGATTCAAATGTTTATGGGGGACTCGTTGTCGCTCGTTGATAAGGTACAACGAGAACTTATAAAGTTTCTACAGGCACCAGGTACAAGAGAATTACTACAGCGGATTTTTGCAACAGAATGGGAAAAAATCAAAAAGCGACAGGCAATGGACTTTATGAAAGATGTAAACTTTGATACGATTGTAGGAAGCATTCAAGCTTATACAAAGGAACAATTATCAATACATTCACGTATAGATAAAACGATAAGCGATTATTGGCCACAGGGTGAAGCATGGGCTAATGATGAGCTGCTACCGAAAATGATCGACAAAGTATTTTTAGCGGCAGAAGGCAAAATTGAAGATGTACTTAAGCGTTTGAATTTAGCAGAAGTCGTTCGTGAACAAGTAGACTCGTTCCCAATTGCTAAACTTGAAGAGCTTGTCCTTGGCATCATTAGCCGTGAATTACGTATGATTACATGGTTAGGCGGTATTATTGGTGGTCTAGTTGGTGTTATTCAAGCAGTTATCGTCTATATGACGAACTAAAAAAGAGAGTAGGCAAAATAATGATTAATATTTATGACGACATTAATAAGTTAGAAGCTACATTCCGTAAAACAAATGAGTACAAAGCATTACAGGAAGCTGTTGAAGCTGTTCGCAGTGACGAAGAAGCGAAAACTTTATTTACAAATTTCCGAGACATTCAATTAAAGCTACAGCAAAAGCAAGTGGCTGGTGAAGAGCTTCTAGAAGATGAGTACAATTATTTACAAAAAACTGCCCAGCTTGCACAGCAAAATGTAAAGATATTAGCGATGCTAGAAGCAGAAATGGCACTAAGCCAAATTATCGAAGAAGTGAATCGTATTATCGTAAAACCGATTCAATCTCTATACGACGGACTATAATAAAGTAAGGATCGCACAATGGTGTGGTCCTTTTTTATTTGAAAAATTTCGGTTGAACATATTTCGGATAGATGGAAGAATATTGTCTTAAACAACGGTTAAAATCATGCGACTGACTAATGATCTTAGCCAAGTTTTGTTCATCAGAGTATAGCAGGTTGTATCCAAAATGATTTTTAAAGAAGCTACGTGCAAAATCATATTTTTCATTCAATGAGATAGCGCCGTATAAATCACTTTTGTCGATTAAATAAATTAAGTCACAAATTACTTTTGTTCCATTGTAGGATAGTGAAATCGTGATGTAAAATGTACGTTCATCGCACCGATCCAAGCTAAATTCATAAAATTGCACATTCACCCGGTCTAACACTTCTCGAAATGATACTGTACTAAGCTCAATAGTTTTAACCATAAAGACACCTCCAAAATTCAGAATATTTATAAAATTATACTATATAAAATATTAGCAGTCTATAATAACTTGAAAATTGTATTACTAGAATAATATTTCTACTGTGTCCGTAGTGTAAAATTGTTATATTAGCTTTTCTAAATTAATTATATCAATTATTTTTAAACTGTCATTGGTATTTTTGTAAAAAAATATTAATTTTGATTAACGAAGCTTTACATATATTAAAATGCCCTTTTTTTGATACAATGAAAGGGATGTTTGGATCAATAACAGAGATAAATTGAATTAATTGAAAGTAGAGAAGAAAAATGAAAACGATACACATACATGAGCAATTTAAGGAAGACTGGAATCGTGTGTTAAACCATATTGCTAATTTATTTTATGAAGATTCGGTTATCCAATTTACGCAAGATGGTGCAGATATGTCGATTTCTTTTACTCATAAGATAGATCCCGACTTTACAATTCGAACTTCTGCAGAATTAATAGTAGAGGGTCAGCTTTACAGAAGTAACTATGCTATCGGCTATGGGACGGAAGGTACGGAAAAAGAACAAAGTATTCGAATGAAGCGCGCATTATCTCACGTAATGCTGGATGTTTTAGAGCAATATACAGGTATGACACAGCAATGGGGCATTTTAACAGGTGTTCGCCCGACAAAGCTATATCATAAGTTTCGAAAAGAGGGGCTTTCCGAGAAGCAAATTTTCGATAAGCTAAAAACGGATTTTCGATTGTCCGATGGGAAAATTCAACTATTGAAAGCGATAGTTGCACGCCAGTTACATGTAATTCCTGATTTAGATGAAATAGGTCGAGAAATTTCTATATATATTGGTGTACCGTTTTGTCCGACGATGTGTGCCTACTGTACGTTTCCGGCATATGCCATTCAGTCGAACCGAAAAGCAGGTCGTGTCGAGAAGTTTATCGATGGCCTTCATATAGAGCTAAGAGAACTAGGGAAATGGCTAACAGAGAAAAATATGCGCATAACGTCGATTTACTGGGGTGGAGGAACACCGACATCGATTGAAGCCGATGAAATGGATGCGCTCTATGCAACGATGTTCGAATCATTCCCAAATAAGGATTCAATCCGTGAAATTACGGTTGAAGCAGGACGTCCTGATACGATTACACCTGAAAAAATCGAAGTGCTAAAAAAATGGGGCATTGATCGGATTTCAGTTAATCCGCAAAGCTACACGCAGGAAACGTTAAAAGCGATTGGTCGTCACCATACTGTTCAAGAAACGATTGATAAGTTTTGGCTATCTCGCAATATGGGCATGAACAATATTAATATGGACTTAATTATCGGATTACCAAACGAGGGAATCGAGGAATTCCAGCATTCATTAGAGGAATCGGCGAAAATGCAGCCGGAGTCGTTAACCGTTCATACACTAAGCTTTAAACGTGCTTCAGAAATGACGCGTAATAGAGATAAATATAAAGTGGCGGACCGTGATACGGTATCAGAAATGATGAGAATGGCAAGTAATTGGACGGAAGAGAATGGCTATGTTCCATATTATTTATATCGACAAAAAAATATTTTAGGGAATTTAGAGAACGTAGGCTACTGTAAGCCAGGTGAAGAATCGATATACAATATCGTTATTATGGAAGAGGTACAAACGATCCTAGGTATTGGCTGTGGAGCATCTTCAAAATTTGTTCATCCTGAAACGGGTAAAATTACGCAATTCCATAATCCAAAAGATCCTGCGGCATATATTATGACATTCCAAGAAGCCATCCAAAAGAAAATAGAAATTTTAAACGAGTTATATCGTTAAATTATAGGAGGGGAGAATAGCGAGATGCGTTCTCCTTTCTTTTTATACAATAAAATGGTTCATCAACAAAACTTGGTGCTGATTACCTGGGAACGTTCGATGCGCCTTCTCACTGCCTGTGAGTGAGCTCGAATAAGTATACACTTGATTTTTCCGAAGGTGAGTATGCAATTTTTTAAGAGGGCAGATGAGATAGAGCAATTGTTCATGCATTGCTTAGCGTTAGGGGCGAACTTGAACAAGGTGATATTGTTGAAATAACTAACCACGACCATGGATATATGGTACAAGTTCTTCGGGAAGAAAAGTAGCAAGCAGAAGATCGAATAAAAGCATTAAGACAAAGGTTAAATAAAAAATAAGGATAAGAGTTTAGTCATAAATATTCTAAAAAATACGAGAACTTGTCATAAAGAGGGGCATGTTGGAGCGCCTAATATGCTAAAATAAATAGGTACATATTTTTAAATAGGAGCGAAACCGATGACGATTAAAACAATCATTTTCGATTTAGATGATACATTATTATGGGACCAAAAATCTGTTAAAACAGCATTTGAAAAAACTTGTGAATATGCATCGACAAAATATGAAGTAGAGCCTGAGCAATTTGAAGAAGCAGTACGTGCCGCTGCTCGTGAGCTGTATCAGAGCTATGAAACTTATGATTATACAGTAATGATCGGTATTAACCCATTTGAAGGCTTATGGGGGACATTCGACGACCCGACAGATTCCTTCCAAAAGATGAAGGGGCTTGTACCGGGGTATCGTGCAAATGCATGGACAAAAGCATTAGGGGCATTTGGTATTGATGATGTGGAATTCGGTAAGGAGCTAGGAGAACGCTTTGTTGAGGAGCGTAAAAAAGCGCCTTTCTTGTATGAGGATACTTTTGCCGTACTAGACGAGCTAAAAGGGAACTATCAGCTAGTGCTATTAACAAATGGTGCACCAAGCCTACAAAATTTAAAGCTTGAAATTACACCAGAAATTGCCCCGTATTTTGACCATATCATCATTTCTGGTGACTTTGGTAAAGGGAAGCCAGACCCATCGATTTTTGAGCATGTAATGGAAGTAGCGGGTGTGACGGCTGAAGATGGGATTATGGTTGGTGACAACCTTATGACAGATATATTAGGCTCGTCACGTGTAGGTATGCGTAATGTATGGATTAACCGTGAGAATAAACCGCAAAACCCAGATGTAATACCAACTTATGAAGTAACATCATTAACAGAGTTTTTAGAGCTTGTACAAAAGCTTTAAAATATAATTGCAGCTATAGTGTTGCAGCACAATATTCCACAGAAAAAGCATTTGAGACCCGAGCTCGAATGCTTTTTTCCATATTAGTGGCCAGTGAAACGATAGATTGGCGAGTAACTTAGGGATTTTGCTAGAATTTAAGACGTGAATTTTCACATTGGCTAGTAAATTTAAAAAAGTGGCTAGTATTTTTGAAAATGTGGCTAGTATTTCGAAAAAGTCGGCTAGTATTTTTGAATTTTTGGCTAGTAAATGATTTTTTGTAATGTATATACTATAATACATTGAAATAAGTGAATTATCAGATTATTAATGCTATGATAATATAATCACCCAAGTTGGAAAGGGGTTTACGTATGAACATGTGTCATTGTGAAAATTGTGGGCGTACCAATAGCGTTGCTGAAATTATCTGTATGTCGATTCAGGGTCATGTAGCTGAGCTATGTGTTACATGTACACATATTTTATCGCAAGCATCCAATCAGGATAGATTCCTTTCAATCGTTCGTCAAAAAACAGCACAGCAATCGAATGCTGAAATGAAGCGTGTGCATCGACTGTTAACAGGATTGATTGCTGTAGGTATGTTAGCGATAGTAGTTATTGCAGGGGTGGTAGGTGCTGCAGAAAATCTAGGAACAGTTGTAGATCAATCAAAAGATCACTCTAACATAGAGTACTTGTCATTTGCTATATTAAATCAATTTAAATAAAAGAGGCATTCCACTAAATGGAATGCCTCTTTATCTTTAAATACTCAGTGAAGTAAGAAAAGCTAAGGCTTAACTGCATTATAGCGTAATTGCTTTTACTTCGTCGATATTCTCAAGAGTAGCTACTACAGCTAAATCTTGCTGAGTTACATTATTATCAATTCCAAGCATCATAACAGCAGAACCGCCGATATTGTCGCGACCAACTTGCATCGTTGCGATATTGATTTGGCTTTCAGCTAATTTTGTAGCTACGCGGCCGATTGAGCCTGGCTTATCTTGGTTTTTAATGTATAGGAAGTTGCCAGTAGGAACAACGTCTACTACGAAGCCTTCTACTTTTACGATACGAGCGCCAAGACCGTTTAGTAATGTACCAGCTACAGAGTGAGTTTCCTTCTCTGTTTTCACTTCAACCGTTACTAAGTTTGTAAAGCCTTTTGCAGTCGTTGTTTTGTGCTCGTTGATTTTAATACCAACGCGCTCCGCTAAGTAACGAGCGTTTACGTCATTTACATGTGTACCATGGTTAGTTGATAATAACCCTTTAATTGCGTTCGCAGTTAATGGACGTACATCATAGTTTGCTACTTCACCAGCGTAAGAGATGTTTAATTCTTTTACAGTACCTTCAGAAACTTGGATTAAGAATTTACCAAGCTTTTCAGCTAGTGAGAAGAATGGTTCAACTTCAGCAAGCTTTTCTTTTGGAATAGAAGGCATGTTAACTGGGTTCGTAACTGTACCTGTTTTAAAGAATTTAATAATGTCATTAGATACGTCAACTGCTACAGACTCTTGCGCTTCTACAGTAGATGCACCTAAGTGAGGTGTTGCGATAACTTGTGGTAAAGTAAGTAGTTTGTGATCAGTTGCTGGCTCTTCCACGAATACGTCAAGAGCAGCACCTGCTACTTTACCTTCTACGATTGCATCATATAAATCGTCCTCGTTAATAATACCGCCACGTGCACAGTTGATAATGCGTACGCCGTCTTTCATCATCGCGAATTTTTCTTTGTTAAGTAGGTTACGTGTTTCTGGTAATAGTGGTGTGTGTACTGTGATGAAATCAGCTCCCTGGCAAATTTCTTCAACAGTTGCTTTTGTTACACCTAGCTCTTGTGCGCGTTCTTCAGATAAGAATGGGTCATATGCCATTACGTTCATACGAGAGCCTTTTGCACGGTACGCAACTTCAACACCGATACGCCCAAAGCCAACAACGCCTAAAGTTTTGTTTTTAAGCTCAACACCTACGTATGATTTACGGTCCCATTTCCCATTTTTTAAAGTGTTGAAGGCTTGTGGAATGTGACGTGCTAAAGATGTCATCATTGCAATTGTATGCTCTGCAGCAGAGTTTGTGTTACCGTCTGGTGCGTTAACAACGATAATACCGTGTTCTGTTGCAGCAGTTAGGTCGATGTTATCTACACCAACACCAGCGCGTCCAATTAATTTTAAGTTTTTAGCCGCTTCGATTACTTCGCGAGTAACAGTCGTTTGGCTTCGAACTAATAGTACATCAACGTCACCAATTTTTGAGATTAATTCCTCTGGTTGAAGACCAGTATCGATAATAATGTTTAAGTCTAAATCTGTTGCTTGACGCAGTGGTTGAATGCCGTCCTCGCTTAGTGGATCTGCGATGAATACGTTAATTGTAGCTGTTGCTTTTGTTTTTTCAATTGTTTCAGTTGCCATGGTTTTTTTCGCTCCTCTAAATTTAAAAGTAAAATAAAAAGCCTTCCATCCCTTACATATACATGTAAGGGACGAAAGGCTGTTAGATAACAAACTTCCGCGGTGCCACCCTTGTTCGTTACACGTACAGTTTTTCAATACATGCAACCTTAATTAAATGCGTAACGTGCATAGTACGGATAAGCTTACTAACAATTTCGGCCTATCTATTCGGGAGTTGAACTCTTTCGATCCATACGCTGATTCTCACCAACCATCAGCTCTCTTAAGTATAGAGGTCGAGGAGCATGTCTCCGTCGTTATATTTTGCAGTGATTAAATTTGTTAACATCATAATCCCGATTGTTCACTTTTGTCAACATATTTTATGAAAAAAATTAAAATTAAGTGGTGATTTACTTCTGTATATAAACAGTTTACGAATGAAAGATGTTGTTTTTATTGTTAATGTTCGTGTTTTGGTTAGTTTATTGAAAGCGTTACCGATTATTGCAATGATTGATATAGTTGAATTTTCTTTAAATTTAAATTGGGGAGTAGCGAAATATTATCTTTACTTTAATAAAGTAAAACGAACAATTTTTATGACACAGTTTTGTCAAGAATCCATCGTTATCAAATATTAGAATATCTATGAGTCAAAGGCAGGGGAATAAATACTAGTGCTCGAATGTAGAATGTTAAGAATACAAAGGGGGAGTTTGTATTGAAATACGATGTAATTATTGTTGGTGCAGGATTAGCAGGATTAACAGCCGTCTGTGAGTTGCTAGACAGTGGGAAGCGTGTACTCTTAGTCGATCAGGAGCCTGCCGATTCAATGGGGGGACAAGCATATTGGTCGTTTGGTGGATTATTCCTTGTAGACTCACCTGAACAGAGAAGGTTAGGTATTAAAGATAGCAAGGAGCTTGCTTGGCAGGATTGGTTAGGAACAGCAGGCTTTGATCGCCTAGAGGATGAGGACTCCTGGAGCTATAAATGGGCAAAGGCTTATGTTGATTTTGCGGCTGGGGAAAAATATGAATGGTTAAAATCAAAGGGAATTCGTTTCTTTCCAGTAGTTGGTTGGGCAGAGCGAGGTGGTAGCTTAGCAGGAGGACATGGTAATTCGGTTCCTCGTTTTCATATCGTCTGGGGAACAGGTCCTGGAATTGTGGAGCCGTTTGCTAACAAAGCACTTGAGGCAACCCGTGCTGGCAAGCTTGATTTTAAAGCGCGCCATAAAGTAACCGAACTCATTACAGAAAACGGTGCCGTCGTTGGTATTAGAGGTAAAGAGCTAGAGGATAGCTTTGTAGAGAGAGGACAGGAAAGCTCGCGTATTGCAATTGCTGATTTTGAATATTTTGCAGACGCGATTATTGTTGCAAGTGGTGGAATAGGGGCTAATTTGGAGCTTGTAAAGAAAAACTGGCCAGCAAGACTCGGGACACCACCGAATTTTATGGTACAAGGTGTTCCATCCTATGTTGACGGAAGCATGCTTGAAATTGCAGAGAGTGCTGGTGGAAGAATCGTGAATCGAGATCGGATGTGGCATTATGCGGAAGGCTTAAGAAATTGGAATCCGGTATGGAAAAATCACGGCATTCGTATTTTACCGGGCCCCTCCTCAATGTGGTTTGATGCTGAAGGCAACCGCTTTACTGCACCAAACTTTCCAGGCTTTGATACGCTAAGTACACTAGAAGCGATTCAAAGAACAGGGTACGACTATTCATGGTTTATATTGACGGAAAAAATTATCGAAAAGGAATTTGCTTTATCCGGTTCCGAGCAAAACCCGGATTTAACAAATAGAAGCATTAGGGAAGTATTGAAGCGTGCTTTACCTGGGCCACCTGCACCTGTACAAGCCTTTAAGGATAACGGAGCGGATTTTATTGTGTCAGATAATTTAATGGATTTAGTAGCTCGTATGAATAAATTAGCAGGTAATGAGCTACTTAACTTTTTGCATATAAAGGAGCAAATATTAGCTCGTGATCGAGAAATCGATAATAAGTTTACAAAGGATGCACAGGTGACAGCGATCCGTGGTGCACGGAATTTTGTAGGAGATAAATTGATAAGGGTAGCAAAGCCCCATAAGCTATTAGATCCAAAAAATGGACCACTTATTGCTGTGAAGCTCAATATTCTAACACGAAAAACATTAGGTGGACTACAAACAAATTTAAACGGGCAAGTATTAAATGAGCAGGGAGAGTCAGTAACGGGTCTATTTGCTGCTGGTGAAGTAAGTGGCTTCGGTGGTGGGGGTGTTCATGGTTATCGTTCGTTAGAAGGAACGTTTGTAGGTGGTTGTTTATTTTCTGGCTTACAAGTTGGAAAATATTTAAGTAAATAAAGGATTATTCGAGCAAATGTCGAAATTAATGAATGAATGTTCATTTTTGATAAAGGGGTGTTTGAATTGGCATACGAAACAATTGGGTTAGAGATTTTAGAAAGAAAAGCAACATTAACGCTTAACCGACCTAATGCTATGAATTCGATGGATTACACGATGATGCAGGAGCTTGCAAATTGCTTTGAGGCTTTGCATCAAGAAAAAGATGTTCAGTTATTAGTAATTAAAGGAGCAGGAAAGGTGTTTTCTGCTGGTGGCGATGTAAAGGCGATGGTTACTTCGGAAGAGTTTTCGGATTTTGGTAGCATTATGGCCGATATTACACGCCTTGTTCGTGCCTACTATACGCTGCCAATGATTACGGTGGCACAGGTGCATGGTGCAGCAGCAGGTCTGGGCTTTAGCTTAGCACTTGGTAGTGATATTATTGTGGCAGAGGAAGATAGTAAACTAGCAATGAACTTTATAGGAATTGGTTTAGTACCTGATGGCGGAGGGCATTTCTTTATGAAGGAACGCTTAGGTACGCAAAAGGCGAAGCAAATGATTTGGGAAGGCAAAGTAATAAACGGTCTAGAGGCTTTAAAGCTTGGATTAATCGATTATAATGTGCCAAATGGAATGGCTGCGGCAACAGTAGATCAAATTGTAGGGAAAATTTTAGCTTCACCTGTAGCTGCTATGCTTGCAACGAAAAAGATTTTGCATAAAGAGAAATTACCGGAGCTTGAACGCATTTTAGCTTCTGAAGCAGAGGCGCAGGCAGCAATGCGCGAAACAAAGGATCATCGCGAGGGTATTCGTGCATTTGTAGAAAAAAGAGTACCAGAATTTCAAGGGATTTAGTGTAGGTTCTTTGTAAGAATAGGGCTACTATACAAAAAAGGAGCAGTCTCGTCATGAGGCTGCCTTTTATCGTATAGTAGGATACTGATGTATGTAGCCTTATACGTGGAATAAAATTAATTTACCTGTTGTATTTACTAAGCGGTGTGTTTTTTCTGCAACACCTTTTTCTTCAATTTGCTTTTGTCCTTCGATTTTAGCCTTTTCATCACTTTCAAATGTCCATACTTCATCAAATAATGTTTCCCCAGTTTTCTCAAAAGCTGTAAATCTATAATTCTCCATACTAACCACCCTTTATATGAAAGATAATCTCATTATACATGAAATTGTTAGATAATTCACGAAACGGGTTGCTGTTAACGAGAATTTATGAAATTTTTTCGAGAATATGTATATTAATTCGAGATTTTTTCAAAATGCCACCCTTTGAAATAGTAGTAAGTCATTAAATTACTAGCCATTTCAATCGAAAGGAAAGTACTGACATGGTACAATAAATAAGAATAAATGTTTAACGACGAATATCGTTAGAAAAGGAGTGATTCTTTGTGAAGGGAATTACAAAACTCCAAGTTGGGGAACAGGTGGATCAATTTTTGCTTATTAAGCAAGCAACAAAAGGTGTAACCACAGTAGGGAAACCGTTTATGTCACTTATATTGCAAGATAGAAGCGGTGATATTGAAGCAAAGCTATGGGATACAAATGAAGAGCATGAAACAACTTATCGCGCAGAAGCAATTGTTCGTGTAGGCGGTGAAATACATGATTATCGAGGTAAAAATCAGCTTCGTATTAAGCAAATTCGTCTGGCACGAGGAGACGAAGGTATACAAATAAGCGATCTTTTGCCATCAGCGACTACACCAAAGGAAGAGCTTTTTGAGGAGCTAACACAGTTTTTCTTTGAGATAAAAAATCCAAATATTTCACGCATTACACGTCATTTAATAAAGAAGCATCAAGATCGATTACTCGTTTTTCCAGCGGCATCCAAAAATCATCATGATTATGCTTCTGGTTTAATTGACCATGTTGTTTCAATGCTTCGTTTAAGCAAGGCGATATGTGAGCTGTATCCAACGTTAAATAAAGATTTAATGTATTCGGGGATTATTTTACATGATATCGGTAAAGTAGTTGAATTAACAGGACCTGTTGGCACAGCCTACACAGTTGAGGGGAACTTGCTTGGGCATATTTCGATTATGGTGAATGAAATCGGGCAAGCAGCAACTGAGCTGAAAATTGAGGGTGAGGAAGTAATGCTGTTGCAACATTTGGTCTTATCTCACCATGGAAAAGAAGAATGGGGTAGCCCGAAAAAGCCAATGATTCAAGAAGCTGAAATGATTCACTATATCGATAACATTGATGCGAAAATGAATATGCTAACGCGAGCACTAGATAAAACGAAGCCAGGGGAATTTACAGAACGACTATTCCCGCTGGATAACCGTTCGTTTTATAAGCCGACGTTCTAAAGAAACAGAAGGTGTCCTAAATTTTGGAACACCTTCTGTTTTAGGTTCTTTGAGAGGCTAACTTGAATTTTTCAAAAACCGCTAAGGCATCCCAATATTCTTGTTGGCTCATAAACTTTTTTTGGAATTCAAGCTCTTCTAGCATTAGATCCGCTAGTTTAGCATACGAAAAGTTAGGTTGATTTAAAATGCTAACATATCCAGGCTCACCATGCCGGCGAACTCTCCAATGACCTTGTGCATCCTGATAGGCATTTGCTTTAATTTCCTGAATTAAATAGCCTGCAAATAAAGTGATTCGTTCTTTCATAGACATATTTTCATATGCATCAAGTACCTCTTGAGGAGCATCATTACCAGGAAAAGCAAAAACTTTAGCTTTACCAATATCGTACAATCCGTCCTTATTTATATCCACTTCATATCCTGGAGGTGTGAGTAAATTTCGCATGCCCTCTTCTGATAATCCATAAATATTCAACTCGACAAATTTATGTACAGCAATTAAACTGTCGATTTCCTCCTCGTTTAACGTAGAAAGAAATGCAGCATCATTTTGTTTAGATGCCATCCGCTTTTCTAAAATAGCGGCGAATGTATCCTGATCCTCCTTTGATACTTGTCTTGTTTCAAATATCTTCATTGTTCGGCTTGAAAATTCGATTCCTTTAGTAGTAATCATGACTATTTATCACTCCCTTTAAAAATACTATCGGAAAATATTGGATTATTTTTACTTGTAATACATAAAAAACCTCAAAGGATTAGTCCTTTGAGGCTTTGAGCGATAATTATTGATTTTCTTGTTGGAATTTTACCATGAAGTCTGCTAATGCTTGGCAAGCTTCGCGTGGCACTGCGTTGTATGCTGATGCACGGCAACCGCCTACAGAACGGTGTCCGTTTAAGCCAACGAAACCTGCTGCTTTTGCTTCAGCTAAGAATTTTTTCTCTAATTCTTCATTGGCAACGCGGAATGTAATATTCATTAAAGAACGAGAGTCTTTTTCAGCATGGCCGTAGTAGAAGCCATTAGAATTGTCAATTGCATCGTAAATTAGTGCCGCTTTTTCTTCGTTATTCTTCGCAATTTGCTCAAGACCACCTTGATTTTCAACCCATTTTAATACTTCACCTAACATATAAATGCCGAATGTTGGTGGTGTGTTGTATAAAGAGTTGTTATCAGCATGTGTTGTGTATTTTAACATTGTTGGAATGTCTGTATTTGCTTTTTCAAGTAAATCTTTACGAATAATAACAACTGTCACACCTGATGGACCAAGGTTTTTTTGAGCACCAGCATAAATAATGCCAAATTTTGATACATCAACAGGCTTTGATAGAATATCAGAAGACATATCTGCCACTAAAGGTACTTCGCCAGTGTTCGGGAATTCCTTCCACTGTGTACCATAAATCGTGTTGTTTGATGTGATGTGTAAGTATGCATCATCACCATTGAACGTAATATCCTCTAAGGCAGGGATATTTTTATATTTATTAGCTTTTGTCGAAGCTGCTTCAACAGGTGTACCGAAGAATTTTGCCTCTTTTATTGCTTTTTCAGACCAAGAACCTGTTTGAACATAGCTAGCCTTTGCACCTTCTTGTAAGAAGTTCATTGGAATCATTGTGAATTGAAGGCTTGCTCCTCCTTGAAGGAATAAGACCTCATAATTTTCTGGAATGTTATAAATTTTACGTAAACGAGCGATTGCACCGTTATGTACTTCTTCAAATGTTGCAGAACGATGACTCATTTCCATAAGTGACATGCCGTTATTTTGGAAATCTAATAATTCTTTTTGTGCAACCTCTAATACTTGGAGTGGTAAAGCAGATGGACCAGCGTTGAAATTGTAAGCTCGATTAACAGTTGTATTCAAAGTGAACACTCCTTAAAATTTTATTTAACCATTATAATATACTGTTTTATAAGATAAATGGCAAAATGATATTAATTTTTAGTGAAATAGACAAAATTGAGAAAAATCCGTACTAATAGCGCTTTCATATGCATGAACGTTCGTTTCTACATAGTTTTTTTCACATTTATAAACAAGAATGTTCACGTAATTGTTATAATTATAAAAGGAAAATAGTGAAAGGATGGATACAATGCACGAAACATTTCAGGCAATTAGCCTAGCCGCAAAAAATAAAATAACAACATATAACGAAAGTAAAATTAGTTACTTAATGCTTACATTACTTGGCGGCATATTTGTTGGCTTTGGTGTGTTAATTTTAGTTACCATTGGAGGATTACTAGATCCAGCAGGCGTACCGAGCATGAAAATTATTCAAGGTGTGGCTTTCGGTGTGGCGTTAAGCATGGTCATAATGGGCGGAGCAGATTTATTTACTGGGAATAATTTAGTGATGACGATAGGGGCGCTTGAGAAAAAAACTACATGGCTGGATTTGACGAAGGTGTGGACATTCAGCTGGGGAGGGAATTTCCTAGGCTCGCTCTTATGTGCTGCACTCTTTTTTATGTCAGGCTTAGCAATAGGGGACACGGCACAATATATTGAAAAATTAGCAGGTATTAAAATGAATGCAACCTTTATTGAACTAGTTATGAGAGGAATCCTATGTAATCTATTAGTTTGTACAGCCGTTTGGTGTGCATATAAGTTAAAGAATGAGTCTGCTAAACTAATTATGATTTTTTGCTGTATTTTTCCTTTTGTAACTTCAGGTTTTGAACATAGCGTAGCGAATATGACGTTATTTTCGCTGGCATTAATGATTCCCCATGGTGAACTCGTTTCATTTTCTGGAATGGTACATAATTTAGTTGCTGTTTCTATTGGTAATGCAATCGGCGGATCTGTTTTTGTAGGTGCAATTTTTTGGCATAGTAGTGTACAAAAACGAACGGACACTGTTTAAGTGAGCTGACTATGATATAATCAAGACATTTAAAATACCTTTGTTGAGGTGAAAATTTTGGCTAGGATTAGAAAGTTTTCGACGATGGAAATTTTCAGAGAAACAGAGAGGTTATTATTAACTGTTGGCTACGAGGCATATAATATCAGCTTATTAGCAGAAAGCTTAAATGTATCACGAGCGGCAATTTATAAGTACTATACAAATAAAGAAGATCTTGTCGTCGATTTTATGCTAGACAGGATGGCAAAGATGATTGACGCTTTTGAAGAAATTGACGAAACAAAGCCGTTTATTGAAGGGCTAGATGAACTGCTACAAGTTATCTTTGAATCAAAAGATATTCATCATATTTTGACGATGGTGCATTGGATTGATTTACGTGGGAAAGATGAAATTATTCAAAAAATGACAAAGCTAGATGTGTTGCATAAGGAAATGTACGCCCCATTACAGGCAATGATTCAAAAGGGAAAAGAGGAAGGGCTTTTAAATGAAGTGATTCCGAATGCATTAATTTTGGCCTTTATATTCCAAAGTATTGCCATCCCGAATCATACTAACATCCCTAAAGAAACATTTTTACAGTCCATTAAAATGTTAATAAGTACCGGTATTTATAAGCAAAAATAAAGGATCGATATGTAATGAATGCTATTTATTGCATATGGATTTTTTGCTATTTGTAACAAGGCTTGTCTTTCGTCATCGAATATGACAGTATAGTAGGGAATAATGCTAGGAGGTTGAACGATGGCAAACTTACCAAACTGCCCAAAATGTAATTCGGAATATACGTACGAGGATGGCATCAATTTTGTATGTCCAGAGTGTGCGCATGAATGGTCACAAGAAGAGGAAGTACAAGAGGATGGCATGATCATAAAGGATGCAAACGGTAATTTACTTCAGGATGGAGACACTGTTACGGTTATCAAAGATTTAAAGGTTAAAGGGAGTTCTTCGACTTTAAAGCAAGGTACGAAAGTAAAAGGTATTCGTTTAGTTGAAGGCGATCATAATATTGACTGCAAAATCGATGGCTTCGGTGCAATGAAGTTAAAATCTGAGTTCGTGAAAAAAATATAAGAAAAACCGCGCTTTTGCGCGGTTTTTATATTATTTGCTTGAGAAAGCGCCCTTGAAATCGTCGCCTTTTACTTCAACTTTTGCTTCTTTTACTAGGTCAGCAAACACTGTTTCCCATTGAGATTTTGTTGCAAAAATGGCATCTTCAATCTCTTGTTTTTTCTCTTCTAGCGTGCCGTAGCCTTCTACTTCACGCTTGTCTGTCACTTCAATAATATGGTAGCCGAAATCAGATTTTACAGGCTCAGAAACTTTATTTAGTTCTAATGCATACGCTGCATCATTAAATTCAGGTACCATTTGTCCTACTGTGAACCAGCCTAAATCTCCGCCATTTGCAGCTGAGCCATCTGATGATTCTTCTTTCGCTAATTCAGCAAAATCTGCACCATCTTTTAGCTTTTTTACTAGTTCTTTTGCTTTTTTCTCGTCTTTTACTAAAATATGACGAGCGTTTAATTCGTACTTCGCTTGATCATAGTAAGCTTGGATTTCTTTATCCGTCACTTTAATATCTTCTGTCGCTTTTTGTTTTAAAAGATCGAAACGAAGGTTTGTTTTAAAGTCCTCTTTTGTTACATTACTTTGAGCTAATAATGCTTCAAACTGCTTCTCGCCGCCGTATTGCGCTACATAATTATCATATTCTGCCTGAATATCTTCTTCTTTTAGAGAATATTTATCACTTAGAATTTTTTCAGCCATAATTTGCTCTAACAGCTGTATACCTGCTATGTCAACCATTTCGTTATAAACGTCCTCTTTTGTTAAATCACCTACAGATGACGATACAACGACCTCTTCACCAGGGTTACTACAAGCGGCAAGTCCAACTGATGCTGCTATTGTTAATGCTAAAAATGATTTTTTCATAAATTAATAACTCTCCTAACTTTCAAATATATGCCATTGATACTATAACATAAACGTTTGAAAAACTAAATGGTTCCATGCGTCAATTGCCTACCTTTTATAAACATGCATGCATAGCATAGAAAATAGTAAGGGAGGTGGCAATATGAGCGGTGGAGGTTACAATGGCGGAGGCTATGGTTCAGGCTTCGCATTGATTGTCGTTTTATTCATTCTTTTAATCATCGTGGGTGCAGCGTTCCTTTACTAATGTAAAATGAGCGTGCACGACTCATTTGTATGAAAAAAAAGACGAAATCCCGCCTTGAGCAGATTTCGTCTTTTATAATGCAAATAATACTTCTACATAAAATGACACTAATAAAATTGTAATAAGCACATTGATCGTACGAAAAATTTTAGGTTGCTTTTCTTCAGGGATTTCACGGCGTATACAAAGTGCATATGTCATACGATTAATTTGGAATAAATAAAATACTGAGAATAGCACTACGATTAAAAGTAGCATTTCTATTCCTCCCCTCTATCACTTCTTCAAGAATATCAAATGTCTCATCTCTGAGACAAGTTTGAAGAACTATTCATTATCGTTGGGACTAAAATTTCATAGCCCTTGGGTGTTTCTTCGATTATAGCATTTTTAGGTGCTTTCCATAAATTTTTCACAAATAAAATATCAAGTAAACAAATACTACAATGCAAAGCCAATAGTATGCAAAAATAATGTGAGAATTGTGGATAAGAAAAAGCTAGTCCGAGCAAAATGGAATTTAAAAAAAAGAAAGGTGCTAAAAGCGTAAAGATGTAACGGTTTTTAGGTATGGTTTCGTTTAGTCGCATTTGAATTATTGGAATAAACCTTTTTTTAATTTTGAAACGAAACGACAGCGCCTTCTTATAATTAAACAGTGCAATATAATGGGTTAGTTTATGAATCGGATAAATAATAGTCAAGACTAAGCAAAAATAAATAAATCCATCATCGTTATGTGGATACCCATAATTATAGCTTGTTGCAACATATGAAAAGCAAAAAACAATGATAAAAGTGATGCCTGTTAATAATGTAAGCCGAGTTGTTCCATATTCGTGTTCTACATTAATCGTTCTTAAACAATGCAATTGAGTGTCCCTCCAAAAAAAATAGAGTGTATTTCTACACTCTGTATTTCCCTTTTATTGTGAAATCGATGCGGGTGCATGTATATCATCGAATGTTTCTTTAAAGTTTTTGAATGAATGCTCGAAAATTTCGATAAAATCATCTCCGTAAATATTACGGATGACTGCCATGACATCTAAAAATTCAGGGAAGCGACCGTATAATTCTTTTAATGGTAGAGAGCCTTCTAAAATCGAATGCTCAGTATTGTGATAGTTTTCATTCATTAGTACGATCAATTCGCAGCCTTCCTCCGTAAGCTCAACATACGTATTACGCTTATCGTCATCGCGCTTTGAAAATTTCAATAAACCACGTTCTTCTAGCTTTTTTGAGAAGTTAAAGGCTGTGGAGACATGCATTACGCCAAACTTGGCAACATCAGAAATCGAAGCACCCTTTAAGTGATAGGAAATCCATAGTATATGATGCTCGTTTATGTTTAAATCATATGGTTTGATCCAAGTTTGCCAATCTTTTTCTACAGCTTTCCAAAGAGCTTTTGATAGTTGAGCAACTCGTTGGCTAAATAACATAGCTTCTTTCATCGTGTACAATCCCTCAGACATTGCAGTCACCTTCTTCTTTCATAGCGTTTTAAAAATATTATAGCAATAAAAGAAAAAAGTTTAAAGTTAGAAAAATTAAATAATTGAATTGTGATTTAATAATAATAAAAATTAGTATAAAAATAATAAGAAAATCAGATTTTTGCGTTCGGGTTAAGGTATAAATGCCTACAATAATTACTCTTCAAACTCTTGCTGTTTTTTAGGTTGAGGTAAATTTTTCTCGATTTCGCTTATAGATTTCTGTAAAGTTTCAATTTCTTGTTGTAGTTTTAAAGCGTCAGGCTCAATTTCTTGTTTGAAGCGTGAGATTGTCTCTTTTAATTCATTTGTTATTAGAGGTATATTATTTTTCGCTTCGTTTGTAGCAGTTAAAATGGATTGTTTAACCTTACTTAATTGAGACTGCACATCTGTAATTTGCTCTTTTGCAACCGCAGCATTTTGACCTAAATTTCTACGTAGCTGCTGACCTGATTGAGGAGCTGTGGCAATTGCTGCTACAATCCCTGCAACTAGTCCGACAGTTACTCCAGTAAAAAATGTTTTTGCCTTCATCTCAACATCCCCTTTATTCTTATGGTGACTATTATAGGAAGTTTTCAGGTGTAATTTATATCATTACCTACCTATACCTTCATTAAACCATGAATTATTAAAATACTAAACGAAAAAAGAAAAACCTTTAAATTCAAACCTACTCTTTTATTTCACATTATCAATTTGAGCAATTCTACCCGTAAGCTTCAAATAGTGAGGGAAATACTAAGAAAATATTAAGAATTGAAACCTTAGTTTGTTAAGATTTACATTGTATCATATCCTTATAAGAGTGTTATAGGAGTGATAGCATAGCCATCAATTCTTTAGGAGTGAAGATGATTGAACATTTTAATTTGTGATGATGATAAAGAAATTGTAAAAGCAATTAGCATTTACTTAGAAAATGAAGGTTATAAAGTATTCAAAGCATACAACGGTATCGAAGCGATCGAAATTGTTCAATATCAAACCGTTCATCTTATTATTATGGATATTATGATGCCTAAAATGGATGGAATTACAGCGACGATGAAAATTCGACAAGATCATATGATTCCATTAATTATGTTATCTGCTAAATCAGAGGATCACGATAAAATACTTGGATTAAATATTGGGGCAGATGATTATTTGGCTAAACCATTTAATCCGTTGGAGCTAGTGGCCCGTGTTAAATCACAATTAAGACGATATACAACATTTGGGAGCTCTGTAGTGAACAAGAGTGTATTTCAAACTGGAGGGCTTATGATCGATGACGAGCAACGGCAAATTACAGTAGACAAAGAAGTGGTTCATTTAACACCTGTTCAGTATAAAATACTACATCTTCTAACAGTGAATGCTGGGAGGGTGTTCACAATTGAAGATATTTATGAAAGGGTATGGAACGAAAGAGCTGTGAATCCAGAAAATACGATTGCAGTACATATTCGAAAAATCCGAGAAAAAATCGAAATTAACCCGAAAGAGCCGAAGTATTTAAAAGTAGTATGGGGAGTTGGATATAAAGTTGAAAAATATTAGTCATTCAATGATCACGAAAGTAGTTGCTTTATTTATAGCAATTGTATGTTTAACAGGTGCAATAAAAGCAATTGTCGATACTGTCATCGTCTATGAGGCGGATTTTAGTAATATAAATAAAGATCATTATTTTCAGAGCTTGGATTTTGCTGACGAGAGTGCAAGCCTAGTTAGTGATTTGGCTCAATTAATAGGTCATTATAAAAATGAAGAGAATATTTTGAAGGGCCATACACTGACTGCACAGGATATAAGAAATATTGAGCAAGATTTATATTATAGGATTAAATATTCCTCTGATAGCTATAATCCAAATTTGAATGAGTCAGAAAATAGTCTTATTTTTAATGAACGATATAAGGACGAAATTAAGCTTGAAAAAGAGAAAATGATTAGAAGCCATGTAAGAGAATATTATAGAATACTTGAGAAGCTCAAACAAACAAACGGAATTATCTATTGGGCAAGCAATGGAGAAAATATATTTTCTAATAGTGAGTTCACGAAGAAAGAGCAATTTGAATCATATCCTAGCTATATGTTATTTGATAATTATCAACAAAAGGTTTACCCAAATGAAGTGAACGACAGTAATTATTTGGAGCACATTACTGTTTATGCAGAGCAGCTAAACCCTGAAAAGGATGTAATATACATTGGTTTTACAGATTCCTTCTTAAATGAAAAAAAGGCGGCCTGGGCAAAGGAAAAAGAAATTGTATCAAATAATTTATATAGATTCATTGGTTTCTTTATAGCATTCCTCGTAGCCTTTGTGTATTTAGTGAGTGTCATTGGAAGAAAATCCTTTAAGGATTCAGAGATTGGTTTCCATTTTATAGATAAACTATATACCGATATTAATCTTGCCCTAGTTATTTTTGTAATTGCTTTTTGGGCTGCATTTACTGATTCGGTGATTAATGAAGGCATGAATGATCTGTTTTTATTAGTTACGGTACCTATTATGTTTGTAAGTATACTGTTAATCTTATCGCTGATTAAGCATTTTAAAAACAAAACACTACTAAAACATACATTCATTTTTAATGTTTTCTATGTAATTTATCGAGTTGTGAAACATATTTTTGATAGTGGAAGTACAGGAGTTAAGGTTGTTGTGCTTGTTATTGGTTATCCATTACTAGTAGCCTCTACGTTTTTTATGTTTCCGGTCACAATTGGTTTAGTGGTTTGGTTTGCTATGAAAAAGGTTAAATCGTTTAATCGTATTAAAGAAGGTGTGGAACAAATTAAAGATGGTCACTTGCACCATCGAATTGAAGTAGCTGGAAAAGGTGAGTTTGGGCAACTAGCAGAAAATATTAATCGAATTACGGAAGGTTTAGAAAAATCGGTAGATAGTGAGATAAAGAGTGAACGTTTAAAAACGGAGCTTATTACGAATGTTTCTCATGATATAAGAACCCCGTTAACATCCATTATCACGTATATCGATTTGTTGAAAATAGAAAAAGATCCAGAAAAGATTGAAGAATATGTGGAAATATTAGATCAAAAATCTAAAAGATTAAAGTTATTGACAGATGATTTATTTGAAGCGGCAAAAGCTACGAGTGGCAATATTCCTGTGCAGTTAGAGCGAATCGATGTTCTCTCATTACTTACGCAGGGAATCGGTGAAATGGATGAAAAAATTGAGGCGTCCGCATTAGAGATGAAGCTAAGCTATCCTGAAGAAAAGGTTTATGTGAAGGCGGATGGGAAATTATTATGGAGAGCAATTGAAAACTTATTTTCTAATATTTTTAAATATGCCCTACCCTCATCAAGGGTATATATTGATATCGAGGATTTAGAGAATGAAGTAAAGGTTACATTTAAAAATATTTCCGCATACGAGTTAAATATTTCAGCCGATGAATTATTAGAACGCTTTAAACGAGGCGATGAATCTAGAGCAACTCAAGGTAGTGGATTAGGTTTATCAATTGCAGAAAGCCTTGTTCATATTCAACACGGGAAGTTCATTGTAGAAGTGGATGGAGATTTATTTAAAGTCACAATAACCTTACCCAAATTTGCTAATGATGTTATGGGCAAGAGCTAACAAAGAAAAAAGGCGCTTTTCAGTCAATTATGATTGAAAGTGCCTTGTTCTCTTTTAAGTGATATTTACTTTTTTAGTGCGAGTTTTCCATCGCGCAAAGAATGTTGCGTTTATGTTAATGAAGTTTTAAAGTTAGAACGCTTTACTAAACCAGTGATTATTGGATAAATAAGCATGAATGCTACTGCATTTAATGCAACGGCAGGTAATACGACTGTTACAAAAAGAAATTTAAAATCGATAGGAACCTCTGTTAGGAGTAATGCCATCGATAAAAATACTGATCCTGATAACAATGTACCTAATCCAACAAGAACAGTAGATACTGCAAGTTTTTGTGCAAAGTGACGAATTGCCACCGCGATAGCTAAAAAGACAAAGGCTGATACTGCCTTATCGATAATATTTGGAACAAACCCTCCTGGGAAGGTTGAAAATAGACCAGATATTACGCCGGTAGAAACTGCGAGTAAAAATGTATCTTTTACAGTCGGGAATAATAGAATACCAATAAACATCATTGTAAGCATGAAGTCAATTTTCATACCACCACTAAATCCAGGGATTACTAAATAAAGAGCAGCCCCTACACCAACTAAAAGCGCCATTAAAACTAAATTTTTCGTATTCATTTGTCTCGTCTCCTCTAACTTTACTAATCTTTGTTCTCCTAATGTGCTCTCATTGCCATTAGCGAAAACTTATTCATGATTGTACGCCCACATTACGTAAAAAGCAATAACTAATAATTGTATATTGTTTTTTTACAGGTTTGCTTTAATTTGCTCTGCTGTTTCTGCTAACTCAGACATTTCGAAATTTTTCGTTTCCCAGCCAACCTTTAAACCATCCGTCTCGTCATAGCGAGGGATTAAATGCAGGTGGTAGTGGAATACTGTTTGACCAGCGGCTGCACCGTTATTATTTACTGTATTTAATCCAACTGGTTCGAATGCAGCTTTAATGGCATTTGCAACTTTTGGTGCTGCCCTATAAAGATTACTTGCAACATCCTCAGACATTTCGAATAAATCTTTGCAATGCTTCTTTGGGATAAGCAGTGTATGACCTTTCGTTAGTGGCATAATGTCCATGAATGCATACACATGCTCGTCCTCATATACCTTTGTGCTCGGAATATCTCCGTTAATAATTTTACAAAATAGGCAATCGTTCATTCTAAACCATCCTCTCTATTCTATTTATTTATATTTTAGCATATACGGACTGAATATTTTGCCACTTTTTGATAAACTAAGGACAAGAATAGGAGTGACAGTATGACAATTTTACAGTTAACAAATGTGACAGGCGGCTACACACGTAAGCCTGTTATTAAAAACTTATCTTTTTCCATTGGGAAGGGAGAACTTGTAGGGTTAATTGGACTTAACGGGGCAGGGAAAAGTACGACGATTAAGCATATTATTGGCACACTATTACATCGTGAAGGTGAAATTCGTTTAAATGGTGTAACGTTGCAGGAGGATATCGATACGTATCGATCTGCCTTTTCATACATTCCAGAAACACCGGTTTTATACGATGAATTAACATTAAAGGAGCATCTGGAGCTAACAGCTATGGCATACGGCTTAGATGAAGCAACTTTAGCGCAGCGTTCGGAAATGTTATTGAAGGAATTTCGGATGGAGAAGCGTTTAAACTGGTTCCCTTCTCATTTTTCAAAGGGGATGCGTCAAAAGGTTATGATAATGTGTGCATTTCTTATTAATCCGAGTCTTTATATAATTGATGAGCCATTTGTTGGTTTAGACCCACTTGGTATTCAGTCCTTATTAGACCAAATGGCCGAAAAAAAACGTGATGGAGCGTCGATTTTAATGTCCACGCATATTTTATCAACAGCTGAAAAATATTGTGATCGTATAATTTTATTACATGAAGGAAAAGTCAGAGCACAAGGAACGATGGATGATTTACGAAAGAGCTTTAATATGCCCCATGCGACATTAGATGATTTATACATTGCGATGACGAAGGAGCAAGAGGGTGAGCAGCATGGGTAACATTTGGTCAAAGCGTTTTCTTCATTACATCAATGAAGTGCAAAAATATATGCGCTTTGTTTTTACAGGCCATATCGCTATCGTATTTGTATTTGTAATAGGTGCAGGTGGCTATCAATATAGCGAATGGCTAAAGGTAGCTCCGGCAAGCTTTCCAGCAGAATGGCTAGTAGCTATTATAGTTGGGCTTATTTTAGCTTTTAGCTCACCAACGACGTTAATTCGTGAACCCGACCAAGTGTACCTATTGCCATTAGAATCAAAAATGTCTCTTTATTTTAAAAAGGCATTAAATTGGACATTTTCTTCACAAATTGCATTACCCGCTATTGCGTATATTGTGGCGATTCCGTTACTAAGAGCAGTAACTGACCTTACAGGTAGTCAAATTTGGATGGGCTTTGGTGTAGTGGCGGTTATGAAATACTTCAATGTGCAAATAGAGTTCAACTATCGTTATGCAAACCGTGGGCGTTTAATTTGGATTGATCGACTTACAAGAATGCTTATTTCAATTTTAACAGTTCAGACTGTGTTAACGACTGGTCTAGGTATTGCGGCCATCTATGTAATTATTTTGATTGCCTACAATATGTCTCTTTCTAAGAGGGTAGTAGAGCAACCGGTACCGTATGAGCATTTTGTAAAGCTCGAGCAAAATCGAATGATGCGCTTTTATCGTTTTGCCAATTACTTTACAGATGTTCCGCATTTACGCGGTTCGATTCGTCGTCGTGCTTGGTTAGATTTTGTTTATCGCTGGATTCCGTTTAAAAAGGATAGTACGCAAGCCTATCTTGTATTTCGAACATTTATTCGTACAGATGATCATTTTTATTTATGGGTTCGGTTAACGGCCATATCTGCTGTCATTGCAGCTATTGTAAATATCCCTGTTGTGACATGGACAGTGTCTGGGGCATTGGCGTTTGCCACGACGATTCAATTAAAATATGCACTGCTCTCTTCAGGTGAGTTCCGAATGGACATGCTCTATCCAGTTTCGTCGGCTCAGCGTCCTCTAGCTGTGGCGACTTTGCTGCGATTTATGATGTTTGTACAGGCGATTATTGTGACAATTTGCAGCATTAAGCAGCCACAGTTCTTTATCATACCTATCATTATTATTGCAATTAGTGAATTAACATTACGAATGACAAAGAATCCTAGTACAAATTAATGTGCTAGGATTTTCTTTTCATCTCACATATTTTTGATTGATCATGAAAGACTATATAATAGTGTTAGGATAAAGAAAAGTGGTGAAAATTGATGAGTGGAAATCGATGGAATTTTGATAATAGTTATTTACAGCTTCCTTCTGTTTTTTATAGTACTGTGACCTTAAATAAAGTAAAGAATCCTCGGCTAGTCATTTTAAATGAGGCGTTAGCCAAAAGATTAAATCTAAATATAGAGGATTTAAAAACTTCTGCTGCAATCGCGATGTTTGCAGGAAACGAACTACCGGAGGAGGCAGCAAGGATTGCGCAAGCATATGCGGGGCATCAGTTTGGTCATTTTACAATGCTTGGTGATGGTAGAGCATTATTAATAGGAGAGCATGTGACGCCCCATAATGAACGCGTTGATATTCAATTAAAGGGCTCTGGTCGAACACCATTTTCCAGAGGTGGTGACGGACGTGCAGCTCTTGGACCAATGCTACGTGAGTATATTATTAGCGAAGCTATGTATGCATTGGGTATCCCAACAACGCGTAGCTTAGCTGTTGTAACGACAGGAGAAGAAGTTTACCGTCAAAAGGCACTGCAAGGCGCTATTTTAACACGTGTAGCCTCAAGTCATATCCGTGTAGGGACCTTTCAATATGGAGCAAGGTTTACGGAGTTAGAGGATTTAAAGGCTTTAGCGGATTATACAATTTTGCGCCATTATCCGCATGTAACGGATAAGGAAAATCCGTACCTATCCCTGCTAGAAGAAGTTATAAAAGCGCAGGCGAAGCTTATTGCAAGCTGGCAATCCATTGGCTTTATACATGGAGTTATGAATACAGATAACATGACGATTTCAGGGGAAACAATCGATTATGGTCCATGTGCATTTATGGATGTGTATGACCCAGATACCGTGTTTAGCTCGATCGACTCGGCAGGACGGTATGCTTATGGCAATCAACCAAGCATAGCGGGTTGGAATTTAGCTCGGTTTGCTGAGTGTTTACTGCCATTAATCCATGAAGATGCCGATAGTGCCATTGAAGAGGCGGAGAAGGTGCTTCAACAATTCCGAGGCTATTTTATGGACTACTTTTATGAAGGAATGCGGCGGAAGCTTGGTCTAGTAGAAGAGGAGGATATGGATAGAGAATTAATCCAAGAGTTACTTAGCTTAATGGAGCAATATCGAGTAGATTATACGAATACATTCCGTGCCCTTGCTGATAATCAATATCCGTGTGCACCATTATTCCAATCAACCGAATTTCAGAAGTGGGAGAAACGCTGGAAAGCTAGGCTGGCATCACAGTCGATATCGGTAGAAGCGGCATTGAAGCTTATGCAGGAAACGAATCCGGCAGTTATTCCAAGAAATCATCGTGTAGAAGAGGCAATTGAGGCTGCCCAGCGAGGAGATTTTAAGGTTATTCACGAGCTCCTTCGTGTCCTATCAACGCCATTTTCACTGGGCGAGGGAGACGTGAAATATGCAGAGCCGATGGAAGATGGGGATCGACCATATCAAACATATTGTGGGACTTAATTTAAAAAGAGTTATAAATAGTAGGTAGAGAGTGATGAACGTTTATTCTCTGCCTACTTTTTTTATTGATCGAAGGGATTTTTTATTAAATTACTCTATTTGCAAATTCTTGTATTCTAGTATTTCACTAATGGATAAGCGAGTTATAAAGTTTGCTAAATAATAAATCGAATATGGAGTATTCTTTGTTAACCATTCTAAAATTGTTCCAACAGATCCATATGCAATATGGTTTGTCATAATTCGAGGTAAGGCGTTGCCGTTATATATCATGTCAGAAATAAGATTCGCGAATTGTGCTTGAAAATCTTTTTGCTTTATAAGAATGGAATAAATGTCTGCATTTTCGTGAATATGCTCTAAAAATACAACCGCACTATCCAGTGGTTTATTCTGATGATAATAGTCGTTTAAAAGTGTTTTAAAGGGATACTTGTTAGCCTGCTCTAATGTTGTAGACAACTCTAATAAAATTTCCGTCACAATGGAATCATATAAATGATATTTATCCTTGTAATGAAGGTAAAAGGTTGAGCGGTTAATCATAGCTTTTTCAACAATTTCTTGCACCGTAATTTCTTCGATATTTTTCTCATCTAATAGAGAAATGAATGCAGTCCGGAGTAGTGGCTTTGTTATAGTCTTTTTCTGCATATTTTTTCTCGACATCAAATCCCCCCAAAACGTTTAAGTTTCTAGAATATATAAACATTAATATAAATTATGTCTATAAATAGACAGATATACACGTAATGTATTTCATATGAAAAATTATCGCTGAATATAATAATCGTAACGTAATAAATATGACATTTTATCTAACAACTGGAGGGATCAATATGTGGGATTTATCAGGGAAATATGCAATTGTCGGCGTAGGAGAGAGTGAGCGCTCTAAAAATTCAGGTACAACTCCACTTCATTTAGCCTTACATGCAGCGCGTAATGCGATTAATGATGCAGGGTTAGAAGCAAAAGATATCGATGCCTTTATGAGTTTCTCGGAGCATGATTCTTGTACATCTCATCAGCTATCCACTTATTTAGGTGTCAGACCTCGATATGTAAAAGATATTATTGGTGGCGGTAGTAGTACAGAGCTGTTAATAGGAGATGCCATTTCATTAATAGAGTCTGGTCAAGCGAATACAGTGTTGATTTTCCGCTCGATGAATGGTCGTTCTGGTATGCGTATGGGTGGTGGCGGATGGAGTACGGATCTTCTGCAAGCTGGCATTGACGGCGGGAGTTTTATTATTCCGTATGGGATGGGCAGTCCATCACAATGGTTTGGCATGTTTGCGACACGCCATATGCATGAAGCAGGTATTACACAAGAGCATTTAGGTCATGTTTGTGTGAGCTTCTATGAGCATGCACAACGTAATCCAAAAGCAATGCTACATGGGAAGCCGTTGACAATGGAGCATTATATGGAAACTCCGCTTTTAAGCTATCCATTTACAAAGCATGATTTTTGCCTAGAAACCGACGAGGCGAATGCTATTATTGTTACCTCTGCGGAACGAGCAAAGGATTGTAAAACGAAGCCAGTATATATTAAAGGGCTAGTCTCACGAGAAATGCACCCGAATTCACATTATTGGACAGATTTATCTCAAGTTGCAGCGGATTATGTTGGGGAGCGTATATACGAAAGCGCAGGTATACAACCAGAGGATCTAGATGTGGCTTCAATTTATGATTGCTATAGCTGGGTAGTCCTTCGACAGCTTGAAGCATATAAAATCGTACCGCGTGAAGAGATAGGGGAATTTGTAGCACAAGGGAATTTGAAAATGGGTGGCAAGCTTCCTACTAACACTGCAGGTGGTATGCTATCGGAAGGGTATACACATGGGATGAATAATGTATTAGAAATCGTTCGTCAACTGCGCCATGAATTTAAAGGGACAGATCGACAAGTAGAAGATTGCAAGGTAGGACTATGCACGGGCTGGTTAGGACCAGATGGCGCAGGTGCATTAATTTTAAATAATTAAGGGGGAAAAGCAATGAGTATTGAAAAAACAAGCATCAAATATGAAAAACCGATACCACTAAAAACAATTGATAATAAACCTTACTGGGATGCAGCTGATAATCATGAACTATCACTTCAAAACTGTGAAGCATGTAAAAAAGCCATTCATCCACCTGGACCTGCTTGTCCCCGTTGTGGCTCTCCCGAAATAGGTTGGGTTAATTATGGAAGTGAAATTACAGGGAAAATTTATTCTTTTGTAACAACTTATATACCAATGCTACCAGGTTTTCAGCATGATCTGCCGACAATTATTGCGCAAGTAGAGGTGGATGGAGTAGAAGGTGTACGGATTATGGCTAATATTATCAATGCGAAGCCTGAGGATATTGAAATCGGTAAGGCGGTAAAAATGACGTGGATAGATATTACAGAGGAACGAGCTCTACCACAATGGGAAGTTATTTAAGGGAGAGGGGGGTTTTTCATGGATTTTACTTTTACTGAAAAAGAAGAAGCATTCCGATTAGAAATTCGAACGTGGCTTAACAATAACTTGCCACAAGGGTGGCTTGATGGTACGTATCAACAACCAGAAACTGAAGAAGAGCGGATTCAATTTTTAAAGGATTGGCAGCGCAAACTTTATGAGGGTGGTTTAGCTGCTATTGCTTGGCCGGATCAATACGGTGGACGAAATGCAACATTAATGGAAGAAATTATTTTCCAACAAGAGATGGCAAGTGTAAAAGCCCCACCCATTATAAATTATGTAGGAACACATATGGTTGGGCCAACATTGATGGGGCTAGGTACAGAGCAGCAAAAGCAGGAGCATATTCAAAAAATCCTAACGGGTGAAACGATTTGGTGTCAGGGCTATTCTGAACCGAATGCGGGCTCTGATTTATCCGCCATTCAAACACGTGCAGTCAAACATGGAGATAAATGGCTCATTAATGGTCAAAAAATTTGGACGAGCTTTGGACATGTTGCAGATTATTGCTTCCTACTTGCTCGAACAAATACTATACCTGAGAAAAAACATAAAGGTATTACGGTCTTTTTAGTAGATATGCACCAGCCTGGTATAGAAGTAGTGCCTATCTTATCGATGAACGGAGAACATGATTTTAATGAAGTATTCTTTACAGATGTTGAAGCGTACGATCATCAAATAGTAGGTAATGTAGATGAAGGCTGGGGGGTAACCATGTCCCTTTTAATGCATGAGCGAACAGGTATTGGCGGACAGCTGTTCACTTTACAGCAACAATTTGAGGATTTTGTAAAGCTCGCAAAAACAAATGAAGAGATCCTTGGAAATCCGATTGTTCGTCAAAAAATGGTTGAACTATATGCAAAATCAAAGGGTGCCTTATTTGGCTACTATAAAAACTTAACGAAGCAATTAAAACAGGGGTATCCAGGAGCAGAGAGTTCGATTGACAAGCTAATGGTGGCAGAGTTAACAAAGGAATTGTTTAGCTTTATTCAATCAGTGCAAGGGCCGGAATCTATCCTATGGAAGGAAGATTCTCTCTATGATACGTACTGGCAAAATAATTACCTGACTTCGTTTGGACTAACAATAGGCGGCGGTACGAGTGAAATTCAGCGCAACACTATTGGAGAGCGAATTCTAGGTTTACCAAAAGATATAAGCAGAGAAAAATCGACCAATCAGGTTGGATAGGGGGGGCATCTACTATGGATTTTTCATTAACAGAGCAGCAAGAAGAATTTCGTAGCTATATTCGTAAGGTATTATCTCAAGATGGTGTAACCCGGATTGCACGTGAAACTGCCGTGGGAAATGAGTCAGAGCTTACAAAAGTGCATGAAAAATTAGCGGAGCTTGGTGTAACGGGCATATCAATTCCAGAGAAATACGGTGGGATCGAACTTGGTGAGATTGACTTAATCCCGATTATGGAGGAGTTTGGTCGTGCAGTAATGCCAGATATATATGCAGAAACACTCGCTTTTGTCGTACCTATTTTACTAGAGCAGGGAAATGAGCAACAAAAGCAAGAGTATCTTTCAGCCATTGCATCGGGTGACAGCTTACTAGCTGTTGCATGGTGTGAGCCACACGGGGACTATTCCTATGATTCGATTGGAACTACAGCGACAAAAACAATAGATGGATACCTTTTAAATGGAACTAAGTCACTTGTTCGCCATACATCGCAAGTAACGCATTTCCTTCTACTTGCGAAGGATTCGAGTGGAGATTTGTGTTTGTTTATCGTTCCGAAAGACAAGGTGACAAAAATTGAAGAGCAAAAGAGTTTTGATGCAACACAACCGTTTGGTCTGTTATCCCTTGAAAATGTGGAGGTTACATCAGAATGCCGATTGGCAGTAAATGATATAGAAGAAGTTCTTGAAAGGGCGATGCTGAAATTAATTGTAGCACTTAATTCCACAATGATTGGGAGTATGGATCGATTAGTAGAAATGTCTACGGAGTACGCTAAGATTCGTGAGCAATTTGGCCAACCAATTGGCCGCTTCCAAGCGATAAAACATCGGCTAGCGGATTTAAAAGTCACACTGGAAACAGCGCGCGCACTTAGTCACTATGCTACATGGACTGTGCAACATAAAAGCAATGACCTTATTGAAACGGTTTATAGTGCAAAGGCACTTTTAGTAGATAGCTATATTAAAATTGCAGCTGAAAGTGTGCAAATACATGGCGGTATAGGCTTTACAGAAGAGCTTGATTGTCATTTGTATGTAAAGCGCTCGCGTGTGTATGAAAATTATTTCGGTTCTCCCTACGATGTCAGAGAACGCGCGGCAATCGCTATGGGCTGGTAGGTCGGATATACATTTTGCTTCATCTGTTTTTTAGAAAAATTTCTAATGAAAATGGAGTGGATATAATGGTTGATCAAAAAAATCCGAAGTTCTTTAATAATGCACTTCCAGAAAAAATTGATATACCCCAAGTACCGATTGGTAACATGTTAAAAGGAGCTGCTAATAAATATCCTAATAATAGTGCCCTAATTTTTCATGATTTACGAATTTCCTATAAAAATCTATATGAAGAGTCGTTAAAACTAGCGAACGCTTTACATGATTTAGGTTATGGGAAAGGGGACGTTATTTCGACATATTTACCAAATAGTATTCAATATGTCATTGCATATTACGGAATATTGCTTTCGGGTGCAACTTATTCTGCCATAAATCCATTTAGTCCAGTAAACGAAGTAGTATATCAAATACAAAATACGAATACAGTAGCGGTGATTGCACATGAGACTTGCGCGAAAAACCTGCTAGATAAATCAGGAGAATTAGAATTAAAAGATGTGATTGTCACGGGAATTGATGAAATAGATGGTGTGAATGGTCGGACAGATAGTAGTCAATTCTGTTCTAATTGGTACAGCTTAAATACATTAAAATCTCAGTACGAGCCACGTGAATTATCAATTGAAATTAATCCAAAAGAAGATATTGCCCATATATCGTTTACAGGTGGAACGACAGGAAAATCAAAAGGAGTATTAAGTACGCACTACAACTTTGTGAGTAATTGCTTAGCATCAAGTGCGACAATGGGGATGCTACCGGATATTGATGAAGTAGGAGGAGTAACTGCAAAGGCGTATACCTCAGACGAACAGTTTTTAGAAGAGTATGCATTTTTACCAGGAACAGGCGTTATTATGAGCCCAGCTCCCCTATATCATATTTCAGGATTAATGGGTTCTGTCGGTGTTGGAACTGTGCAAGGTAATACTCTGTTATTAATCGACAAGTTTAATCCAGTAACATTTATAGAGAATATTGAAAAATATCAAGTTACTATGCTTGCAGGTGCTCCACAGCTTTATAGTTCATTATTATTTATGCCACAGCTACAAACTACAAATTTATCATCCATCAAAATTGTGGGTTCAGGTGCAGCGCCGATGTCTGCTGAGATGCAACGTAAACTACAAAAATTATTCCCAAATGCTATCGTCTCTGAGGGATATGGGTTAACAGAGGCTACTGGTGCTTGTGTTCAAACGGTGGCCTTTAAATCGGGTATTCGTAAACCGGGATCGATTGGTCTACCAATATATAATACTGAAGTAAAGCTTGTGTCAGTAGATGGAAGTAGTGAAGAAGAAGTGCCACTAGGAGAGAAAGGTGAGCTTTGGGTTCGGGGACCGCAAATCGCAAAAAGCTATTTGCAGGATCCTGAAGCAACGAGAGAAATGTTTAACAATGGCTGGCTGCGGACAGGTGATATTGCTGTTCGTGATGAGGACGGTATTTTGACAATTGTCGATCGGAAAAAAGATATGCTTATTTATAATGGCTACAATATTTATCCTCGCCAATTAGAAGAGTTACTGTACGAACATGAAGCGGTTCAAAGCTGCATAGTTATGGGAGTGCCAGATGATCAAGTCGGTGATCGTACTAAAGCATATGTTGTACTAAAGCCAGGTGCAACAGCTTCACTTATAGAAATCCAAGAATTTGTTAATAACCGTGTCGTCCACTATGCAAAAATCCGTGAAATTGAAAGATTAGATGAACTTCCGATGACAGCAGCTGGGAAAATTTCTCGAATTGCCCTACAAAAGCTAGAAGCGTCGAAGCCGAATTAAGGAGGAGCTAATATGGAAGTAACGAAGGAACACATTGGTCTGACAACTGATACTTTTAAAGTAGATGTTGAACAGGGTCATATTCGACGATTTTGTCAGGCAATTGGTGATACGAATCCATTGTTTTTAAATGAGGAGATAGCTTCACAAAGTACCTATGGTGGTACGATTGCACCTCTAACATTTCCGATTGCACTTAGTGATGAATCAGTAAAGTTTCCTCTCCAACTAGATATGCGCCGTATGCTCCACGGGGAACAAGAATTTATTTATTATAAACCTTTACGCCCTGGAAAATCATACATGGCCCAAATGAAAGTAGCGGATATTTATGACCGTGAAGGGAAAAGTGGAAACATGCAGTTTATCGTAATCGACACAGAATTGCGTGATGAAGACGGTGAACTGGCGGTTATATGCCGAATGAATATTATTTATCGCTAGGGTAAGGGGGAGAAGAAATGTCAGTTACAGATCAATTTATTCATGCTATTGAGTTTGAAGGTTTAGAAGTAAACCAAACGTTACCAAGTTATACAAAGCCGCCTATTACAAAGATTGGGCTTGTCAAATATGCAGGCGCTTCCGGTGATTTTAATCCCTTGCACACAGACGATGAGTTTGCGCAAAAAATAGGTATGAAGGGCGTGATTGCACACGGAATGCTTATTATGGGTTTTTTAGGCGAATATGTGATGAAACTTGCTGGAGATCTAGCAGGAGTAAAACAGTTTTCAATGCGCTTTGGTGCAATGACCTTTCCAGGAGATACTATTACATGTTGGGCTAAAATTAAGGAGATTCAAGGCTGTGAAGTCCAATTGGAGTTAACAGCCAAAAAGCAAGACGAGACCATCGTTGGATCAGGTAAAGCGATTCTCTGCTACACATAATTAAAAGAAGATGGAACATCGCGCGGTTGTGACTAATATTAAAATAATCACAACTGCGTTTTCTATTGAATACCTAATGAATTTTGCTGGAATAAATAATTACTTATTTTTAATTTCCTCTAATAGCGAAATAATTTTCTCGTTTTGTTCAATTATCTTTTCATTTTGTGATCTGAATTTCATAAAGTCGAATAGGAATACTATTAGAATGATAAATATAAAAATGCCCACAGGGATTCCTCCAAATAATTACATTTCTAATAAGTATAAAGGATGGGGAAACTAGTTTTCAATGAAATGTCTTGATAGATCAATTAGCAAGAGGCTGGGACAAAACCCGAAAACACCATTTTTCTCAACGAGAAAAATGGTGTTTTCTTAGTATGGAGAAAATTGATTTCCGTTCCGGGGACGCTTTCCGGGGGCACGGCCTGAGCCTGTAGTCTCAGGCGTCGTGCTGTTCCCCCAGGAGTCGCCCCTTCTCTACAATCAATTTATGAAGTAGCAAATTCTTACTATAGGTGTTCCTTGATTTCTATAAAATCTTTACTTATGTCCCAGCCTCTTCTTATGCTTCAGGTTGTGGCGCTGTGTATGTTGATAAATATGTTTTGGCATTAAATAGATTTTGTGTAGGAGAGCTTGAGGAATCTAACAGTGGTGCCAATCCATTAGTAAAGCTTTCAGATTTTGTCCAAACTTCAAAAGAAGCAGGTCCAGCCCATTGAGTAATCACGATATAAATTTCCGATTTAATTGGGCGTAGAACTCGGTAAGCAATGAGTGCATCATTCGATTTTAATGGTGCAATCGCTTGTTCGATCCGATTTTCGAATAGTGGACGAGACTCATCCATAACAGGCACATTATGAAACGCCCAAAATCCTCGCTGCTCGAAAGATCCCTCACCGTCAATAACCTCAAATTTTCGGGGTGTAGCGAAGACCGATTTTTTATTTGATTCATGTAGTGCAACAGAATTTCCTTGACCGTGTAATAAAAACATCGTTTCATTCTGATGTTTTCTCGTAAGTTTTTCCATAAACTCTGGTGTGCCAGATGTTAAATATAAATTCATATGGATTCCCTCCCTTGTATACTTTACTATTTCCATTTAAGCATAAGTAAAACGTATTTATTAAAAACGTTCAATAGAAAGAACAATTTTATGACATTTTGGTAAGAAAACTATACAATATGGGAGGGAAAGTTTATATTGAAAACGGATATCAATACGTTACAGAGAAAATACAATTATTTTTTGAGGGGAAGGTACTATTTTCATGAGAACGATTAACGATACATTGCTGCGTGCTGCACGTGGTGAAAGTACGGACTACACACCAGTTTGGTATATGCGTCAGGCAGGCCGTTCACAGCCTGAATACCGTGAAATTAAAGAAAAATATTCGCTAGAAGAAATTACAATGAGGCCAGAGCTATGTGCGTATGTTACTCGATTGCCAGTAGAGCAATATGATGTGGATGCAGCGATACTGTACAAGGATATCGTAACACCTCTTCCAGGAATCGGTGTAGATGTGAAAATTAAAGCAGGTGTAGGTCCTGTTATTTCTAATCCAATACGCTCAGCAGCAGATGTTGCCGCTTTAGGTGAATTTAATGCACAGGAGCATACACCTTATGTTTTGGAAACAATTAAAATCCTAACAGAAGAGCAATTAAATGTACCTTTAATCGGATTTGGTGGAGCACCATTTACATTAGCTAGCTATATGATTGAAGGCGGCCCTTCTCGCAACTATGCTAAAACAAAATCATTTATGGTATCACAGCCACAAGCATGGTTCGCATTAATGGACAAGCTTGCAGATATGATTATTGTTGATATTACAGCGCAAGTCGGGGCAGGAGCAAAGGCAATACAAATTTTTGACTCCTGGGTAGGCGCTTTAAATGTGGAAGACTATCGTATATTTATTAAACCTATAATGACTCGAATTTTTACAGAGCTTCGTCAATTAAACATCCCACTAATTCAGTTTGGTGTTGGGGCAAGCCATTTAGTAAATGAATGGCACGATTTACCGATTGATGTGGTTGGCTTAGACTGGCGCCTACCTATTCGTGAGGCGGGGGAGAAAGGAATTACGAAGCCCGTGCAAGGAAATCTAGATCCAACTCTTTTAATATCTGATTGGTCAGTGCTTGAGGCAAAAGCGAAGGATATTATTGACCAAGGCTTACAGCATTCAGGAGGTCATATTTTCAACTTAGGGCATGGTGTGTTCCCGGAGGTCGATCCTGCGGTATTAAAACGCTTAACAGCATTTATTCATGAATATAGTCGAGAACAAAAGGCGAAGCAGAAATAATTAATCGAACATTTAAATTATAATAACGATTAAATATTATTAGAGGTGATAGGGATGAAACCAGTACGTGGGTTATTAGTTATGGCATATGGAACGCCGTATAAAGAGGAAGATATTGAACGTTATTATACACATATTCGTCATGGACGTAAGCCATCTCAAGAGAGTATTGATGACTTAACAGAGCGTTATCGTGCAATTGGTGGCATTTCGCCGCTTGCTAAAATGACACAAGCTCAAGCAGAAGCGCTATGTGCACGTCTAAATGAAGTACAGGATGAAGTGGAGTACAAATTATTCATCGGCTTAAAGCATATTGAACCATTTGTAGAGGATGCAGTAGAGGCAATGGTAAATGAGGGAATTAAAGAAGCGGTATCAATCGTACTAGCTCCTCACTTCTCAACATTCTCAATCAAATCTTACAACGGTCGTGCACAAGCTCATATTGAAAAATTAGACGCTGAGCTTCAATTAACATCAGTAGAATCTTGGTATAAACAGCCGAAGTTTATTGAGTTCTGGAAAAATGCAGTGAACGGTGAATTAGCAAAAATGAGCGAGGAAGAACGCGCGGCAGCTTGCTTAATCGTTTCGAACCACTCATTACCAGAGAAGATTAAACTAGCAGGCGATCCGTATGAGGAGCAATTAGTTGAAACAGCACGTTTAATTGAGGAAGCTTCTGATATTGAAAACATAGAAATTGGTTGGCAATCCGCTGGTCAGACGCCAGAGCCTTGGCTAGGACCAGATGTACAGGATTTAACACGTGAATTATATGAGGAAAAAGGATATAAGGCATTTATTTATACACCAGTGGGCTTCGTTACAGAGCATTTAGAGGTCCTTTATGATAACGATATTGAGTGTAAGGTTGTTTGTGATGAAATTGGCGCTAGCTATTATCGTCCTGTAATGCCAAATGTCCATCCTTTATTCATTGATGCAATGGTAGATGCTATTAATGATAAATTAGTGAATTAATAAAGAGAGTGATGATGAGGGTGACATTAAAAAGACGAAAGGTCGTCGTGATTGGCGGTGGAATAACTGGCTTAACGGCAGCATTTTATTTACAACAAAATGCAAAAGAGCATAACTTGCCATTAGATGTAGTACTAGTAGAATCAACGCTACGTTTAGGTGGTAAAATTCAGACGCTACGTAAAAATGGTTTTATTATCGAGCGTGGTCCCGAATCGTTTTTCGATCAATGTGGGAGTGTTCGCCGTTTAGCTAGTGATCTAGGAATTGCGCACGAGTTAGTACACAATAATAGTGGACAAACCTATGTAGCAGTAGGTAGTGAGCTATATCCTCTACCGAACAATTTTATGTTTGGTGGATCGCCAAAAGTCTCCTCGATTATTACTACGGGTTTAATTTCTTTAAGTGGTAAAATTCGCGCTGCTGGTGATTTATTCTTACCAAAATCAACAGATGAAAAAGATGAGCCTATTGGTGATTTTTTTAGAAGGCGATTTGGCAAGGAAGTTGTGGAAAATCTAGTTGAGCCATTACTCGCTGGTACGTTTGCAGGTGATATCGATCATTTAAGCTTACGTGCAATGTTTCCACAGTTTTACCAGTTAGAGAAAGATTATCGTAGTTTAATTTTAGGGATGAAGAAAAAAGGAACAAGTATCTATGCATTTGATCAGTTAGATGGTGAGAGAATGTTTTACGGTACGTTCCATAATGGTCTTGAAACGTTAGTAGAATCGTTAGAGGAGCAGTTAGCCCCCAGTACGGTTTTAAAAGGCGCTAAAGTAGAGGGCATCGATAAATTGGCAGATGGCTCAATGAAAATTCATTTAAATAATGTATCACCGATTCAGGCTGATGCTGTTATCATGACGACACCATTTAATGTGGCAAAAGGAATACTTCATAAGTATGATGTTATGCAAAGTTTGCCCAATATGAATTCAGCCACAATTGCTACTGTTACGATGGCATTTAAAAAGCAGCAGATGAAAAAGTATAAGGATGCGATGAACTTCTTTGTATCTCGAAATAGTGATTTTGCTATTACATCCTGTACATGGAGCAATCGAAAATGGGATGATGTTGTACCAGATGGCTATGAATTACTACGTGTATATATTGGTCGTGTTGGAGACGAGGCAATTGTCGAGCTGTCAGATAGTGAAATCGAAAAAACGGTGCTACAAGATTTGCAAAAGGCAATTGGATTACAGGATGCACCGCTATTTACGGTCGTTACACGCTGGAAGCAATCTATGCCCCAATATACGGTAGGTCATGAAGAGCGTCTAGATCATCTAAAGCAAGAGCTAGAGAAGCAGTTCCCTCATATAAAGCTTAGCGGGAGCTCATATGAAGGTATTAGTGTGCCAGATTGTGTCGTGCAAGGGAAAAATGCTGCCTCTGAAGTTCTAGCAACCATTTTTGAAGAGCAATATGAAACTGTGTAGAGGATTAATTTGAAATCTTCTACACAGTTTTTTTATCATTTTTACGGTCTTGTAAACTTGTTCACAATATTTCCGTAGTAACTTCATTACAATTTCACAATTGTGAAGTACGATTAGGAGGGGGTGAAATCTATTGAAAAAGCTCTATATTACAGTGTTTGTATGTTGTTTATTGTTAGTAGGCTGCTCAGGTGATCGATTTACGGCAATTAATCCGCATCAGAATTTTATTGCGTCTATCAATATTTTACAACCCTCTATTACGTTCTTTGATCAGCAAGGGGAGGAACTAACAACTTGGAGCTTTGAACGTGCATATACAGGGGGAACATTAATTCAAAAGGATCGCATCTTACTGTATGGTCATCAATTGTCAGAAGCACATCTTTATGAACTATCCACTGGAAAGAAAGTCGCCACAATTGAGACAGGTATAGGAACAACTAATGCTTATTACGATAAGAGTGAGAAGAAGTTTTTTTTAACAAATAGCAAATCGAATAAAATTACGAGCTATGATTTGCAGGGCAACAAATTACATGATCAAAAACTACATAATTATCCAATGTCGATGACAGCCTCCAATGGACTTCTCTATGTAGTGAATTATAAAGATACTGTACTATCGGTTGTTTCGATGGAAGATTTGCAGGTAGTCGATGAATGGTCCATAGAAAAATCCTCCCATGGCATATTAATTCTTGAGGATAAAGGTGTAGCATGGATTGGTGGTCATGGAGAAGGAAATCGCCCAAATGAAACAATTGATGTGTATAATCTGGAAAGTGGAGAAAAGACGGTAGAAATTGCATTGCCTCTAATGCCCGTTGGAATCGCACAAAATGGTAAGGAAGTAGCTGTCATTAGTCACGGGGAAAATAAACTGTATGTGACAAACGAAGATGGTGATATACAGTGGCAAGCAAAAATAGGCGCAAATCCATTTTCCGTTGTCTATTTTCAGGAGTATATCGCTGTAGCTGGCTATGACGATGGAATGGTTTATTTTGTAAAGGATGGGAGAGTCGTGAAGAAAATGACTACAAGTGAAGGTCCGTTTCAACTGATTGTGAGGGAGGATTAAACATGACAACTGTATTAATTGTAGACGATGAGCAGGATATGCGAAATCTTATAGAAGTAATGCTAGTAAAATCGAATTTCCAAGCAATAACAGCGGGAAATGGTGCAGAGGCTTTTGCCCAATTAAGTAACCAATCCGTTGACCTTATTTTATTAGATGTGATGATGCCTGGCGAGGATGGGTTCCAAGTATGTAAAAAAATTAGAGAAACGTCATCGGTACCAATCATTTTTTTAACGGCAAGAGATGCCAATGAGGATAAAGTAAAGGGCCTTACAATTGGCGGAGATGATTATATTATTAAGCCATTTACAGTCAGTGAGCTAGTAGCGCGGATTAATGCGGTGCTACGTCGTACAGGTGCTATTACACTTGAGGTGGAGCAAAAGTTTTTAGTGCGCGGTCTTATTAAGCTAGATGAGGTGTCTCGCAAAGTACTCGTAAATGATGTACATGTACCGCTCACATTGAAGGAATTTGAGCTGCTTCATCTATTTATGCAAAATCCAGATAATGTATACTCTCGTGAGCAACTGCTAGAGCGTATTTGGGATATTGATTATGCAGGTGGTACACGAACAGTTGATACACATATAAAAACGTTGCGCTTAAAGCTAGGAAAGCCAGCAAAGGAAGTAAGCGATTATATTCAAACCGTCTGGGGCATAGGCTATCGCTTCGAGAAATGTAAATGAAAACATTTGGAAGTAAAATTTGGGCACTCATCTTATGTTTTTTAATACTTACAATTGCTTTTATGTATTTATTTACAGATTTTCTATACGATCAGCTCTATGTTGAAGACTCAGAAAGATCAATGATTGAAATAGGAGAAAAGCTCCAAACGATATATAAGGGTGGAGAAGTAACGGATGAGCTCATTGTAAAGATTGAGGATTATAACAGCTATTCAAATATCAATGTATTTGCAGTGCGTAATCCACGAGAGTTAAGTGCCTGTGTACCATTTGATATTGATTATGATTCATTAATCGGTCCGGATGAGCGGCATAAGTTACTAGCAGGCGAAGCAATAACGAAAATCGGATATGAGGAACGTTTTGGTCGCCAAATTATTTCTGTTATTTTACCTTTTACAGATGAAAATAGACTAGAGGGTATTTTATATTTGTACTATCCGCTTGCAAAAATAAGTGAACTTGCGAATAAAGAGGTCGTTCTTCTCATTGCGGGAGCATTTGTATTTATCCTAATTGCTGGCTATTTTGTTTTTAAAGGCTTACGTCATATTATGCGCCCGCTGCATTTATTGCAGGAGGCTGTTGAGCAAATGTCCAAGGGGGATTATAGCGCAAGGGTAGCCGTTGCGTCGAAAGATGAGATCGGTCAGCTATCAAATGCCTTTAATCGGATGGCCGAGGCGATTCAGCACGAGGATGAGGTTCAAAAAACATTTTTAGCAACCGTTTCACATGAGCTACGAACGCCGATTAGCTATGTAAAAGGCTATAGTGAGGCCATTCAAAATTCTTTTCTTGAAGAGGACAAAAAAGATGAGGCGATTGCGTTAATTGCGCGAGAGGCGAATCGAATGGAGCGTTTAACAAATGAACTGCTACAGCTTGTTCGAATTGATAATGAGCTTCAAGAGGTTGTACTCTATCCAATTGTTCTTGCAGAAACAATTCGAGATGTGACGAATTTATTGGCCGCTGAGGCATTGAAAAAGGAAATAACATTAAATACTAGGCTTGATGAAGAGTTAATTGTAGAAGCAGATGAGGAAAAGCTAAAACAAGTGTTTATTAATCTTATTGAAAATGCAATCCGATATTCTAATGATGGAACATGTATTACAATAGAAACGAGTAAGGTTGGCAAGTTTGCTCGGATACAGGTAATCGATAAAGGGATCGGGATACCTGCTGCCGATTTGCCGAAAATTACAGAGCGCTTTTATCGAGTGAATAAAGCAAGAAGCCGGGCAGATGGTGGAAGTGGACTCGGTCTTTCTATTGTCGATAAGCTAGTAAGGCAGCATTTCGGTCAATTAACAATTGAAAGTGAACTAGAGAAAGGGACGACTGTCACAGTACAGCTCCCATTAATGGAGGAATAGTGATGAAAAAGTGGTTATTAAGCTTAGCTGCAACAGCTGTTATTGCTGTCGGTTGTACACAGGAGCCTGAGGTTGATACGGTTGGTGCTGTACCTGAGGAGATCATTGTAGAAATTTTAACACCTACCGAGACGAATGCCAATGAAACGTTATCTCTAGAGGCACATGTAACTCAAGGTGGAGAAAATGTAAATGATGTAGATAGTGTGCAATTTGAGATATGGGAATCTGGCTTACGAGAAGAAGGGCAAATGCTTGATGGTGAGTTAACGAAGGATGGTGTTTATAAAGCTGATGTCGTATTAGATCGCGATGGAGTGTATTATATGTATGCGCATACGACTGCGCGCGGATTACATGTAATGCCAAAGCATAAAATTGTAGTCGGTCATCCTGACATGAGTAAGGTGCTGGAAGATAATAGCACAGATTCGATGAACCATTTTAATGAGGATGCTAGTGGTGAAGAGGAAGAAGAAGGCCATGACCAATAATTAGTTGAAGGGCACTCTCATAGAGTGTCTTTTTTCAATGAAGACAGAAAAAATCCCGAGTATTGAGCGTACTCGGGATTTTTTAAAGTTGTAAGCTTTATATAATTATAGTTCACCAAATTATAAGATGAAGTATTCGCTAGTAATAAAACGGAGTATTAAAGAGAGTTACATTTTTCACAATTGTTGCTGTAGCACTCACTTTGTTCTTCGATTTTGTCACCGCATTGAACACAAACTTTATCTGGTAAGTTCTTGAAAAATTCAACTACATTTTCTAACATTGTGGAAAGCCTCCTTTTCATAAACTGTTATATTACTGTTTCGATATTAGTCATTGTATTATAACAGTTTATTTTCGTCAACACAAAACGCCTAATTTAGGGTAAAATAATTATGGACATTTTGTGAAGGAGTGAAATGGATGTATTTCATCGACAATAAAGGTATTACAGATCCACGTATTAACCTAGCTATAGAAGAATACGTGCTGAAAAATATGGACATAGAAAAAGACGACTATTTACTTTTTTACATTAATCAGCCTTCCATTATTATCGGAAAAAATCAAAATACAATCGAAGAAATTAATACAGATTATGTTGAGGATAATGGAGTGATCGTTGTACGTCGCTTATCTGGTGGTGGGGCGGTGTATCATGATTTAGGAAACTTGAATTTTAGCTTTTTAACGAAGGATGACGGAAACAGCTTCCATAACTACAAAAAATTCACGCAGCCAGTAGTAGATGCACTTGCAAAATTAGGCGTCAATGCAGAATTATCGGGACGTAATGATATTTTAGCAGAAGGTCGTAAAGTTTCAGGAAATGCACAGTATGCAACTCGTGGACGTATGTTTAGTCATGGTACACTAATGTTTGATACAGAGATTGATGCGGTAGTATCTGCACTTAAAGTGAAAAAGGACAAGATTGAATCGAAAGGTATCAAATCTGTACGCTCACGTGTGGCAAATATTGCTGAATTTTTAACAGAGCCAATGACTGTGGAGCAATTCCGTATGGAAATATTAAAATCTATTTTTGGTGGCGAAGAAGAGATTCAATACTATGAGTTAACTGAACAGGATTGGGAAAATATTCATAAGCTTTCGAAAGAGCGTTATCAGCAGTGGGATTGGAACTATGGAAAATCTCCACGCTTTAATATTCAAAAAACACATCGCTTCCCATCTGGGTCCATCGATATTCGCCTTGAAGTCAATCGCGGGAAGATTGAAGAAGCGAAGATCTTTGGTGATTTCTTTGGAGTCGGTGAAGTAGCAGAGGTGGAGGAGCTGCTTGGTGGCTGTAAATATGATCGTAGTGCCATTGCAGAAGTGCTTCAATCCATCGACATTTCCAAGTATTTTGGCGGAGTAACGAAGGAAGAGTTCCTACAGTTAATTTATTAATACAGTTTGGAGTGTGCTCAAGAGGATTTTTTGAGCGTACTCCTTTTTTAGTGTAAAATTATTGACAGTATCAATTTAAATGGATTTGAGAGGTGATAGGAATGGAAAAGCACCGAATTTACATTGTTGAAGACGATATGAAAATCGCTTCGTTATTAGCAGAAACATTAAGAAAATATCAATATGAGGTTGCGACTGTACAATGCTTTGATAACATCATCGAAGAGTGCACAAGCTTCAATCCTCATCTTGTGTTATTAGATATTAATTTACCTACGTATGATGGTTACTATTGGTGCCGTCAGCTTCGTCAGCATACGACGTGTCCAATTTTATTTATTTCAGCACGGTCTGGCGAGATGGATCAAATTTTTGCACTTGAAAACGGTGGCGATGATTTTATTACAAAGCCGTTTAATTATGAGATCGTGTTAGCTAAAATTCGTAGTCACCTTCGCCGTACATATGGCGAATATTCAGCGCGGCAGGAAGAACGAACAATAAAGCAAGGACAGCTTACATTATATTTAGAAAGAATGGAGCTGCAATTAAAAGATTGTGTTATTCCGTTACAGAAAAAGGAGTGCATTATTTTAGATTTGCTTATGGGCAATGCACCAAAAGTTGTAACGCGTGACCAATTGCTAGAGCAGCTCTGGGATGACCAAGCGTTTGTCGATGAAAATACACTTAATGTGAATATGACACGTGTTCGGAAAAAGCTTAGCGATTACGGTGTCCTGTCGTTTATTGAAACGATGCGTGGGGCAGGCTATCGTTTCGTGCTCAGCGCGGAGGAAGCTTGATGGGCTTAAAATTATTTATAAAAGAACATTTTACATTATTACTGATGCAAGTTTTAATTACCTTAATCATGTTGTTTCTTTATTGGCTTGATGGTTTTCGAAATATAGAAACGGCCCTGTACTCAATTTTTATGAGTATAATGCTGATCACTTCTTATTTAGTTATTCGGTATATGTTGCGTCGCAGGTACTTAGAAAAAATCACCAGTCTACCGAAAGTGATGGATGATGCGCTACAAAAGAGTGCAAAAACAGCTGAATATTTTGAAACAGAAAAATACATGCACGAGCTGTATCGACTGTATCAGCAAGAAGTTCAATCGCTTTATGTAAGCCAAACGAGACAATACAAGTTTATGAACCAATGGATTCATCAAATGAAAACACCTATTTCAGTGCTAGAGCTCTTACTACAAGAAGAATCACTTGATAAAAAAAGTGTTCAGGAGGAGGTAGAGCGAATTAAGGGTGGCCTCGAAATGGTTTTAATGCAAGCAAGGCTAGAAAATTTCCAGGATGATTTACAAGTAGAACGAGTAAACCTAAAAGGGATTGTAACGTCTACTATTAATGAAAATAAGCGACTATTCATTACAAACCGTGTATTTCCAGAGATAAGTATTGACGAGGAGCTTGTTGTAATGAGTGATTCAAAGTGGCTGAAATTCGTAATTGTTCAGTTCATTACAAATGCTGTTAAATATACTTTTGAAGAAAATAAGAAAATATTTATAGAGGCGAATCTGATCGAGCAAGGTATTAGCTTGCGTGTAGTAGATGAAGGAATTGGCATACCGAAATCAGATTTATCCCGTGTGACGAAGGCATTCTTTACTGGGGAAAATGGACGTAAAACAGGTGAATCTACAGGGATGGGTCTTTATATAGCCCAAGAGATTTGTCGTAGGTTAGGTCACGAGCTACATATTTCATCTGAAATTGGCATCGGTACGACTGTAAGCATTATTTTTCATCAGTAACCATTAATGGGAGTGATTAGATTGGAGAGGCTTCAATTTGAAGAATGGGTTTTAAAGGTAGATATATCTAAAACAAAGGAAGTATATAGCACTATTCATTTCAATAATGAAGTGCTCGAATGGTTAAACTATATACAGGTTATTAGCTTGAGTGAACCAGAGTTGTTTGATTTTTTTAATCGGTTTGGCATGGATATGCTAAAGCCAAGCCAGCTTTCATACCATAGGGTGGATGAAAATACGATGATGATGTACTCAGGTAGCTACCATGTTTGTGGAGAACTACTAGTAGGAGAAATAGATGGCTGGGATGTTGTGATCGGCAACCATTGTTTTTCGATTACTGAGGACTTTGAAGCCATTCCAAATCAAATGCAAGGTTCTGTAGTGGAAATTAGCTTTGAAGCGGTTTTACCATGGATATTAGATATACCAATACACGCTAAATGAGGAGAACGCATGTCAATACTACAAATACATGAAGTAACGAAGGTTTATGAAGGAAAGGTAACAACTCGTGCCCTAAATCAATTAAGCTTTGAAGTAGAAAAGGGCGAATTTTTAGCGGTTATGGGTCCTTCTGGTAGCGGCAAAACGACATTGCTTAACTTAATTTCAACGATAGATATGCCAACAAGTGGGGATGTCGTTTTTGATGGAATACGGCCCCAGAGCTTAAACAGTACCGAGTTAGCGTATTTTAGGAGACGTCAGCTCGGTTTCGTCTTTCAGGACTTTAATCTGTTGCCCATGCTTACGGTCGAGGAAAATGTAATATTACCATTAACGTTAGATGAGCAACCGATAGCTGTTATGGAAGAGCGATTAAATAATTTAGTGGATAAGCTGGATTTAAGGCCCATTTTAAATAAACGACCAAATGAAATTTCTGGTGGACAAGCGCAGCGAACGGCTATTGCACGAGCCTTAATTCATGAGCCCTCAATCATATTAGCAGATGAACCGACAGGGAATTTAGACTCAAATGCTTCACGAGAGGTTCTGGAACTACTAGCTCAAATAAATAAGGAAAGACAAGCAACAATCGTGATGGTCACACATGATCCGATAGCTGCTAGCTATTGCAACCGTGTGCTGTTTATAAAAGACGGTGAATTTTTCAATGAAATATACAGGGATGATCGTAGGCAGACATTTTTCCAACGTATATTAAATGTTTTAAGTTTGTTAGGGGGACAAGTAGGTGACTTTTCAGCAATTCGCTTACCGTAATGTCTTTCGAAACTTCCGAAATTATGCGGCTTTTTTTATGGCAACTTTTTTTTCAGTATTTGTATTCTTCTTGTACTCTATGCTGATGTTTCATCCTGAGATAGAAGATGGATTCCTAGGAGAAATGTCGCTTGTAGGCATGGTGTTTGCAGAAATTGTTCTTGTATTGTTTTCATGGTTTTTTATTTTTTATTCAATGAAGGCTTTTTTAGAGGCTAGATCGAAGGAATTTGCCATCCTCCTTCATTTAGGAATGGAAAAGCGGCAGCTAGGCAAGCTGTTATTTTTAGAAACGATGATAATCGGTACGCTTTCCAGTGTAGTCGGTATCATATTTGGGTTTGCCTTTTCAAAATTATTTTTTATGATTGTGCGTGAAATTTTAAGCTTAGAGGATTTACCGTTATACATTTCATGGGAGCCGTTCGTACTGACGCTATCAGTATTTATGAGTGCATTCGTTATCATTTCAATCGGCAGTGTTATGTATCGACCAGAGCTGAAGCTAAATTATTTATTAAAAGGCCGACGCTATGTGGAGGTAACGGACAATTATTCACGGTTTAGTGCAATACTAGGCATTGTGTTGATTGTAGTGGGTTATATACTTGCGTTAATTACGACAAGAACAACCTTATTTACATTTACGCTGTTCATCCCGGTTTTGGTGACATTTGGAACCTATTACTTTTTTACAGATTCAATATTTTTTATACTATCGCTTTTAAAGGGCAGAAAAAAATTATATTGGCATAAGTCTCGAATGCTTTCAATAGCTGAACAAGCGTTTACCATGCGGCAAAACTCTAAAATGTTTTTTGTCGTTTCGATGGTTTCTACACTCGCTTTTTTATGTGTTGTGTTGTTATCAGCACTCTCTTCCTATACAACTCAATATGATAAGCTCAATCCTTTAGGCATCATATATAAAGGGCATGTTGATAACCCTTATGAGGCGACACATGTTTCTTCATTAATACAGGAGTTGGAGGAAAAGGGGTTTTCATATCATATCACGAGATTTGAAGTGAAAAAGCAAACATCGCTCCAAACATCAAACGAAGTAGAGGTTTTTCGTGAGACCGATATAAATCGCCTCTTATTTTCATATGGCTATCCACTTATTCGGATTGATTCTGGAGTTGGGTTATTTATTCCGTACTCTGAGGATTCTATAAAGTCACTCTCGGATATAGAAGTAGAAACCGTACTAGTAGAAAATGATGTGCCGATTACGATAGATGGTGTGTATCCAGAAATTATTTTCCCAGCGTCTATTATTAGCCGAAACTCGATCATTATTAGCGATGAGGATTTTGCACTTTTGACTGAACCACTCAATCCGGAAATGAAAGAAGTGCCAAGCTATCATTTATTTGCATTTGATATCCCCCATTGGGTGGAAGCAAAAAATATAGGAATTGAAATACAGCATGCAGTAACAGATGAGTATGTGTCGAGTGGACATTATTCACTACCGTTTTATTTTGAGAATGCAGGTTTAAATTATTCTTATATACTAGCAACATACTCGTTATTTACACTAGTAGGACTTTTAGTGGTGGCTGTATTTCTACTCGCTGCTGGGAGCTTTGTGTACTTTAAGCTCTATACGAATTTAGAGAGAGAGAAGAAGCAATTTGATGTATTAAAAAGAATGGGCTTAACAGATGTAGAGCAAAAACGCCTTATTAGTCGCCACTTATTTCCGCAGTTTTTCATGCCTTGGGTTGTAGCAATTAGTCATAGTGTGTTTGCGTTTATTGCCCTGCAGTCCATTTTGAAAGATATGATGAATTTATCAATTGTGAAAGAAATAGTATTCGCTTTTTGCTTTTTCTTTTTAGTGCAATTCGTCTATTATTATTTAATTCGTTGGCGTTATATCGCTCATGTACGTAATTAGTTCCTTGTGCATAAAGCAGATAAAAATATCATTTTCGAATGATAAAAAGTAATAAGTTACAATTCACCCATTGTTTTCTTAATATATTTAATTTATAATATTAAGAAAATGAATAGTAGTTCATTTTCATGCAAAGGGGATGGGTGTATTGAATTTAGTTGAAAAAGTAAGACAACAAGCTTTCGAACAACCAGAAAAAACTGCGTATCATTTTATGGGCAAGGACACGAGCTATGCTGAATTTGAAGGAACGGTGGGACGTTTCGCATCAGCTCTGCAAAATTTAGGTGTTCAAAAAGGGGATAATGTTGCGTTTTTACTCGGCAATACGCCACATTTTTTAATCTCACTGTACGCAACGATGCGAATTGGGGCAACAGCAGTCCCAATCAATCCGATTTATACGGCGGATGAAATTTCATACATCATTAAAAATGGTGATGTAAAGGCTGTAATAGCACTCGACATGCTATTGCCCCTTGTGGAAGCAGGCGTTAAAGTTTTCCCTCAGGTGGAGGCCTATATTGTTTGCGAAACGACACCGAATATTGGGGAGAAGTATGCGGCGTTAAGTGATGAAGCAAAAGCTAAAACAAAATTATTCTCGCATGTATTAGCAAGCACTGCTACATCGATTGAACCTGTTCCTGTTGAAACGGATGATACGGCAGTAATTTTGTATACATCCGGTACAACAGGACATCCGAAGGGCGCTATGTTAACACACGAGAACTTATATTCAAATGCTCGAGATGTAGGTGATTACCTACAAATGTCGTCGACAGATCGTGTCATTACAACGTTACCAGTATTCCATGTATTTGCACTAACAGTTGTAGTGAATGCACCGTTAACAAAAGGGGCAACATTATTGATTGCACCACGCTTTAGCCCTGCAGAAATTTATGAGCTAGCAGAGCAGCATAAGGCGACTGTATTCGCAGGTGTACCGACGATGTTTAACTTCCTGTATCAATTTGAAGAAGGCGACGCTAGCGCGTTTTCTCATTTACGTTTAGCAATTTCTGGCGGTGCATCACTCCCAGTGTCGTTGCTGCATAACTTTGAAAATAAGTTTAATGTACGAGTTTCAGAGGGGTACGGTTTATCAGAAGCTTCACCTGTTACTTGCTTCAACCCACTTGATCGTGATCGTAAGCCTGGCTCTATCGGTCAGTCAATTATTAACGTAGAAAATAAAGTAGTAGATGAAGAGGGTAATGAAGTTCCAATTGGTGAAGTTGGCGAGCTCATTGTTCGTGGGCCGAATGTAATGAAGGGTTATTATAAGCAGCCAGAGGAAACGGCAACTGCCATTCGTAATGGCTGGTTATATACGGGTGACCTGGCGAGAAAGGATGAGGAGGATTACTTCTATATCGTTGATCGCAAAAAGGATATGATTATTGTTGGTGGCTATAATGTGTATCCACGTGAAGTGGAGGAAGTATTATATGCACATCCGAACGTCATCGAAGCTGCAGTAATTGGATTACCAGATACTGATTTTGGTGAATCGATTCATGCTTACGTAGTATTGAAGGACAAGTCTATGGCACCTGAGGAATTACAGGCATATTGTGCCCAGCATATTGTAAAGTATAAAGTGCCAAAATCAATTGAGCTATTAGATGAGCTACCGAAAAATTCGACGGGCAAGATACTACGACGCTCATTAAAAGAATCTACACCAGTTAGTTAAATAGAATGAAAAGCGAGGCTGAGACATAAGTAAGGATTTTATAGAAATCGAGGAACACCTATAGTAAGAATTTGCTACTTCTTAAATTGATTGTAGAGAAGGGGCGACTCCTGGGGGAACAGCACGACGCCTGAGACTACAGGCTCAGGCCGTGCCCCCGGAAAGCGTCCCCGGAACGGAAATCAATTTTCTCCATACTAAGAAAACACCATTTTTCTCGTTGAGAAAAATGGTGTTTTCGGGTTTTGTCCCACCCTCGTTTTCTTATTTATTACGAATACTTAAAACATATTTTCCATTAATAATAAGTAAAATAATCGTCATAAGTGCAATGGAAAAGATTTGATTCGAGCCGGTAGCGATTGAATAGAAAAGTGCCAAAATAATCGCTACAAAAATATAGGCATTTGCACTATTGTACGCCTTGAATAATCCATGGAGGATAATATGACGTTCGCCCTCGTCTGACATATTTAATAGTTTATCTGCGTAATCTGGATCAGAGGTAGAGGGCATTTCACGATCTGGATATACTTGCTTCATTAGCGATGTATTTGAAATTGATATTAAGAAGGAACTAGCAAATCCAATGATAGCGGCGATTAAAATTTCATTCGGTAAATCCATAATAAGGACCATACAAACAACGAATAAGCTAATCGTTATTCCAGCAGTCGTAAAGTAAGAAAAGTCGTAAAACTTATTATTTATTAGTTCATCAACACGATCCTCTTCTTCCCCAGCAAAGGTTTGTTTGCTTAGTAGTTTAATTTGATTGCGGTATTGTAGACTGAATGCACATAAACCGAAAACGACAACTACTAATAATAACGCAATGCTATTTGCATAAAGGTCAAAATTTAAGCTTAAATTAAAATTTGATTTAAAATGATCCGTCCCTAATAGTACTCCATATGTAATTGCAAACCCAACTATAGCTCCGATTAAAAATTTCAATATAATTTTCATAATTCATCCTCCTCGAAAATAAATATGTTTTCTACTGATTCATTAAAAATATGAGCGATTCGAATGGCGATTAGTAATGAAGGAATAAATTCTTCCCGTTCGATTAAGCTAATCGTTTGCCGAGATACCTTTGCGAGCTTTGCGAGCTGCGTTTGATTTAAGCCATCTCTCGCACGTAATTCCTTTAAACGTGTTTTCAATTGCATCACCTCTTAAGATCAATATAAAGTATCTTAGTCAATTTGACAAGTATATTTGTCAAAAAGAAAAATAAAGTTGTCATACTTCTTTTCGTTTTGGCATATTGTCGTAAAGGTGCTACACTAATGCTACGAAACTCGAAATATTTACAAGAAATGAGGAATGAGTATGTCAACAGTCTTAACAACAGATCATTTATTGGCCTTACAGTCGGTGGCAAGTCCAGTATTGTCGCCATCAAATGAAGAAGCGGTATTTATTCGAACACTTATCGATAAAGAGGATAACAAATATTATGCGCATCTTTTCCATATTGAACTCGAATCCGATGCAATTACACAATGGACGTTTGGCAAGGAACGTGTTTCAAGTCCGAAATGGTCGCCAAATGGGAAGCAAGTTGCCTTCCTATCTGATCGTAAGGATAAGAAGCAATTATATGTTGTCAATGTGCGCGGAGGCGAAGCGAAGAGAATAACAGACTTTGCCTTTGGTGTAAGCAGCTTTGAGTGGTCACCATGTGGAGAAAAGCTTTGGGTGGCTGGTGCTGTAAAGGAAGGCAAAAAGATCACAGACAAAATAGAAGAGGAAGCTAATAAACAGCCTCAAGCGTATGTTGTACAAGGAATGAAATACAAAATGGACGGGCTTGGTGGAGGTGGCTTACGCTCACAAGATGTATTTACACAGATTGCCTCTATTAGTCTCGTAGATGAAGTAGTAGAGCAGTTTACAGAAGGGAATTACAATCATTCTTTAAGTGGTATTTCTCGAGATGGTAAGAGCCTAATCATAAGTGTAAATCGTGCGGAAAACTTAGATTTCGATTTCAGTCAGCCACTATTCATTGTCGATGTAGAAACGAAAAAAGAGACTGTTCTTGTTCATGAGGAAGGCTATTACGGTGGTGCAGCATTTTCTTTTGATAACCGTTATATCGCTTATGTTGGCAGTGATTCAGCTTATAAAAATGCATCACATGCTAATGTATATATCTATGATACGGAAACAGGAATAACGCAAAATGTAACGGAAGCGATTGATGCGCCAGTAGGAGATTATGCTGTAGCCGATGTACAACAAGGTGTAAATGCACCAGCTGTCGTTTGGACAGAAACAAATGCATTATATTTCCAACTGTCAACAATGGGAGATGTACGCCTTTATTATGGAGATTTAGAAGGAAGTATTTTCCCTGCATCAGCCGAGGGAGAGCATATTTACGACTACTCTATTGCAAATAACGGTAATTGGGCCCTCATTGCTGTGTCGAACTCAACCTTCCCAGGCGAACTATTTTATTTTGATATAACGACAAGCACTCGTCGTCCTTTAACAAGCTTCAATGAGGCTGTTGTACAAGAAGTGACATTCTCAGAGCCAGAGCCGATTGTCTATAAAACGTCAGCTGGAGATGTACACGGCTGGATTATGAAGCCTACCCAGTTTAAAGAGGGCGAAAAATACCCATTAATAGTAGAAGTGCATGGAGGACCACATACAATGTATGCGAACTCGTTTTTCCATGAGTTGCAGTTGCTTGCCTCACAAGGCTATGGGGTGCTGTATGTGAATCCTCGCGGTAGTCATAGCTATAGCCAAGCCTTTGTAGATGGTGTACGCGGTGATTACGGTGGTGGGGATTATGAGGATATTATGATAGGATTAGATTATGCATTAGCTCATTACGAGTGGATTGATGAAAGTAGATTAGGCGTAACAGGTGGAAGCTATGGCGGATTTATGACAAACTGGATTGTTGGTCATACAGATCGCTTTAAAGCGGCTGTGACGCAGCGTTCGATTTCGAACTGGATTAGCTTCTTTGGCGTATCGGACATTGGTTATTACTTTAGTGAGTGGCAAATTTTATCCGATATGAAATCACCTGATAAGCTTTGGGACCATTCTCCGTTAAAATATGCAGAAAATGTTAGTACGCCGCTGCTTATTTTGCATAGTGAAAAGGATTTCCGCTGTCCAATTGAGCAGGCAGAGCAGCTGTATATTACACTAAAATCGCAAGGGAAGGAAGTTGGCTTTGTTCGTTTCCCAGACAGTGATCATAACTTATCAAGAACAGGATTGCCGAATTTACGAATAGAGCGTCTAGAACAAATTGTAAGCTGGTTTAAAAAATTCCTTTAATATAGGGAACATGTGACAAAGGTGTGCGTCATATATATACATTGTTGCATTTAATATTGGTTTAAGAAAAAATATCAATAAAGATAGATAAGTGTTTTTCTTAATTCGGTTATGCTAAAATAATGTAGGGAATTTTAGTTGAAAGTGAGTACAGCTATGTCGATAATTCAAGGTTTGATTGATTTTATTTTGCATATTGATGAACATCTCGTCGAAATTATTGGGCGATTCGGTGCTTGGTCATACGGTATTTTATTTGCCATCGTCTTTGTAGAAACTGGCATTGTTATTATGCCATTCCTACCAGGAGATTCGCTGCTGTTTGCAGCTGGTACACTGGCAGCTTTGGGAGCATTTAATATTTATACTTTATTAATTGTGTTCTTTATTGCTGCTGTCATTGGAGATACAGTAAACTACCATATTGGGAAAAAGGTAGGTATGGCGATTCCACCACAAAGCTTTTTAGGTCGTGTAGTAAACAAAGAACGTATGGAAACTGCACAGGCGTTTTTCAATAAGCACGGTGGTAAAACGATTGTTATTGCACGTTTTATGCCGTTTATACGTACATTTATCCCATTCGTAGCTGGGGCAAGTCGTATGAATTATAAATATTTTATTTTTTATAATGTGGTTGGTGCTTTCCTATGGGTAATGAGCTGTACGCTTGCGGGTTATTTCTTTGGCAACATTCCGATTGTAAAAAATAACTTTTCAACAGTATTAATATTAATTATTGTAATCTCTGTACTACCAGCAATTATCGGTGCAATTCGAGCACGTAAAAAGTAAAGGGTGACGAGAAGTTCGGTTTTTCGACGATCTTCTTGTCACCTTTATTTTAATTTCCTTTAAAGTTAGGTTTTCTTTTTTCTGAAAATGCATGCAGTGCCTCGATACGATCCTTTGTAGGAATGGTCATTTCATATGCTTTTCGTTCGATTTGTAGACCAGTACTAATATCTACCTTCATGCCCTGCTTAATAGCAAATTTTGCTTGCTGCACAGCAATCGGGGCATTTTTTAAAAGCTCATTTGAAAATGCCTCAACAGTCTCTTGTAGTTCATCTGTAGGGGCAACTTTTGTGAGCAGACCACATTGGTTGGCTTCTGCTGCAGAAATACGTTTTGCAGTTAGTATATATTCGAGTGCCTTCGCTTCACCAATAAGTCGTGGTAATCGCTGTGTTCCCCCCGCTCCAGGAATAATCCCAAGTCCAGTTTCAGTTAAGCCAACAACGACATTGTCTGAGGCAATCCGAAAATCACAGGAGAGTGCTAATTCTAGCCCTCCACCAAAAGCATAGCCTTGTAATACACAAATCGTTGGCTGAGGCAATTGTTCTATAGCATTAAACACCTCACCGAATTTATTGAGGTTTCGTCGTACTAGAGACTCGGGTAAGGATATACGTTCCTTTAAATCAGCGCCAACCGAAAATGCTTTTTCCCCCGCACTAGAAATGACAACTAAACGTATGTCAGGATGAATTCGAATCGATTCAATAATTGTGCCTAGCTCACATAGCATGTCGTAGTTAAAGGCATTTAAAGATTCAGGTCTGTTTAATGTAATATGGGCAGTAAACTGTTTTTGTTCATACTTTACGGTATCCAAAAAATAACCCCCTTATTTCATTTTTCTCTATTATAGTACTATGTTATTAATTGTTGGTGCAAATTTTACAAGGATAAAGCTTGCTGTAATAAGAAAGTAACGTCGTTATGGTATAATATATAAAAAGTTAATCGTAAAGCGAGGCACTCCAAATGGAAGTTTTTATTGGAAGACAACCTATCTTCAATCTTCATGAACGGGTTGTTGCGTATGAGTTATTATATCGAAATAAAAATAATAATTCCTTCCCACTTGTTGATTCGGATGCTGCTACAGTGGATGTATTAGTGAATTCTTTTTTATCAATAGGTATAGATGAAGTAGGGAATGGACGACCGTGTTTTGTTAATTTTACTGAAAATCTATTAATGGGTCCGTTAACTGACTATTTAGATCCAGCGAATATTGTTATTGAAATACTAGAAGATGTTCCTATTACAAAAAAACTGATTAGTAAGGTGGCAGAATTAAAGGAAAAAGGCTTTAAAATTGCGCTAGATGATTTTATTCTTGATGAAAGTGTACAAATTTACGATGAATTATTCACGTACATTGATTATATAAAGGTCGACTTTTTATTCTCCCCTCTACTTGAGCGGATGGAAATCGAATCAAAGGTGAAGAGTAATTTTCCACATATTAAACTATTAGCAGAAAAGGTGGAAACGCGTAATCAATTTGACGTGGCAAAGCATTCAGGCTATTCCTTATTTCAAGGCTATTTCTTTGAACAACCTCAGATATTAAAATCTACGGACATACCGGCAAATACAATTCAATATTTTCAAATTATGTCGTTACTTCGGGATAATGAGCCGAATATTAATGAACTAGCAGAAAGTATTGAACGAGATATTTCTTTATCGTTAAAATTGTTACAGCTTATCAATAACTCAACAAAGCGCTCTAAATCAAAGGTTCGATCAATTAAGCAGGCGATACTAATGCTTGGACTGTCCGAATTGCGAAGATACATTTATTTATTAGCAATGAGAGATATGCAAAATAAGGATAATAATGATTTATTTATAGAGCTTATGCGTCGTTCCTTATTCAGAGCTAAAGTATGTGAAAAGCTAGCAAAGTTAAATTATAAGAAAAACTTTTCAGAATATTTTTTAGTTGGCCTTTTTTCTCTAATCGATTCATTATTAAATCGACCATTAAATTTAATCCTAAAGCAGCTCCCATTTTCAGAGGAAATTGCAGAAACAATTAGTGGTGGAAATACTGAAATGACACCTTATTTTAATTTTAGTATTGCTTTAAGTAAAGCAGATTGGGAAACTGTAGATCAGCTTGGAAGTCAGCTTAAATTATCGAAAGATGCCATTATGCAAATTTATAGTGATGCAAATGACTGGGTAGAAGAAACATTCCATACGTATTAATAGATTGTCCTATAAGTTATAAAAGCTTATGGGGCTTATTTTTTAGAACCTACTATCAATTTTCAGAAACTTCATCAAGATGAAGTTCTCTTTTAAAGGATCATTTGCTATAATCATGGCTGAAATAGGAGAAATCCAACAAATAAAGGAAGGTAAAAAAGTGAATAACGAACAAATTTCTGCAAAAGATACGATTATGGAATATTTACTTGTCATTGCAGGCGCCGCAGTTATTGCAATTGGCTTTAATGCATTCCTATTTCCAAATCAGGTCGCATCTGGTGGTGTAAGCGGCATAAGTACGATTTTGCACGGACTTTTTGGGTGGAATGCAGGGATTGTGCAATATGCCTTTAATATTCCATTATTTATAGCTGGTGTATTTATATTAGGAAAGAAGTTTGGTCTCAAATCATTTATCGGTACAATAGCGCTACCGTTTTTTGTTATTGTAACAGAGAAGTGGGATGCATGGACGCTTAATCCGCTACTCGGTGCTATTTTTGGCGGAATATTTGTAGGTTTCGGAATAGGTCTTGTTTTTAAAGGGAAGGCCTCTACAGGTGGAACAGATTTACTTGCGCAAATAATTACAAAATATTTAGGGTTTACACTCGGCACAAGCGTACTTTTAATTGATGGTATTATCGCAATAAGTGCAGCTATTGTGTTTGATTTAGAGAAGGGGTTATACGCCCTAATCGGTTTATATGTTACGACAAAAACGATCGATATTGTACAGCTCGGTTTAAGTCAATCCAAAATGGTTTATATTATTACTACTAAGCAGGACGAGCTCCGTGATGCGATTTATCAGGAAGTTAACCGTGGTGTCACAAAGATTCCAGCAGTCGGAGGCTATACTGGAACGGATAAGCCGGTCCTTATGGTAGTAGTCTATCAAACAGAGTTCACAAAGCTGAAACAAGTTGTCAAAAGAATTGATCCAACAGCGTTTGTAATTGTTTCGGATGCCTATGAGGTACTCGGTGAAGGTTTCAAACGTGCATAAATTTGCTATAATAGGTTTTGTAATACAATTCATTTTTGGAGGGGCAAGAAAATGAAAAAGAAATGGTTAGCAACATTCGTATTTGGTTCGGCGCTATTTTTAGTAGCATGTGGTGGCGGAGATAAAGAAGATAACAACGACAATGCAAATAATGAATCGCCATCGAACGAAACAACACAAGTTGAGATTGAAAAAGTAGCACAACAAAAATGTGGAACTTGTCACGGCGGTAATTTACAAGGTATGGGGAACTATCCAGCCTTAAATGATGTTGGCTCTCGCCTAAGTCAAGATGAAATTCTTGATATTATCGAGAATGGTAAGAATAATATGCCTGCTGGACTCGTTAAAGGTGAAGAAGCAGAGGCAATGGCTAAATGGTTAGCTGAACAGAAATAATGAAGATATAGAACGAGGATGGGGCTCTGTGCCCTGTCCTCGTTTCTTTATGAGGTAAATTCATAGCAAAATGATGTAGGCATGTTAAAATAGTACAATATGGGAGTCCAATGATTGGAGAGTATAACATGATTCAAGTTACAGTAAGAGATGTAATGGAAAAGTTTGATTTGCAGCTTGTCAGTGGGCATGAAGGAATTGGAAGGTACATTACAATGAGCGATATTTCTCGCCCAGGTTTAGAAATGGCAGGCTATTTTACACATTATCCTGCTGAGCGTGTACAGCTTCTTGGAAAGACAGAGTTATCCTTTTTTGAAATGTTACCAGCGGATGAAAAATTAGATCGGATGATGCGCCTATGCTCTCAAAATACCCCAGCCATCTTTATTTCAAGGGAGCTTGAAGTACCCCAGGAGTTAATACATGCATCAGAAGAAAATTCTGTGCCAGTACTGATTACGAAGCTTACAACAACACGCTTCTCAAGCCGACTTACAAACTTTTTAGAAAGTAAGCTAGCACCGAAAACGGCTATTCACGGAGTGCTAGTAGATGTCTATGGTATCGGTGTCCTTTTAATGGGGAAAAGTGGTGTCGGAAAAAGTGAAACGGCACTAGAGCTTGTAAAAAAAGGGCATCGACTAGTTGCGGATGATTGTGTAGAAATTCGTCAGGAGTCGGATAATTTATTAATTGGGAGTCCACCACCTTTACTTGAGCACTTGTTGGAAATTCGTGGAATAGGAATTATTGATATTATGACCCTTTTTGGTGCCAGTGCTGTTCGCCCATACAAGCGTATTACGTTGATTGTCGAACTTGAAACTTGGGATCCTGAGAAGGCGTATGATCGTCTAGGATTAGATGAAGAAAAAATGCGAATTATTGATACGGACGTGACGAAGCTAACAATTCCTGTTCAACCAGGGCGAAATGTGTCGGTAATTATTGAAGTAGCTGCCATGAATTATCGCCTCAAAAAAATGGGCGTAAATGCAGCTGAGGAGTTTTCACGTCGACTAGATGAAATGATTGCATCAAATGATGAGATGGATGATTTCTAAAAATTGAAGGGAGAAAAAGATGGATTTAACACTTTTAGCCATAGACCCTGTTGCCTTTCACTTAGGACCAATTCCAGTACGTTGGTATGGAATTTTGATAGCATCAGGGATTGTACTGGCATATTTATTAGCACAGCGTGAGGCAGTTCGATTAGGTATTCATGAAGATTTTTTAAGTGATATGCTGATTTGGGCTGTTCCTATTTCGATTTTAAGTGCTCGAATCTATTATGTAAGTATGCGCTGGGATTATTACGGCGAAAACCCAGGGAAAATTATTGAAATTTGGACGGGTGGTATTGCCATTCATGGTGCCTTAATAGGTGCCTTTATTACAGCCTATGTATTTACGAAAAAGCGAAATGTGAGCTTTTTACGTATTGCAGATATTGCAGCACCAAGTCTTTTAGTTGGACAAATTATTGGTCGCTGGGGGAACTTTATTAATCAGGAGGCTTATGGTGGTCCTGTTAGTAGAAGCTTTTTAGAAGGTTTAATGCTTCCGAATTGGATTATTGAGCAAATGTATATTGAAAAGGATGGGACGTATGTACATCCGACGTTTTTATATGAATCGGTATGGAATATTATCGGTTTAGTTATTTTACTCTTCGCTAGAAAGCTAAATTGGCGTCGAGGAGAAATGTTCTTCTTCTATATAATTTGGTATTCATTCGGTCGATTCTTCATTGAGGGGTTACGTACAGATAGCCTTTATTTAGTAGGAGATTTACGCTCTGCACAAGTTGTATCAATCATTGGAATTGTAGTCGGTATAGTAGCTATCGTATATCGTCGTATGAAGGTACGCCCAGTAGTTCATTATTTAGATAAGAAATAAGAGAGTAACTAAAAACTAAAGGGGTATCACAGTGATGATTAAAGCAATCTTATTTGATTTTGATGGAACTTTACTAGATACAAATGAGTTGATTATTGAAACATTCATGTATGTTCTTGGCGAAAGATTTCCTGGGCAATATTCGACAGAAGACTGCCTGAAATTCATTGGACCTTCCTTAAAGGAGACCTTTGAAGAGCTTGCGCCTGGTGAATCTGATAAGCTTGAATCGAAATATCGGGAATGGAATATTGCCCATCATGATACGCTTGTTAAGCAATATGACGCGGTTGTCGAAACTTTAGAAGAATTAAACAGTATCGGTATCCGTTTAGTAATTGTATCGACAAAGCAGCGTGCTGGTATTGAAAGAGGGCTACGTGTTTTAGGGGCAGAGCATTCTTTTGAGTTTTATATCGGCGAGGATGATGTAACGTACGTCAAGCCACATCCCGAGCCTATTCTACTTGCCTTAAATAAGCTGGGGCTAAAAAAACAAGAGGTGATTATGGTAGGAGATAACTCACATGATATTGAAGGGGGCAAAAACGCAGGTGTACGAACTGCCGGTGTTGCATGGTCAATAAAGGGTGAGGCATTCCTACAGAAATTCGAGCCGGATTATATGCTGCAGCATATGTCGGATTTACTCACTATTGTGAAAGGGTCGTAGCGATGAGAAAAACTGAGCGTTATCGTGTTGAAGGCGCAAACTCATTATGGAATATTTATAAAACAGTTTCCTTTTGGAAGGTGATGAAATGCTTTATCATTATTCAAATCGGGCGTTTTATGCCTTTTCTTCGTATTAAAAATTGGCTATACCGATCATTTTTAAAAATGAACATTGGTGAGCAAACATCCTTAGCCCTAATGGTGATGCCAGACACGATGTTTCCAGAGCGTATTACGATTGGAAATAACTCTGTTATCGGCTTTAATACGACAATTTTAGCGCATGAGTATTTAATAGACGAATACCGATTAGGTGATGTAATAATCGGGAGCAATGTAATGATCGGTGCCAATTCAACTATTTTACCTGGTGTAGAAATTGGTGATGGTGCTATTGTATCCGCTGCAACGCTAGTACATAAGGATGTGCCAGCTGGCTGTATGGCAGGAGGCAATCCAATGCAAATTATTTTTACGGCGGAAGAAATGGAAAAGCGAAAGGGTTTAGATAATCCTAAATGGCAAAATTAAAAAGGATCGACGAAACTCAAAGTGTTGAGTTTCGTCGATTTTTTTTCATGAAGCAGATCCTTACACCTTATTTTTTGCTCGGGATGTGTTTTTCTAATGTATTTTATTCGTGTATAATTGACAGAAAAGTCTGTTACAGAAAATTTGGAATGTTATTTTCTGTAGAAAGATTGACGAAGGAGCGTTATAAAGATAGAATAACTTTTATACATTAGTAATTTATCACTCTAGTACGTTAAAGTAAATTGTTTAGGATGTGTCAAAATGTCATCGATAAAATTGTTTGAAAAGCCGCTTGGGATGCGCGATACATTCCCTCAAATTTATGGGAAATTAGAAACAGTTCGTAAAATAGGAAGCGAGCTGCTTCGCAAGCGTGGATTTGAATTTATTAAAACTCCATCAGTCGAGTATTATGATACGGTAGGTAAAGCATCAGCCATTCATGATGCAACTTTATTTAAATTAGTTGATAGTCAAGGGAACACTTTAGTTTTACGACCAGATATGACAACACCGATTGCTCGCGTGGCTACGTCGAAATTATTAAAAGAAAAAATCCCACAACGCCTTGCTTATTTTGAAAATGTATTTCGTGCACAACAGCAAGAAGGAGGACGGCCAGCAGAGTTTGAGCAAATGGGCATCGAACTAATTGGAGATTTTTCGGTGTTTGCAGATGCAGAGGTTATTATTACTGCAATCGAATTAGTAAAGGCTTATAAGATCGAGTCCTTCAAGATTACGATTGGACATGCTGGTGTACTGAGCTGTATTTTGAAGGATTATACAGAAAGTGCCGAGCAAGCAGGGACATTAAATGAGCTCCTTGTACAACGAAATTATGTAGGATTTGAAGAAGCTGTGCTCACTTTCGATTTACCACAAACAAAGTCAGATGCATTGTTTACTTTTATTGAGGAAGCGATGAAGCTCTCTTCAATTGAAGGGATTGAGAAATATGTGCGTAAAAATGACGCATTAGAATATATGCGAAAGCTATGGGAGCTACTTGTTTTAGCAGGCTATGAGGAATATATTGCATACGATTTTACCCTATCTAGTCATATGAATTATTATACTGGCATGTTATTCGAAGTGTTTGCTTCAGGTAGCGGATTCCCATTAGGTAATGGTGGTCGCTATGATGGATTACTCGAGCATTTCGGATCAAATGTTGGGGCAACAGGGTTTGGTCTTCGTGTGGACCGTTTATTAGAAGCGATGCCTCGCCAAGAAGTCGAACAGGAAAATGTGTTAGTTTTATTTTCACAGGATCGATTCCAGGAGGCACTGTCACAAGCTCAGTTGTTACGAGAACAGCAAAAGCGAGTAACGTTCCAATCCATAGAAGGATTACAAAATGTTGCAGGGTTTAAAGCACAATTCCAACAAGTAAATGAATTTGTAGGCGAGGAGGCGTAAGCAATGAATGAATTAACAATTGCAATGCCAAAGGGACGGATTTTTGAAGAGGCTTACGAAATGCTACTTCAAGCTGGGTTTAATCTACCTGAGGAAGTTGAGATGTCTCGAAAGTTGATGATTGAAATTCCGGAAGAGAAAATCCGCTTTATTTTAGCGAAGCCAATGGATGTGCCGGTATATGTTGAGCATGGAGTAGCCGATATCGGCATCGCGGGCAAAGATGTATTGCTTGAGCAACGCCGTACTGTTCATGAGCTGTTAGATTTGAAAATTAGTGAGTGCTACATAGCCTCAGCTGGCTTACCTAATACAGCAATGGATGAAATTGCGCCTAGAATTGCTACGAAATATCCGAATATTGCAACGAAATATTATAAAGGAATTGGCGAGCAGGTAGAGATTATCGAATTGAATGGTTCGATCGAGCTGGCACCAATGATCGGCTTAGCGGATAGAATAGTAGATATTGTGTCCACAGGGCGTACATTAAAGGAAAACGGATTAGTGGAATATGAACATATTTCGGATGTTTCATCTCGATTGATCGCGAACCCTGTTAGCTATCGAATGAAGAGTGCTCGTATTCAGGATTTAGTATCTCGATTAAAAAAATGTGTACAGTAGAAGGAAGGTTGTTTAAATGAAAATCACAACATTAACGCAAGAAATTTCATTAAAACGTCCTTTAGATAGGGGCAATGAGGAGCAGCTGCGGGTCGTACGCCAAGTATTAGCGGATGTCCGTGAGCAAGGTGACGAGGCCCTTCGTAAGTATAGTGAGAAATGGGACGGCTTTTCACCAGATAGCTTTCGTGTAACGCAGGCTGAAATCGAGGAGGCAATAGCAGACTTTGATCCACAGGTATACAAGGATTTACAGGAGGCTGCTGCGAATATTCGTCTATACCATGAGCAACAAAAGCGTACAGGCTATAGAATGCCTCTTGATAACGGATCATGGCTAGCACAGCGTATTTTACCCCTCGAATCTGTTGGATTATATGTGCCAGGTGGTTTAGCTGCATATCCGTCCTCGGTGTTGATGAATGTTATTCCAGCACAGGAGGCTGGAGTTAAGCGCATTGTAGTGACTTCACCTGCAGGAAAAGACGGGAAATTACCAGCGGGAGTGCTTGCTGCAGTGCATATTTTAGGTGTTACTGAAATTTATAAAGTAGGTGGTGCTCAGGCTATTGCAGCACTTGCATATGGAACAGAAACAATCGCTCCGGTGGATAAAATCACAGGACCAGGTAATATTTTTGTTGCCCTAGCTAAACGTGAAGTGTTTGGAGAAGTAGCAATAGATATGATTGCAGGACCATCTGAAATTTGTGTACTTGCAGATGATACAGCTTATGCAGATGAAGTAGCAGCAGATCTTCTTTCTCAAGCAGAGCACGATACACTAGCTTGTGCCATTCTCATTACGACTAGTGATGCATTAGCGGAGGAAGTGGCGCTTGAAGTAGAGAAGCAATTAAATGAGCTGCCAAAAGAGGCTATTGCACGTAAATCAATTGAAAATTTTGGGCATATATATGTTGCGGAATCGTTAGAAGATGCCATTCTTGCAGTGAATTCACTAGCTCCTGAGCATTTAGAAATTGTCACTGAAAATGCAGTTGAGGTATCAGAACAAATCGAGCATGCTGGCGCCATTTTTATAGGTCGTTATAGCTCAGAGCCTGTTGGAGACTATTTTGCAGGCACAAATCATGTACTACCGACAAACAGTACAGCACGTTTTGCAAGTGGCCTTAATGTAGATGATTTTATTAAACGGACGAGCGTTGTTTATTATAGTGAAAAAACATGGGCACAAAATGCACCAAAAATTGCCCGACTTGCTAGATTAGAAGGATTAGAAGGTCACGCAAGAGCAGTAGAATCACGTGGATGGAATAAAGGAGAAGAATAACATGGCAGAGCGTTATGCAAAAATTGATCGGAATACGAACGAAACTAAAATTAGTGTCGAATTAAATTTAGACGGAAGTGGACAAGCTGAAATAGAAACAGGTATCGGATTTATAGATCATATGCTCGATCTATTCCTAAAACACGGATTATTTGATGGCAAAATTATCGCGAATGGTGATACTTGGATTGACGATCATCATACGACAGAGGATATTGGCATTGTCCTTGGGCAGGCATTCCGTCAGGCACTTGGTGATAAAAAGGGAATAAAGCGCTACGGCAACGCCTTTGTGCCAATGGATGAGTCCCTTGCCCAAGTTGTTGTTGATTTATCTGATCGCCCTGCATTTGTTTATCGGGTTGAACCAGCCCTAAATGAAAAAGTAGGCACATTTGATACGGAGCTTGTTTATGAGTTCTTTTGGAAATTTGCGTTAGAGGCACGCATTAATTTACACATACTTGTACCTTATGGCAGTAATACGCATCATATTATTGAAGCGATGTTTAAAGCAGTAGCGCGTGCATTAGATGCAGCGATAGGTTTAGATCCACGTGTTAAAGGCGTACCGTCAACGAAAGGACTGTTAGGATAAGTGAAAATCGGAGTCATTGATTACGGAATGGGAAACTTATTTAGTGTTGAACAGGCGCTCCTACGATTAAAGGCAGATGTTGTAGTAACATCGAATGTCAACGAGCTTCGCAAGGCGGACGCACTCGTGTTACCAGGGGTAGGAGCATTTCCAGATGCGATGAAGCGTCTAAAGGAAACAGGTTTAATTGAGTTTATTTTTGAAATGAAGGAAGCGAACAAGCCGTTATTAGGGATTTGCTTAGGAATGCAGCTGCTGTTTGAGGAAAGTGATGAAGTGATAGCTACGAGTGGTCTCGGCATTTTTAAAGGTCGTATTGAGCGTTTCCAAGATGTGTCTCGTATTCCGCATATGGGATGGAATGAACTCGAATTAGCACAGATTCCAGATTGGCTGGCTGAAAAAGAGCTACCACAGGATCGTCATGTATATTTTGTACACTCGTTTTATGCAACTGCTATGGATAAATCACAGCTTGTTGCCTCAGCAGATTATGAGGGAGTTCTTGTACCAGGTATTGTGGCAAATGGCAGCTTTACAGGTATGCAGTTTCATCCAGAAAAATCGGGTCAATTCGGCGTGTACCTATTAAGAGAGTGGCTGAACGGAGTGGAGGTTGCAGTATGTTAACAAAGCGTATTATTCCTTGTCTTGATGTAAAGGACGGACGAGTCGTTAAGGGCATCCAATTTGTCCAAATACGAGATGCTGGTGATCCAGTCGAGCTGGCAAAGTTTTATGATGAGCAAGGTGCAGATGAGCTTGTATTTCTTGATATCTCGGCTTCACATGAAGGGCGCGAAACGATGGCAGATGTTGTACGTCAAACAGCAGCCACACTAGCCATTCCATTTACGGTTGGTGGTGGCATTCGCACGCTTGACGATATGAAACGAATTTTACGTGCTGGTGCAGATAAAGTATCCGTCAATACATCTGCTTTAGAGCGACCAGAGCTTATTAAAGAAGGTTCTGACTATTTCGGTGCACAATGTATTGTTTGTGCGATTGATGCGCGATACAGTGAAGAGGATGGTACTTGGATGGTGTATACGCACGGTGGACGAAATAAAACAGCTTGGAAGGCTATTGACTGGGCAAAGGAAGCAGTTCGACTTGGTGCAGGAGAAATTCTTTTAACGAGTATGAATCAGGATGGTGAAAAATCCGGGTTTGATTTAGAGCTGACAAAAGCAGTTCGTGATGCTGTCACTGTTCCAGTCATTGCAAGTGGTGGTGCAGGAAATGCAGAGCACTTTAGAGAGGTTTTACAGGATGTTGATACAGATGCCGCATTAGCCGCATCGATTTTCCATTATAAAGAGACAAGCGTAGCAGAAGTGAAAACTTACTTGCGGAATAAAGGAGTTCGTGTCAGATGATTGAAGGGTTAAAATTTAATGAGCAAGGCTTAATTACAGCTGTTGTTCAAGATGCAAGATCAAAAGAAGTATTAACGGTAGCCTATATGAACGAGGAATCTTTAGTTAAAACTATTGAAACGAATGAAACATGGTTCTACTCACGTTCGCGTCAGGAGCTTTGGCATAAAGGAGCAACGAGTGGTAATACACAAAAGGTTGTATGTATTAAAGGGGATTGTGACGGGGATGCATTAGTTGTTGAAGTCTTGCCAGCCGGTCCAGCCTGTCATACTGGCACAACATCTTGCTTTACTAAAGAGCTAGTAGAGAATGATAAACCAGGATCAGTCGGAATTCTGCCACAGCTTGTGGAGGTTATTCGTCAACGTGAAATCGATATGCCTGAAGGGGCATACACTACATATTTATTCGATAAAGGGATCGATAAAATTTGTAAAAAAGTCGGTGAAGAAGCAACGGAGGTTGTCATCGGGGCTAAAAACCGTGATAAAGAAGAAGTAAAATGGGAAGCAGCCGATCTACTATACCACCTTCTAGTCCTTCTACAAGAGCAAAAAATTGATGTATATGAAGTTCTAGATGTACTTCAAAAGCGTCATGAAGGAAAAAAATAAGCAGAAAATATTCATGTTTTCTGCGTCGAAAGGCGACAGCCGGCAGACGCAAAAAATTGATGTATACGAAGTTCTAGATGTTCTTCAAAAGCGTCATGAGGGTAAAAAATAAGAAGGCAGTACTCCTGTTTTCTGCGTCGAAAGGCGACAGCCGGCAGACGCAAAAAATTGATGTATACGAAGTTCTAGATGTACTTCAAAAGCGTCATGAAGGAAAAAAATAAGAAGGCAGTACTCCTGTTTTCTGCGTCGAAAGGCGACAGCTTCAGAATGCGTCCGCCTGTAGCGTAACGGTGCGAATAGTCATATTTTATAAGAAAATATGAACTATGTAATTAATGCCATAATAATTGTTTAAAAATCGTCATGAACAGATGTAGCGGTTTCTTAGGCTGTTTGTGCTATAATAGGTACTATTGTGAGGAACGTGTTCTAGCGTTCCTTATTTATTGTTTCGGAGGAAATATTTTTGGAAAATAAACGTCAAATAAAAAAGAACACTAACGTCGTATCGTTTATTCCGAACGGTGACTATTACTACCAAAAAGCACTTACAGCATTGGAACGCGAACAAATGGATAAGGCGTATAAATATATTAAACGTGCAGCAGAACTAAGCCCAGACGATGCGCTTATTCTTTTGCAATATGGCATTTTAGAAATGGAAGCCCAAAACTTTGACCATGCATATGAACTTATACATACAGCCTATAGCCTAGATCCAAATGAGCCAGAGCTTATATTCATGCTAGCTGAAGTGTCAGGCTGCATCGGGTTGATGCATGATGCCAAAAAGTATGCGGAAAAATATTTAGAACTAGAGCCAAATGGGATGTACGCCATGGAAGCTAGTGAAATTTTAGATTTTGTGGAATATGAGCGAGACTCTTTGGAAGAGCTAGATGAGCAGGATTCTGAGAAATTGCTTTCACAGGAAAAAGCACGACGATTTATGGAAAAAGGAGACTTCGAGCAAGCGATAGCGGTGCTAGAAGACTTGATTGAGCAATTCCCAGATACATGGCCGGCCTATAACAATTTATCGCTTGCCTATTTTTATATCGGAGAGCCAGAACAGGCAAAGGCATTATTAAATCATGTGCTTCGAGAAAATCATGGCAATCTCCATGCCCTATGTAATCTAGCTGTGTTTGCTTATTATGAAAAAAATGACACTGAGCTAAACTCTTTGCTAGAGGTGCTAACAAAAATTCAGCCATATGAATGGGATAATCGCTATAAATTAGGGGCTACATTAGCACTAATCGGTGAATATGAAACAGCATTTAAATGGCTTCGTTCAATGAGTAGACGTGGTTTTGAAGGGGATCCTGGTTTTTATTTTTGGCTTGCCCAATCAGCTTATTTTTCAGGACATGAAGGTATTGCGAAATCAGCCTGGAATAACCTACTTGAACTGGATCCATCGAAGGAAGGCTATGAGCCATGGTTAGGAGTAGACAATAAAAACAATTCACTTGAAAATAGTCGAGAAATTATTATCGACAAAATCAATAGCAGCTTTACATCCGACCGATTATTTGGCTTTTTCCTTTTAAAGCGCTCTGCCTATAAGCAAGAGATTATTGCGCATCCAAAATGGTTGGATGTATCAAAATATAATGAACTAGAAAAGCTATGTTTGGCATATGGGCTTGGTCATCAATTTAATGAAAAAAATAAAGCAGAGCTCCACTTTATACGAGCTATGTCAGTTGCTGAAGTTATTGCAGATCAATATGGTAGCATTCGACAAGAGGTAGCTCATGTATTACAGCTATGGTTTGCGCTATTTGATATAGCAATAAAGGAAAGCTATCCGTTCAAAAATGTTAATGCATTAGCTGCTGCCGTAGATTATATGTTCCATTCTGCAATGGATGAAAAAGTAACGAAAAAGAGATTTGCAGGGCAGTATGGAGTATCTGTAGCAACACTTACAAAGTATTGTGATGAGCTAATCGATTTCGTACCAACCCAATTATCATAAGCATAAAAGTTGAAAAGAGTAATTACATCGCATACGATATAATTACTTACTTGGCACATAAGAAAGTATAAAATAAAGTGAATATCCGCAAAAGAATAGACAGTATCACGCCTTGTTTTGAACGAGATGTGTTTTTCTAATCAGAGGAGGAAGTTACAATGACGGAAGAAAAAATTTATGATGTAGTAATTATTGGAGCAGGCCCAGCAGGTATGACAGCGGCGGTTTATACTTCACGTGCAAACCTTTCAACATTAATGATTGAGCGCGGTATTCCTGGTGGTCAAATGGCTAGTACAGAGGAAGTAGAAAACTACCCTGGCTTTGATACAATTTTAGGACCAGAATTATCAACGAAAATGTTCGATCATGCGAAAAAATTTGGTGCAGAGTATGCTTATGGCGATGTATCAGAAATCATCGATGGTGAGCAGTACAAAACGATTAAATCTGGAAATAAAGAATATAAAACACGTTCTATCATTATTTCAACGGGTGCTGAATATAAAAAAATGGGTGTGCCAGGTGAAGCAGAGCTTGGTGGTCGTGGTGTCAGCTACTGTGCAGTATGTGACGGTGCATTCTTTAAAGGGAAAAATTTAGTCGTTGTTGGCGGTGGTGACTCTGCAGTTGAAGAGGGTGTATACTTAACACGCTTTGCTGAAAAAGTAACAATTGTTCATCGTCGTGATCAATTACGCGCACAGAAAATTTTACAAGACCGTGCATTTGCAAATGAAAAAGTCGACTTTATTTGGAATTCTACTGTAAAGGAAATTAATGAAGTAGATGGCAAAGTAGGAAGTGTTACACTTCAATCGACAGTAGATGGGACAGAATCTGAATTTAAAGCAGATGGCGTATTCATCTACATCGGGATGGACCCACTAACAGCACCATTTAAAGAGCTTAACATTTTAAATGAAAACGGCTATGTTGTAACGAACGAAAAGATGGAGACAGCAGTGCCAGGTATTTTTGCTGCTGGTGACGTACGTGATAAAATGCTGCGTCAAATCGTTACAGCAACAGGTGATGGCAGTATTGCCGCACAAGCAGCACAGCATTTCGTAGAAGAGCTAAAAGAAAAGTTTGAGCAATAATTTTACGTGGATTTAATGCTACTGTAACCTTAATGAAACAAATATTGGGTAAAATGGATTTATAGTAAGATTGTTGATTAGGCAATCTGACGAAGTTTACCCCCTTTTTTATACTTTATATTTAGGTTGTTTCCGAAGCAAAAAGCGGAGGCAGCCTCTTTTTTTATGAGAAAGGATTGTATACTTTTGTAACGATGCGCCCTAACAAGTTATAATGGAGAAAAGTGAAAGAATAGATTTGAGGTGTTTTTGTTATGCAAAGAATTGCCAACCTGTTAGCGATAAAGGACAACAAAGTATTACTATTGCAAAAGCCACGACGAGGGTGGTTCGTCGCGCCTGGCGGAAAGATGGAAAGTGGCGAATCCATTTACGAGGCGGCCATTCGAGAGTTTCAAGAGGAAACAAATGTAATACCACATGATATTCATTTAAAGGGTGTTTTTACAATGGTTATTAAAAGCGGAGACAGAGTTGTCGATGAATGGATGCTATATACCTTTGTCGCAAAAGGTGTTGAAGGCACACCTTTTGAGGAAACACGAGAAGGCAAGCTAGCATGGCATACTATTGAAAGCTTAAAAACACTTCCGATGGCGCAGGGAGATCGTACAAATCTAGTATTTGCCTCTACTAAACAAGGAATACAATATGGCACATTTGAGTATACACAGGATTTTGAGCTAATTAGTGAAACTATACAAATGTCAATTGAACAATAGAAGGGAAGCGAATCTAAAGTGGCTATAAGTCAGCACTATACACATGAATTAGTAATCATTACAGGTATGTCGGGTGCAGGGAAAACGGTTGCTGTACAAAGCTTTGAGGATTTAGGCTATTATTGTGTGGATAATTTACCTCCTGAACTACTAACTACATTTTTAGCTTTGATGAAAGAATCAGAGAAAAAAATTACACGTATTGCCGCTGTTATGGACTTACGAGGGAGAGAATTTTTTGATTCATTAATTGATGCGCTGGATGCCCTAGTGAAGGAAGAGGATATTTCGCCGCAAATACTATTTTTAGATGCAGATAATGAAACGCTTGTACGTCGTTATAAAGAATCACGTCGCTCTCATCCACTCTCACCACTTGGATCACCGCTAGAAGGAATCCAGCAGGAGCGTCAGATGCTATCGGAGTTAAAGGGGCGTGCCAAGAAGATTTTTAATACGTCTCAAATGAAGCCACGTGAACTACGAGAGCGCATCACATTTGAGTTTTCTAATACGAGTGCACCGATATTCTCCATAAATGTGATGTCCTTTGGATTTAAGCATGGGATACCGATTGATGCAGATTTAGTGTTTGATGTTCGTTTTTTAAAAAATCCTTACTACGTAGAGGAGCTTCGTCATAAAACGGGGCTACAAACAGAAGTATCGTCCTACGTTTTGGCGACAGATGAAACACAACAGCTCATTGCAAAGCTAACAGACTTGTTCCATTTTATGATTCCACAATATAAAACGGAGGGGAAATCTCAGCTTGTTATTGCATTTGGCTGTACTGGAGGTCAGCATCGCTCTGTAACGCTGGCAGAATATTTTGGAAAGCTGTTAAGTCATACGCAACAAACCGTAATTACTCATAGAGATATCGATCAACATCATCGAAAGGATTGATGTAATGGGCATTAAGAAAAAGCGCATAGTAGTAATTGGCGGCGGTACAGGTTTATCGACTTTAGTACGCGGCTTAAAAACACATAATTTTGATATTACTGCAATCGTTACAGTAGCAGATGATGGTGGCTCGTCGGGAAGGCTACGTGATGATTATGATATCCCGCCACCAGGCGATGTACGAAATGTCATCGCTGCTCTATCGGATGTAGAGCCATTAGTAGAGCAGATGTTTCAGTATCGCTTTACGAATTCCAATGATTTAGGTGGTCATTCATTAGGAAATCTAATGCTAACCGCTTTAACCGAAATAACAGGTGATTTTAGCCATGCCATTGCAGAAATGAGTAAAGTATTAAATGTACATGGTAAGGTAATTCCAGCAGCTAATAAAAAGGTTACACTACACGCAGAGTTACAAGATGGTACGTATATTCAGGGGGAATCAAAAATCTCTGATGCGACCAAGCCTATAAAGCGTGTTTTTTTAACGCCGCCAAATACGCAACCGTTACCAGCGGCGATTCGAGCGATTAATCGAGCAGATTATATTTTAATCGGTCCAGGAAGCTTATATACGAGCATTATTCCCAATTTAATTGTGAAAGATATTGGAGAGGCAGTCGTACGAGCTAGGGCTAAAAAAATCTATATTTGCAATTTAATGACCCAAAAGGGAGAAACGATTGGCTACAGTGCTGCTGATCATGTAGCGGCTATTCATCTCCATGTTGGCAAGACGTTTCTTGAGTCGATATTGATTAATAACGAAGACCTACCACAGCCAATCAAGGAAAGCTATAAAGAGGAAAATGCTGAACCAGTTCATTTTGATATTGAGCGCTTACAAGAGCTAGGATTAGAAATCAATAAAAGAGAAATAGCGCTTATTACAAAAGGAGTCGTTCGTCATGATGCGATTAGTGTAGCAGATTGGCTTTGTGAATATACACAACTCCAGGAAAAAGAAAGAACGAGTTTATCGTAACGATATGGTATGATAAAACATACATATTGTGATGGAAAGGGGGTTAATTCTATGTCATTTGCCTCAGAGACAAAAAAGGAGTTAACGCAAGTCGATGCAGATGATCTAAGCTTGAAGGCAGAAGTATCCGCCCTCATTCGAATGAACGGCTCTCTTAGCTTTGCAAACCGTCAACTAAGCTTAGATGTTCAGACTGAAAATGCCGCCATTGCAAGGCGTCTTTATACAATTGTCAAAAAATTATATCCTTATAATGTTGAGTTGCTCGTTCGAAAAAAGATGCGTTTAAAAAAGAATAATGTTTATATTTGTCGTGTTCGCGACGGCGCTCGAGAATTGCTAACAGATTTACAAATTATTTCTGACGAGTTTCAATTTCATCATACAATTTCGAAGTCGCTTATACCGAAAAATAATCATAAGCGAGCGTACTTGCGCGGCGCATTCCTCGCTGGGGGCTCTGTTAATAATCCTGAAACATCTGCATATCATCTTGAAGTATATTCTCTTTATAAGGAGCATGGAGAAGCCCTTGCAGATTTAATGAATCAATTTCAGCTGAACGCTAAAACAATCGAGCGGAAAAAGGGCTTTGTTACGTACTTAAAGGAAGCGGAAAAGATTTCAGATTTTTTAAGCTTAGTTGGAGCGCATCAGGCGATGTTAAAATTCGAGGACGTGCGAATTGTACGAGATATGCGTAATAGCGTAAATCGCATCGTCAATTGTGAGACAGCAAACTTAAATAAAACAATTGGTGCAGCCCTAAGACAAGTCGATAATATTCGATTTATCGAGAATGCAATTGGGCTCGATCAGTTGCCGGAAAAGCTTCGCGAAATTGCACGTCTACGTGTCGAATATCAGGACGTAACATTAAAGGAGCTAGGAGAAATGGTATCGACTGGAGTTGTTAGTAAGTCAGGTGTAAATCATCGACTACGAAAAATCGACGAAATTGCTGATGCACTTCGCAGAGGCGAGCAAATTAATTCATAGCCTTGTAAAATAAAATGGTAACGATTTCATAATCAGACATTGTTCTTTTTGTGCTATTTCGTTAAGATAAACTATAGGTAGATGTACGGTAAGGAAAGGGAGTTTTGCGAATGGTTGAAAACCAAGTAGAAGTAAAATTAAAAACTGGCTTACAGGCGCGCCAAGCTGCACTTTTCGTGCAAGAAGCAAACCGCTTTAAGGCAGATATATACCTACAAAAGGACGACAAAAAAGTAAATGCCAAATCGATTATGGGCATTATGAGCTTAGCAATTGCTCAAGGAACAGTCGTTACGTTAATGGCTGAAGGCGACGATGCAGAAAAAGCCGTTACTGCATTAACAGCTATAATCCAACATGAAGATTAATGAATCAACACATAACCTGGACCGATCCTAGGTTATGTGTTTTTACGTTGTCGGATAATTAAAAGATAGGATAAATAACGTTGAAGATAAATAAAACCGAAAATAGGTTAATTAATCTTCCGGATGCAAAACAAAAAACGCACCGCTTTTATAGCGATGCGCTGGACAAAAATTATTTCTTGTCAGTGTTACGGTCGAAAATTTTGTCGATTAGGCCGTATGATTTAGCTTGCTCTGCTGTCATGAAGTTATCACGATCTGTGTCACGAGCTAATGTTTCGTAATCTTGACCAGTATTTTTAGCCATAATTGTATTTAATTTTTCACGTAAGAATAAAATGCGTTTTGCAGCAATTTCGATTTCAGTTGCCTGACCTTGAGCGCCGCCTAGTGGTTGATGAATCATTACTTCCGCATTTGGTAAGGCATAGCGTTTTCCTGGCTCACCCGCAGAAAGTAGGAATGCGCCCATAGAAGCAGCCATACCGATACAAATTGTTTGTACTTGTGGCTTAATGAAATTCATCGTGTCGTAAATTGCCATCCCCGCTGTAATGGATCCGCCCGGAGAGTTAATGTAAAGGAAAATATCTTTATCTGGGTCTTCTGCTTCTAAGAAAAGTAACTGCGCTACGATTGAGTTGGCAACATTGTCGTCAATCGCGCTTCCTAATAAAATGATACGGTCTTTTAATAGGCGTGAATAGATGTCGTATGCACGTTCACCGCGGTTTGTTTGCTCAATAACTGTAGGTATTAAATTCATTGTAAAAATCCTCCTTTTAAAAAGGTTAATTCGAATACTTAATGCTGAAAAAAGGAATGGTTTTCAGCTGTACCAATATCATACACATTATAGTCAAGGAAGGTCAAATATAAACTCCGACTTTCATAGTTGAAATGTGCAGGATACACTTGTATAATGGGTAGGTCGTCATATTATTGGCGATATTATCTTGTATTTTTAATGCACTATATTAGTGTGCAAAAGTATAGGAGTCGTTAACTGTTTTTATTTTAATTATATTGTCCTCGTGGTGTAATGGATAACACTGAAGATTCCGGTTCTTCCGCTGGGGGTTCGATTCCCTCCGAGGGCGCCATTTTACTGTTTCAATTATATAAGTGTAATAGCAATACCCAATTGTGCCCGGATAGTTTAGCAGCCTAATCGGACACAGGGGAATGAAAAAAAGTGGGGTAAATTGAAAACAACTGTACCTATTCATTTTATCCCAAGTTCATTCTTCTTAAACTAATTCAACAAAAAACTTCTGCAGTTTTATATAATGGTTAATCTCCGGACTACATAACAGTATGAAGGTCCGATCATCAGTCGTCACAAAAAAGTGACGGCTTTTTTTAATTCTTTGATACCGGAGAATTGTGTAAAGATGAATAATTATTTGCTTTTAGTATATTTTTTTCATCAAAAACGTTATAAAAATTCAACAAAGTGAAATATTAATCATTTTTTATAAAATTTTATGTTGTATATAAATTCCGAAATTACTATAATGGTAAATATCATTTAATCATCAACTCACAGATAATTGATAATAAGAGGAGGAGTTTATTATGTTCAAAAAGAGTATTTTTAAAATAATCGCACCTTTCGCAGCGGCTTCAATGATTCTTGCTGCTTGTGGTTCGGATGATGTAAAAACAGGTGCCGATGGAGAAATTACAAAAATCGTTGCCGGTACAGAAGCAACGTACGCACCATTCGAATATTTAGATGAAAAAGGGAATGTAGTTGGTATAGATGCTGAAATTTTAGCGGCAATTGGTGAAGAGATGGGCGTTGAAACTGAAATTAAAAATGTTGGCTGGGATCCAATGCTTGCGCAAGTAACAACAGGCGAGATCGATATGGGTGCAGCTGCAATTACTATTACAGAAGATCGTAAGAAAGCTTATGACTTTACAGAGCCGTATTATGAAGCTTCATTATTAATCGTAACAAAGGAAGATTCAAAGATTGAGTCTTTAAAAGATTTAAAGGATGAAAAAGTAGCTGTTCAATTAAATACAACGGGCCATATAGCGGCACAGGACCTACAAGGTAAAGGAAGTACAAAAATTCTAGCTTATGAAAACTTCTCAGTAGCTTTAACGGAAGTTTTAAATGGATCAGCTCAAGCGGCAATTGGTGATAATGCTGTAATTCTAGAATATATTAAAAATAACCCGGATGCAGGCTTGAAAACAATTGAGGATAAATCGTTTGAACTTGATTATTTCGGTTATATGGTTAAAAAAGGGAACGGGGAACTGTTAGATCTATTAGATGAGGGTCTTCAAAAAATTAAAGACAACGGTAAGCTTGATGAGATTATCATGAAATATACTGGGGTTACACAAGAATTAAAATAATTTATACGTGGAGGTGTTTCAGATGGAGGTATTTGATTTTTTCCAATGGGATATAATCTGGAACTACCGTGAGCTTTATTTTAAAGGTATTCTGGCAACAATTCTTTTAACATTAAGTGGCTATGTCGGTGGGGTAATTCTCGGTCTATTCCTTGGACTGGGACAAGTATCAAAAAACAAACTTATCTATTGGCCATGTAAAATTTATGTAGACATATTCCGTGGTACACCGATGCTTGTGCAATTATTATTAATTCACTTAGCATTAATTCCAACGATCTTTGGTCAGGCGATGGGTTGGTGGGTATCTGGTATTCTAGGTTTAATATTAAATAGTGCGGCGTACAATGCGGAAATTTTCCGTGCCGGTATTCAATCAATCGATAAAGGGCAAATGGAGGCGGCACGATCGCTTGGGTTAACACATACGCAGGCGATGCGTAAAGTAATCCTACCGCAAGCGTTTCGACGTATGATTCCGCCACTTGGTAATGAATTTATTGCCTTACTAAAGGATTCTTCACTTGTTACAGTTATTGCGGGTGCAGAAATTTTATATGTTAGTAAGGTTGTAGCAGGGACGTATCAGCGCTTCTGGGAGCCATATCTGTTTGCAGCATTCCTATATCTCGTTTTAACGTATTTAGTAACGAAGCTGATTGCGATTGTGGAAAAACGAGTTAGCATTGATTATAACCCTCGAAAGCAGAAAAAGGAGCGTGCTGAGATATGATTAAAGTAGAAAACCTACACAAATATTTCGGTAAGCTTGAAGTGTTAAAGGGAATCGATTACGAAATTCATGAAAAAGAAGTAGTTTGTGTAATTGGTCCATCCGGATCAGGGAAAAGTACATTCCTACGTTGTATCAACCTTCTTGAGGAAGTGACAGAGGGAGCTATTTATATTAATGGCGTAAAAATAAACGATCCGAAAACAAATATTAATGATATCCGTACAGAGGTAGGGATGGTATTTCAGCAATTTAATCTGTTTCCACATATGACGGTATTAGAAAATATTACGATGGCACCGATGCAAATTCGCAAAATGGCTAAATCGGATGCGGAGGCACTAGCACTAGAGCTACTAGATAAGGTTGGCTTACGAGCGAAGGCTGATAATTTCCCGCAGCAGCTTTCCGGTGGGCAGCAGCAGCGTGTTGCGATTGCACGTGCACTAGCTATGAAGCCGAAAGTGATGTTATTTGATGAACCAACTTCAGCTCTAGATCCTGAAATGGTCAATGAAGTGCTTGATGTAATGAAGAGGCTTGCTCAGGAAGGCATGACGATGGTTGTCGTAACACATGAAATGGGCTTTGCTCGTGAAATGGGTGATCGTGTGCTATTTATGGATGGCGGCTATATTGTTGAAGAAGGGCATCCAGATGAAGTATTTGGTCATCCGAAAAATGAACGTACAAAGGCATTTTTAGGTAAAGTATTATAGTGGAAAATCCATTCAGGCGGGGGTGCTTGAATGGATTTTTTTAATTTTACGTATAAACTTTTGGAGATCGGGATGTGTCTAGCTCCAGCGCCCCAGCCCCTCGAGGTCGCACCATCCCCTCGATCGAAAGCGGAAGAGATGCTTTCGATTTGGGGCTGCAAGCAGCTGTCGGGGCTAACCGTGGCGCTTGCGCTTTTCTGATGTGGAGTTAGTTTGGCATGTTTTTTGCTCGCTGTGCTTGACCGTACATATTAAGCATGGTTTGTGTATCTGCTGTAGATAGCTGTGGCACCTGATAATCACCCTTCTTGTTTTGGTAAAGGGAAACCTCATACGCCATTTCAATGCAGTTCGGTACAGAATCCTGAAGTACTCGACGAACGACAGGGTTTGTAGCTTCTAGTGCAGCAGCTGTTTTGCCGGTTGCTAGTGCTTTATGCATGCTGAGTAAAGAGCCAGAAATAATCGAGTCATCAATTTCATTTGCTGACTGAATCGGTTTTTTAGGCTCCCCAGGGGAAATGCCGTATTTAAATTGATTGTCTATTTGCATTTTATAGACGCGTGTTGGATGCTGAGGGTCATGCCCCGTTTTGTACGATTCGGCTGTAATATTGTATTCATCCAGCATAAATGCGTATTGTCTGTCCAAAATAGCTAATAGTTCTGGATCTTGAATTTGGTCACGCATTAATACGCATTGGTTGAGGGCACCAATAGATGCACTTAATACTTCGTGTACATCAAACATCTCATGCCCGCCGTGATTCATCGATAAAGGCGTATTACTGTTATTTTGCTCTGATGGTTGCGAAAACATTGTTACTCCTCCATTCAAAATAGATTACGTTCATTATTGTGCGGAGTTTTAAAGATATTATGCATGTGACGTTCGAAGATTTTTCGCAGTACACAGCCTGTGAAAATTGCTTATAATACATACAAAGGAGGGAATGTGATGGGGAAAATTCAATATTATTCACGACCAGGCTGTCATCTATGCCAAGAAGGATTAATCCTGTTAAAGCTTGTGCAGGAGGACGTTCATTTTGAAATTGAAACGATCAACATTGAGGAGGATGAAAACATTCATGAGAAGTATATGTTTATGATTCCTGTTGTTGAAAAGAATGGTAGTATCATACAGTATGGTACGCTCGATTACATAACATTACTGGAAGCACTTAATGATTAATTGTTAAGTGCTTATGAATTTTGTAAAAATTGAAAATTTGGATTGCATGTAAAAATTATTAGTAATATAATAAACGTAAGTAATAAATTTTTTTACCACAAGTGGGACATAATTTAAAAGGTCGGGACAAAAAGTGCCCAACTATATTGCAGGTGATTTTTTTGGACGAATTTTCATTTTATGAAGCAGAGCGCAAATTAATACCTGAAATAGGTATACTTCTTCAAAAGCGCTTCAGAATACTACAAGCGATAGATGCAGCAGGACCGATTGGACGACGTGCCTTAGCGGATGTTCTTGGGCTTACAGAGCGTGAGGTACGAAAGGAGACCACACTCCTTTTTGAGCAAAAATTAATCAGCATAAAGCAACAGGGTATGGTTTGTACAGATACAGGTTTGCAAATACTAGAACAATTAAGAGATAGCTTTTATGAGCTATCTGGAATCGCTCAAAAAGAAAAGGAACTAGCACTCCGGTTAGGAATTGAAAAGGTCATCATTATTCCAGGTGATTTTTCAGAGGAAGCCTCTCGAATATTACTTGGAAAAGAGGGAAGTAAGCTCCTAACACAGCTTGCTAAGCCAAATAGCTTAATTGCCATTACAGGTGGAAGCTCTGTTGCTGCATTAGGCCCTTTTCTAACAGAAATGAAATCGCTTAATACAGCTAGCTTTATTGCAGCACGAGGCAGTATTGGGGAAGAGATGAATCTACAAGCAAATACTCTTGTTGCCAGTTTTGCGAAACAGTGCAATGCTTCCTATCGAACCCTTTTCCTGCCAGAGTTTTCAAGCGAGGAAGCGTATGTTGCCATGAAGGCCGAGCCAAGTGTACAAGAAATGATCCGGCTATATGAGCGTGTAAATATTGTTGTGCATGGTATTGGCGCAGCGGAGGATATGGCAGAGCGACGACGTAGTTCCACAGAGGAAAAGAGGCTTCTTCAAGAAAAAGGAGCAGTTGGTGAGGCATTTGGCTACTACTTTAATGAGCAAGGACAGATTGTGCATCAAATTCGAACAATCTGTATCCAGCCAGAGCATGTAAAAAACAGTGATCATATATTGGTTATTGCAGGTGGTAAAAGGAAGGCAAAGGCTATCGATGCCTACTTTAAGCGCGCGGTAGATCATACTTTTTTTATAACTGATGAAGCTGCCGCAAATGAAATTTTAACTCTGTAGTAATAGCATTGAGCTATTTTTATAAAAAATTAACTAATGGAGGAATAAAACATGGTATTACAATTAGCAATTAACGGGTTTGGTCGTATAGGACGTTTAGTGTTCCGCGAGGCAATGAAGCATGACGAGTTCGAGGTTGTAGCTGTAAATGATTTAACAGATGCTGGTCAATTAGCGCATTTACTTAAATATGATTCAGTGCATGGTGTATATGATGCAGATGTACAGGCTGAGGAAAATGCATTTATCGTTAATGGTAAGCGAGTACGTGTTTTTTCAGAAAAGGATCCATTAAATTTACCTTGGGGTGAGCTAGGGGTAGATGTTGTATTAGAATGTACAGGGAAATTCCGTTCAATGGAGGACGTGTCTAAGCATGTTCAGGCGGGGGCAAAAAAAGCGATTCTTTCAGCGCCAGCGAAAGGAGAAATGCCGACATTTGTAATGGGTGTAAATCATACAGAATACGATCCTTCGATGGACGTCATTTCAAACGCGTCTTGTACAACAAACTGTTTAGCGCCGCTTGCTAAGGTGTTAGATGAACAGTTTGGCATTAAGCGCGGGATGATGACGACGATTCACTCGTATACAAACGACCAACGTATTTTAGATTTCCCACACTCAGATCCACGACGTGCTCGTGCTGGTGCGGTATCAATGATTCCAACAACGACTGGTGCTGCAGTAGCAGTATCAAAAGTTTTACCAAAGCTTAAAGGGAAGCTGGATGGTTTCTCGATGCGTGTGCCTACACCAAACGTTTCTTGTGTAGATTTAGTTGTTGAGGTAGAGAAGGATGTAACAGTCGAAGAGGTAAATGCAGCGTTACGAAATGCATCTCAAGGAGAATTAAAAGGTATTTTAGACTATAACGAGCTTCCATTAGTATCGATTGACTATAATGGAAACGAGGCTTCATCTACAATCGATGGCTTATCAACAATGGTTATGGAAAATCGTATGGTGAAGGTTGTAGCCTGGTATGACAACGAAATCGGCTACTCCACTCGTTTAATGGACTTAGCACAGTATGTAGTTCAGCGTGGATTAGAATAATTGTGACATACTTTTGGAGAATCGACGAAAAAGTGTGACACAATACTAGAAATTGTCGTTTAAAAGTATAGCCTTTATGAGTACGAACAATTATAATATTTAAAGGTAAAGGGGCGAGCGGTTTACCGACTCGCTCTTTCTTTGGCAGATAAAATAGTTCGGAATTATTAAATATCTGCATAAGAAAATCCATCATCTCGCCTTTGTTATAAGTCGAGATGTGTTTTTCTAATAATTGACGGGGGAGTCGCCCTGTCTTTACAAGACATAACTATCGACTTTTGTTACTATTTTATTGAATAGAGAAAGTCTACTATAAAAGGTTAGCGCCTTTTTCTAAAATTGAAGGAGGGTTTTCTTCATGTTTTTAAAGAAGACGATGAAAGATGTAGATGTAAAAGGGAAGCGCGTATTTGTACGCGTTGATTTTAATGTGCCAATGGAAGATGGAAAGATTACGGATGATACACGAATCCGAGCTGCTATTCCTACAATCGAGCAATTAGTAAATGAGGGTGCAAAAGTAATTTTAGCTTCTCACCTTGGTCGTCCAAAGGGTGAAGTAAAAGAAGAGATGCGCTTAACGGCTGTTGGGGAACGCTTAGCCCAGCTAATGAATCACTCAGTTAAAAAGCTAGACGAGTCAATTGGTGAAGAGGTAGAAGCCGCTGTTGCCCAGATGCAGGACGGCGATATCGTATTATTAGAAAATGTTCGCTTCCATAAAGGCGAGGAGAAAAATGACGAGGAGCTTTCAAAGGCATTTGCAAAGCTAGCTGATCTTTATGTTAACGATGCATTTGGCGCGGCTCACCGTGCACACGCTTCAACAGAGGGCATTGCCAAGCATATCCCAGCCGTATCCGGTTTACTTATGGAAAAAGAGCTAGATGTATTAGGAAAAGCAATCTCTACTCCAGAGCGTCCATTCACAGCGATTATTGGTGGGGCGAAGGTAAAAGATAAAATCGGCGTAATCGAAAACCTACTTGATAAGGTAGACCATTTAATTATTGGTGGAGGTCTTTCCTTTACATTTATTAAAGCGCAAGGGCACGATATCGGTAAATCTCTATTAGAGGAAGATAAAATCGAGCTTGCCAAAGTCTTTATCGAAAAAGCAAAAGAAAAAGGCGTAGCGCTACATATGCCAGTGGATGCTGTTGTAGCAAATGAATTTTCAAAGGATGCTGAAACGAAGGTAGTCGGAGTTGATGCAATCCCTGCTGATTGGATGGGTCTAGATATTGGGCCAAAAACAGCTGCAAACTATGCAGAGGTTATTAAAAATTCAAAGCTTATCATTTGGAACGGTCCAATGGGCGTTTTCGAAATGGAAAAGTTCGCAAATGGTACGAAAACAGTGGCCGATGCAATGGCAGAAACAGCAGGCTATACTGTAATCGGTGGCGGCGACTCAGCAGCAGCAGTTGAAAAATTCGAAGTAGCCTCTAAAATGGATCACATCTCAACAGGTGGCGGTGCATCTCTAGAGCTAATGGAAGGCAAAGAGCTTCCAGGAATTGTAGCATTAAACGATAAGTAATGGAGGGGAACCCTATGCGTAAACCTATACTAGCAGGCAACTGGAAAATGTATAAATCATTTGATGAAGCAGTTGAGTTTGTCGAGGCAGTTCGTCATGCTATTCCTTCAGAGGAAAAAGTAGATGCAGTTGTATGTGCACCTGCCATCTTCTTACCAACTTTAGTTGATATAGCTACCGAAACGGATTTAGCAATCGGAGCCCAAAATATGCATTTTGAGCAGGAAGGTGCCTTTACAGGTGAAATTAGCCCAGCACAATTGGCAAGCATTCATGTTGATTATGTCATTTTAGGACACTCAGAGCGTCGTGAAATGTTTAATGAAACGGACGAGGCAGTAAATAAAAAAGTAAAAGCAGCATTAGCTCACGGTATCGTGCCAATCATTTGCTGTGGTGAAACGTTAGAAGAGCGTGAAGCAGGTAGCACAGAAGCTAAAGTGGCAGGTCAAATTCGTGCGGCACTAGAAGGATTCACAGCGGACAAAGTAGCACATATGGTTCTTGCTTATGAACCGATTTGGGCGATTGGAACAGGGAAAACAGCAACAGCTGATGATGCCAATGCAGTGTGTGGTGCTATTCGTGAAGTAGTGAAAGAGCTATTCGGCGAAGAAACAGCCCAGGCGATTCGCATTCAGTATGGTGGCAGTGTGAAGCCTGATAATGTCGTCGAGCTCCTATCAAAAGAGCATATTGACGGTGCACTAGTCGGCGGTGCTAGCTTAGATACAGCATCTTATTTGAAATTATTGGAGGCGGCAGAGAATGCCTAAAAAGCCAGTTGCATTAATTATTTTAGACGGTTTTGCCTTTCGTGATGAAGTGAAGGGAAATGCCGTTGCACAAAGTAAAAAACCGAATTTTGATCGTTACTGGAACAACTTCCCGCACGCTACGTTAACAGCGAGCGGGGAAGCGGTAGGTCTTCCAGATGGTCAAATGGGAAATTCAGAGGTAGGTCACTTAAATATTGGTGCTGGTCGTATTGTGTACCAAAGCTTAACACGTATTCATAAATCGATTCGTGATGGTGACTTCTTCCGCAACGAGCAATTTTTAGCGGCGGTTGAGCATGCAAAAGCAAACAACTCAAAGCTACATTTAATGGGGCTACTTTCTGACGGTGGTGTACATAGCCATTATGAGCACTTATTTGCCTTATTAAAATTAGCAAAGGAGAATGGTCTCGAGGAAGTTTATGTTCATGGCTTCTTAGATGGTCGTGATGTTGGTCCGACAACAGCACTCGGGTATATAGAGGAAACGGAAAGCAGAATGTCAGAAATCGGTGTCGGAAAGTTTGCATCAATTCACGGACGTTATTATGCAATGGACCGCGATAAGCGCTGGGATCGTGTAGGATTAACGTATAATGCACTAGTAGACGGAAATGGTCAAACAGCCTCTTCAGCCATTGCAGGGGTAGAATCGTCTTACTCACGTGAGGTTGTAGATGAATTCGTAATTCCATTTGTAATAACAGAGGAAGGAAAGCCAGTTGCAACGATTGATACGGATGATGCCGTTGTCTTCTTTAATTTCCGTCCTGACCGTGCAATTCAGCTTTCTACCGTATTTACAAACGATAGCTTTGATGGTTTTGCGCTTTCTGAAAAGCATCCATCAAACTTGAAATTTGTTTCGTTCACACATTATAGTGTCGAAGTAAATGCACTTGTTGCGTTTGAGAATAGGGATTTAGTTAATACTGTAGGGGAAGTTATTGCTGACAACGGTTTAACACAGTTACGTATTGCAGAAACAGAAAAATATCCACATGTGACGTTCTTTATGAGTGGCGGTCGTGAAGCAACATTCCCAGGAGAAGAGCGCATACTAATCGCTTCTCCAAAGGTAGCAACGTATGACCTAAAGCCTGAGATGAGTGCTTATGAGGTAACGGACGCATTGCTTGAGTCGATTGAAGCCGATAAATTCGACGCAATTCTTTTAAACTATGCAAATCCTGATATGGTTGGTCATAGCGGTATGCTAGAGCCAACGATAAAGGCCATTGAAACAGTGGATGAATGCTTAGGAAAAGTAGTGGACGCTATTCTTGCAAAGGGTGGCACAGCAATTATTACAGCTGACCACGGAAACTCTGATGAAGTGATTACATTAGAGGGAGAGCCAATGACAGCTCATACTACAAATCCTGTGCCAGTCATTGTGACAAAGCCAGGTTTAGAGCTTGCAGAGGACGGAATCTTAGCCGATCTTGCACCTACAATGCTTACCCTTTTAGGTGTGGCACAGCCTGCTGAAATGACAGGTAAATCACTAATTATTAATAGTGAAAAATAAAATTTAAAATTTGAGGAGAATAAAAAAATGCCATTTATTACACAAGTTTACGCTCGCGAAGTATTAGACTCTCGTGGTAACCCAACAGTTGAGGTTGAAGTATTTACAGAATCAGGTGCATTCGGTCGTGCAATCGTGCCATCAGGTGCATCAACGGGTGAATACGAAGCAGTAGAATTACGTGACGGCGACAAAGGTCGTTATTTAGGTAAAGGTGTTCTTAAAGCGGTAGACAACGTGAACACAATTATTGCTGAAGAATTAGAAGGTAGCTACTCTGTACTTGATCAAGTGGTAATCGACAAAGCGTTAATCGAGCTTGACGGTACAGAAAACAAAGGTAAATTAGGTGCGAACGCAATCCTTGGCGTATCAATGGCGGTAGCTCATGCAGCAGCTGACTATTTAGATGTACCACTTTACCAATACCTTGGTGGATTCAATGCAAAGCAATTACCAGTACCAATGATGAACATCATCAACGGTGGTGAGCACGCTGACAACAACGTGGACGTACAAGAGTTCATGATCATGCCAGTAGGTGCTGAAAACTTCCGTCATGCTTTACGTATGGGTGCTGAAATTTTCCATCATTTAAAAGCAGTTCTAAAGGACAAAGGCTACAACACAGCTGTAGGTGATGAAGGTGGTTTCGCTCCAAACCTTGGTTCAAACGAGGAAGCAATCACTGTAATCCTTGAAGCAATCGAAAAAGCTGGCTACAAACCAGGCGAAGAAGTGAAATTAGCAATGGACGTAGCTTCTTCTGAGTTATTCAACAAAGAAGACGGCAAATACCACTTATCAGGTGAAGGCGTAGTTCGTACATCTGAAGAAATGGTTGCTTGGTACGAGGAGTTAACATCTAAATACCCAATCATCTCAATCGAAGACGGCTTAGATGAAAACGACTGGGCTGGTCACAAGCTACTAACTGAGCGCATCGGTAACCGCGTACAATTAGTAGGTGACGATCTATTCGTAACAAACACGAAAAAACTTGCTGACGGTATCGAGCAAGGCGTTGGCAACTCAATCTTAATCAAAGTAAACCAAATCGGTACACTTACTGAAACATTCGAAGCAATCGAAATGGCAAAACGCGCTGGCTACACAGCAGTAATCTCTCACCGTTCTGGTGAATCAGAAGATAACACAATCGCTGATATCGCAGTAGCAACAAACGCTGGTCAAATCAAAACAGGTGCTCCATCTCGTACAGACCGCGTTGCGAAATACAACCAATTACTACGTATTGAAGACCAACTAGGCGCAACAGCTCAATACTTAGGCTTACAATCGTTCTATAACATTAAATAATTAGTGTGTGTCGAGCTTCCCCTTCCTTTAGGGAGAAGCTCGATTTTTTTTGGGGGGAAATGTATGAGGTAATAGACAATTAGTTCGGATTAATAGAAGGTTCCTTGTCGATAATAGAAAGTTTTAGTGAGTTAATAGAAACTTTAGGCAAGTTAATAGAAACTTTCGCCAAGTTAATAGAAAGTTTCTTGAAATTAACAGAAACTTCACAAAATAAGCGGGTTCAACGATCAAATCTGGCCTCTATTTTGCAGGAAGAGCTCGTATAGAAAATAGAGCCGAGAAAATAGAAGGTTCCTTGTCGATAATAGAAAGTTTCCCAGCGATAATAGAAACTTTAGGCAAGTTAATAGAAAGTTTCCTGAATTTAATAGAAACTTCACAAAATAAGCGGATTCAACGATCAAATCTGGCCCCTTTTTTGCAGGAAGAGCTCGTATAGAAAATAGAGCCGAGAAAATGGAAGGATCCTTGTCGATAATAGAAAGTTTCCCAGCGATAATAGAAACTTTAGGTAAGTTAATAGAAACTTTCACCAAGATAATAGAAACTCCACCTCAAATAAGTAAAAGCTGCTTCAATTAAAAGAAGCAGCTTCATAAAAACTATTGATTGATGTCCTCAGGAATAATATAATATCGCCCGCGCTTCTCGCCACCCGATTTCAAAGGTAAACGGGCTAATAATTTTGAAGCAATCGCCATCGATTCTATGCCGAAAAATGCGCGAAACTCTTGATTGGTAATTCGCTCACCTATTAATAATCGATAATCATCAAGTGCTTGTAAAACCGCTTTTTTATTGCGAACGCCGCAGGAAGGACAACACCAGGTACCGTACTTGTACAGCATCGTTTCCTGGTAATGGCAAACCTCACAAAGCACACCTTTTCGCAGTCGCTCCTTGCTTACTGTTGTAGGAGACGGGGGAATGCGCTCTAATCGCGCTAAAAATACTTCCGCAAGCTGATCTACTTTCTCGTGAGAAAGCACAGCTGTAGAATGCTTCGCAAACAACCGCCCAAGGTATGAGCGTAATCCGCTAGCATGAAAAATCGGAATACCGCTCGGAATCCTACCTATAATTGTAGAAGGGTTAGAGATGACAATGGCATATTGAACAGGCAATGAAACCTTCCATAGGTCTAATAATTTTTTTATATAATGAACATGACGTAAAACTTGATCAATCGGATTGGTGAAGCCTTCCACAGAACCATCCTGCCGAGACCGGATAAGCTGATGCTTGTCGTCTTCAAAATCTAACCTTCCGCTAATGTTTTTAATTTCGATGATGAGAAGAAAATGAGAAGTAAGCAGGAGGGTATCGATTTGGTGGGGAATACCAAAATCGTTCAAAAACTCATAATTTAAAAATAAACAATGCTTTTCGCGTGATGGCATCTCAATCCATTCGCGATCGACGCGCTGCTCGCCAGCCAACCCAACCTTCAAGCGGGTTGAAAGATCCTTGTAGTAGGCAAAGTCTGGATCACTACTATCTAAACGACGAAGCAATGCATGTAGCTGAACTAATTTTCGTGGCGCTGCTCTTTCAAGAACTATCAAAATCACACCTCCATAAAACTAGTGTACTGTAAGCAACAAAAATATCCATAATAAAAAAATGACCTAAAAACGAAAAGTTTCTAGATCATTTTCACTGACAAATCTCAATGGATAACATTGGGAATAACCTTCTCTGAAACGAGCTGCTCCGAAATTTGCACCCATTTATTTTTATTCTCGATAGGTGCATCCTTATCAACAGGTGTTTGGAATTGGCTAAAGCCGGTTGGGTCGAGTAGGCTACCTTCATCATAATCTAAGCCAACATTCGCAACGTGCTTGATAATATAAGGCTTATCGAAGCAGATTACGGTGTCGTAGGCGTCGAGCATCCCTTCTGTCACAGTAAACGGGATGCGCAAATAAATCGTGTCCCCATTTTCGCCCCAAATTTTCGTATCAAAGCTACCGTTGTCAAAATCCCAGTTACCACCTATTGTAAAGCCGTATTGTTCTATGCGATCGCGTAAATAGCCAAAGTGAGCATGCATGCCTATTATTTCTGAGTCGAATTGTAACAACTCTATCCCACCTTTCGTTTTTTCAACAAGAGTGTGTCCGAAATGGAAGTAAAATATACGACAATTGGAAATGAAAAACAGCCTCACTCTATTAGCAGAGTGAAGCCAAAGTCCTTACTATTTTGAATCTTCATTGATCCAAACCTCGCCATCCTTATACACCATTTGCTCTGGGTAGCGAAGGTTAATAACACTTTCTTGATTTTCCTGCGATGGCGGTTTCGTCATTAGAGATACAACGATATTGGCAGTAAATGCTGCAAGAGCTCCGAATACACCAGCACCAGTATCGATAATACCGAAAAGTGTAAAGCCGCCATATTTTGCAGCGATAATGTAGGCTAATGTGACAGTTAAGCCAGTGATTAATCCTGCAATAACCCCTTGTGCATTAGAACGCTTCCACCAAACACCGAGCACTAAAGCAGGGAAGAAGGTTCCAGTTGCTAGTGCAAATGCCCACGCAACGATTTGTGTAATAACCCCTGGAGGATTTAAGGCAATAATACCTGCTAGGAAGGTTGCCACAATAATGGAAATACGTGCGACTAGTAGACGCTGCTTTTCTGTTGAGTCAGGCTTTAACACACGGTAGTAAATATCATGAGCAAAGGAGGAAGAAATCGAAATCATTAATCCGCCTGCTGTTGATAAAGCCGCCGCCATGGCACCCGCTGCAACAAGCCCGATAACGAACATCCCTAAATTAGCGATTTCTGGTGTCGCCATAACGACAATATCATTCGCAATAATTAGCTCTTTCCATTGAAGAATCCCGTCGCTATTGCCATCTGCAATTTGTAGCTTTCCAGTGTCAATCCATGAACTTGTCCAAGCAGGAAGCTCCGAAATTTTCTGACCAGCAACCTTTGTCATTAAAATAAAGCGAGAAAATGCCGCATAAGCAGGTGCACTAAAGTATAGTAAGCCGATGAATAATAATGCCCAAGCGCCTGACCATCTAGCGGCCTTCATCGTTGAAACAGTATAAAAGCGAACGATTACATGTGGAAGACCAGCTGTTCCGGCCATTAACGTAAACATAAGTGCAAGGAATTGCCACTTTGTACCATTAGTAAATGGTGCAAAGTACTCTGAAACACCAAGCTCCCGATCGAGCTCACCAATTTTCCCAACAAACTCACCATAGGAGATCCAAGGCATTGGATTTCCTGTAATTTGAAGCGACATAAAAATTACAGGAACAAGATATGCAGTAATTAACACAAGATATTGTGCTACCTGTGTCCACGTAATACCTTTCATTCCACCGAATGCTGCGTAAAAGGCGATTAACACAACGCCAATCATTGTTCCTAGTCTAGCATCAATCTCGAATAGTCGCCCAATTACTACACCAGAACCAGATAATTGTCCAATAGAATAAGTGAAGCTAATAATAATCGTACAAATCGCGGCTATTACGAGTGCCGCTTTACTTTGGAAGCGATCTCCGATAAATTCCGGTACTGTATAGCGACCCGATTTTCGAAGCTGTGGTGCTAGTAGGAAGGTTAATAATAAATAACCGCCTGTCCAACCCATAATGTATGCTAAGCCGTCATAGCCAAGTAGCATAATTGTGCCGGCCATCCCGATGAAGGATGCGGCACTCATCCAGTCAGCCCCGATTGCCATTCCGTTGAAAATTGGTGGTACGCCGCGTCCAGCAACATAGAAATCAGATGTTGCCTTTGCCTTGTTAAATAGTGCAATCCATATATATAAGCCAAATGTAGCTAAAATAATAACTAAAGATACGATAAATTGTGTATCCAACTACGATCCCCCTTTTATATTTAGTAACTCTTTAGTGATCTATGCTGTTGCTCGCGCCAATTTCCTCATTTTTCTTTTCATCAATGCCGTATTTTTTATCAATTTTGTCCCCGACGATGGCATTAACAAAAAGTAAAATAATAAATACCGCTAACGCCCCCTGTGCTCCCATAAAGTAATGGAACGGGAATCCGTTAATGTAGACATCACTGAGAGACTCTGCGAAAAATACAACACCATATGAAACAGTTGCCCAAACAATAAAGTAAAGAATCATGTACGTGTTTTTTTCACGAAAATAAGCATCGGCCTTACTTTTATCAATTTTTTTCACATTTTCACCCCTATCTAAGTGTTTAAAAATTGTGGTTTTCGGACAGACAATTACTATTTATTTGAGAGCTAATCCTCCTTTTTACGTGTAGGTTGAAGGTATTTATGTTAACTTTGCTTCTCGCTGGAAGACAAAGATAACGTATTGCTAGAGTGGAAACAGTACACCGTACCATGAGATGCCCCTCCATTCATGAATCTACTGTAGGCTGAAAATAAATTTAACTGTGTCTAGTATTGGAGCAGGAACAAGGATAATTTGGATGATAAAATACGCAATCATAATGAACACAGGAAGTAGTAATAATGAGAATTTTTTCTGCTTCAGGGCAAAGAATAAACAGAGACCAGTTACTAATAGAAAGATGTATATAATGGTGAATCTCTCCTTTGTAAGCGTTTTTGCGATTTTTTTAACTTTATGTTTAAGACTTCGGCAATATTAGTATTTAACAGGAAAAAATGTTATTGATTATGGAGAATTTATTTTTGTGTTAATAACATAGCGGTAGTGAAAAGTAATAGAAAAGGCATTTGTTCGAAGGGAATGAGAGTGAAAACAAAAAAATCCAAAAAGTGTTCGAACACTTTTTGGATAGCATTTATAAATTAGTCATCATGATCATCGTCATCATCGTCGTTATCGTTATCGCGGTCATCATCATCATGATCGTCGTCATCATAATCGTCATCTACATCTTTTTCGAAGCTTAAAATGGCGCCAGTTGTTGCATGGATATCGAATTCATACTCTGTATTGCCATTCTTGATTTCGATTTCGTATACTTTAACGCCGTCATCGCTTTCTAGCTTAGCCTTTGTAACGGTGCCGCTTGCATGTTGCTGTGCAATTGCGATAGCCTGTGCCTTTGTTAGAAGTGAAGCTGTTGCTGGCTTTGATTGCTGCTGAGTTGTTTGTGTATTTTTATTCTCGTTTGGTTTATTCTCATTCGATTGGGTAGTCCCTTGACCTGTTGCCGATTGCCCGCCAGCGGTTTGGTTCGTTGATGTGGAAGCTTGGTTACCTGCAGCTGCCTGTTGTTCATTTGAAGAGTTACCCTTATCATCATCTTTATCTTCTACTACCCCTGTAGCTTGAGTTTGGGAAGTTGCCTCTTTTATCTTTTCGCGCTCAGTAATAACAGCTTTCCCAGTCATTGCATCTACCTCGATCTCCGCTTTTTCTGTTTTGCTTACGATTTCAAAGTCATAGTGAGGTATTTTGTCATCATGATCATATTCAAACTCAACGATTTTACCTTCGAATACTTTTAGAGCACTCGCTTTTGCCTCAGATGCTGTAATAGCTGCAGACTTTTCAGCAGAAGAAAAAATTTCAGTTTGTGCAATAGCGTAACCACCGATAATACCTAAAAATACAGTTGGAATAATAAACATTTTTTTCATATCGTTTTCTCTCCTTTGTTGTTGTTACTCTTATTATAAAAAAGGAAAATGAAAACAATCTGTGAGAAACATTAGAATTTGATGAGAAAATTAATCATCAAACGAAACAGAAAGTATTTTTCCTGTGACAGCATGAATTTGTAGTACTGCCTCCTCTTCTTCGCCATCGATTTCTACTAAATAATAGCCGCCATCAGATGTACTATAATACTGTATATCTTCTATTTCACCTTGAATTTGCTTTTTAGCAATGGTGATAATCTGCCCTTCTGTTAAGGTGACGGGCTTTTGACTAGGTGGCGGAGTAGTAGGCTTTTCAGTCTTATTTTGATTTGGCTTCGCTGGACTTGTTGGGTGTTCTGTCTCAGTGTTCTTGTCTTTATCATCCGGCTGAGATGGTGCATTATTTGGCTCGTTTACTGGTGTCTCTTCATTACTGACAGCAGCATCGGGTTTCTTATAAATAAGGTCTAGCTCTGAAAAACGACCGTTTGCGGCATCGACCATTACCTCATACGTAGCCTTTCCTGATGAAAAGGTAACAGCGTAGGCTTCCCCTTTTTTTATAATTGCTTCGACCTTGCCACCATAAAGTGATTCAACACGAGAAACAATTTCCTTTTGATTTAAGGACGTCTCGGCTGTAATATTTCCTATAGCAAGGATGAGAAAATAGACGAATATAAGGAGCACAATACTGGATAAGATTACTTTTCGTTTATTGATCATTGCCTCTCCTCCGCTTTGGTAAGGTAATAGTTACCGTTGTTCCCTCGCCCACCTTACTGTTAAAAGTAACCTCAGCCTCTAATAAATCAGCCAGCTGTTTTGCGATAGATAGTCCAAGCCCTGTTCCACCTGTCTTTCGGTTTCGATCTTTATTGACACGATAAAAGCGCTCAAATAAAAGAGGTAAATCCTCTTCAGGAATACCGACTCCGTAATCAGTTATAGCAATTTGATCCTTATCACCACTAGTGAGTTGCACCTCAATCGGAGAATCACTATATTTTCGGGCGTTATCTAAAAAAATAAATAGTAATTGCTTTAGCTTCCCTTCATCCGAAACAATCGTTACTGGGGTATCGGAAATGATAATTTTTACACCATACGCCTGCTGCATGCTACGTGCAATATCGGCTAGTAAATCATTTAAGGAAAAAGAGGACCATTCCATTTTTGTATGCTCACTAGCCTTCGCAAGCTGTAGCATTTGCTCCATCATCCGCTTCATATTCTCAGTTTCCTTTGTAATCGCACCTAGCGCCTCTAGATTAACAGCCTCATTTTGAAAGCCACGGCGTTTTAAAAGCTTTGCATAGCTTTCAATTACAGTAAGAGGTGTTTTTAATTCATGAGAGGCATTTCCAATAAACTGCTGCTGCTTTTCGTGATTATCCTGGAGCTGACACATTAACGTATTATAGGTTGTGGTCATTTCAGCAATTTCATCTCGGTTGCCACCTCGTAGGTCAATTCTTTCAAAGCTAGACTCCTCGATGTTTTTTTGCATCGTTTTCGTTAAGCTTTGAATCGGTACGACAATTAAGCGTACGAGGAGCGAGCTTGCTAAATAAATAGGCGCCATTGCAAGTAGCGTCATCACGATAAGAATCCATTTTAAAAGCTCGATATTTTTGGCGATATCGGGTAGAGGCTGAATAAGCTCAAGCGTTACTACGTCATGATTAGGCCAAATAATCGGGTACCCCATAGCGATAACGGGTGTGTCCTTCCACATCGATACGGTATAGGCTTCCCCCTTACTTACCTTATAAGGAATTTTTTCGGCAGTAGCTGTTGCTTGAACGTCGATCAACGGTTTATCTGAGCTATTATTCATTACACGAAGCCTCCCGTCAGACGGAATATAGGCTCGAAAAAGAGTAACGATGCCTTCATCCGTTTCTAGAGCGCTTACAGCAGCTAATAGCTCATCTCCCTGATTGATTAATTGTGCATATTCAGTTTCATATGCCAAATCCTTGTATAAAAAATAAATACCAGAATAGCTACTAACTAGAATAATCAATGTCAAAAGAGTAGAGAGAAGATTGACTTTTGTTTTAAGTCTCATTTTTCGACTCCTTCAATACGTAGCCAACTCCCCGAACAGTATGAAGGAGCGGCGTGCCAACGGAATCAATTTTTTGACGAAGATAACGGATATAAACATCTACTACATTCGTATCTCCATAATAATCATAGCCCCATACGGCATCTAATAGCTGCTCGCGAGATTGGACATTTCGTGGATGTTTCATAAAATGCAGCAATAAATCATACTCTCGAGGAGTTAATTCAATATAATGATCGCCACGTTTTACCTCACGAGTATCCCCATTAACTGAAACATCTGCAAATGTTAGCTCATTTGAGGAGGCGGGTGTTACTTTAACAGAGAATCGAAGTGCTACTCGAATTCTTGCTAACAGCTCCTCAAATTCAAATGGTTTTGTAATATAATCATTTGCACCGAGATCAAGTCCAGCAACCTTATCCTTTACATCGTCCTTTGCTGTTAATAATATGACGGGTGTCATCCGCTCATCCTTCCGAATGCGTGATAGCACTTCAAGTCCATTCATTTCGGGTAGCATAATATCTAGCAAAACTAAGTCCCATTGCTCTTCACGATAGGCGATTAAACCTTCTGTACCAGTATGGGCCATTTTCGTCACATAGCCTTCAAATTCAAGCTCTAGCTGAAGAACTCGAGCGATTTGCGGCTCATCCTCTATAATTAAAATTCGGTGTGTCACATTCTCACCATCCAAGTTTTTCTTCTATCGTAGAATATTTGTAGAGGAAAAAGCAACTGTCGATAAAAGAATGCTAGGCAAACGGAATGAATTTTGTTAACGTTGTGTGATAAGCCTTTTTGGCGGTAGAAAGGAAGTACAATGAACAGTTTATATGAAAACAAGAATAAAATTATTATTCCCTTTTTAATGGCGGCCTTTATTGGGCTATTAAATGAAACGGCGCTCAATATGGCGTTTGTTCAATTGGGGAACGATTTTGGGAAAGAAACCTCTACGATTCAATGGCTTACGACTGGCTACCTATTAACGTTAGGCATATTAGTGCCTGTCTCCGCCTTTTTAATGCAGCGCTTTACGACGAGACAGCTTTTTATCGCGTCCTTACTCTTTTCAATTAGTGGTACTATAATTGCTGCAATAGCACCAATCTTTTCGATATTATTCCTTGGTCGAATTGTGCAAGCGATCGGTGCGGCGATTATTATTCCGCTGATGATGAATGTTATATTGCTCGTCTATCCTATTAATAAGCGCGGTGCAGCGATGGGGAAAATTGGTCTCGTTATTATATTTGCACCTGCAATCGGACCTACATTGGCAGGGGTTGTGCTAGATCGTCTCAGCTGGCATTGGATTTTCTGGCTCTGCTTACCGTTTTTAATCATTGCTTTACTTGTAGGGCTTCGATTTGTCGGCAATGTGAATGACGTGCAAAAAGTGAAATTTGATGTGCTTTCAATGCTGCTGTCCACAATCGGGTTTGGTGGTATTGTTTATGGCTTTAGTATTTCCGGGGAGCTCGGGACGTTTTTCGTGACGGAAGTAATCGTTGTCGTTCTTGTAGGGGCGGTAGCACTCGTGCTTTTCGGTATCCGCCAAATGAAAATGGATACACCGATGCTCAACCTACGTGTATTTCAGTATCCGATGTACGCGATTGCACTTGTGATTTTATTAATTGGTATGATGACAATCCTATCGACGATGGTGCTCTTACCAATTTACTTGCAAAAGGTATTATTATTAGCGCCGGTCGTGGCAGGTCTTGTGCTGCTACCAGGTGGTGTCATCAATGCATTTATGTCGGTTGTGGCAGGCAATCTTTTTGATAAATATGGCCCGACAAAAATGGTGCCTGGTGGACTAGTGATGGTGCTTATTAGTTTACTTGTGCTGCGCGGCATCGATGAGGCAACTTCTCCGTATTTAATTGTGGGAATGCATATTCTTTTGTTTGTCGGTCTTTCACTCGTGATGATGCCTGCACAAACGAACGGATTAAACCAACTTCCAAGAGAGCTCTATCCAGATGGCTCAGCGATTATGAATACGTTACAGCAAGTAGCTGGAGCGATCGGAACAGCAGTTGCAGTAACGATTATGTCGATTACCGCGAATGCAAGCTCTAGTACGGATTCACTCCATGGAATGGTACACGGTGTACAAAATTCAATTACGTTCGGACTAATAATTGCAGCAATCGCATTCTTGTTATCGTTCTTTATTAAAAATGTGAGGGAAGAGTAATTAGAAAAGAACAGTCTATAATATTACTTTTCATTTTGTATTTTCGTGCTATAATCGAGTGCAAGATGAATAAATCCTTCGGGGTCGGGTGAAATTCCCAATCGGCGGTGATGAATGCTACTATTCTAAGCCCGCGAGCCGTAAAAGGCAGGATTTGGTGCGAATCCAAAGCCGACAGTATAGTCTGGATGAGAGAAGGATGCGATTAGTAATAGGATTCTTTTGAAAAATTATTTTTCAAAGGCTTTTTTGCTATACTCGTATACTTATAAACCCCGGTAGATCTTATCTGCTGGGGTTTCTTTGTTGTAAAAGAAAGGATAAATTCTTGGAATTTGAGCAGTGTCTAGCTCCAGCGCCCAGCCCCTCGAGGTCGCTTCATCCCCTCGGTCGAAAGCTGAAGGGATGCTTTCGATTCGGGGCTGCAAGCAGCTGTCGGGGCTAAGCAGGGCGCTTCCGCTTTTCTTATTCATTAACTTAATATTGTTTTCCTTCGGGGTCGGGTGAAATTCCCAATCGGCGGTGATGAATGCTACTATTCTAAGCCCGCGAGCCGTAAAAGGCAGGATTTGGTGCGAATCCAAAGCCGACAGTATAGTCTGGATGGGAGAAGGAAATGGTAAAGTCTTTGAAAATTTATGTTGAAAAGGCTTATTTCGTAACGCCATTTTATTAAAATTCTCTAGCCCCTTAGTGATCGTACTAAGGGGTTTTTCTTATCTATATCAAGGAAATGGAGGTGAGGGTATGTTCACAGGTATTGTGGAGGAATTAGGAAAAATTAAGGTTATTCAGAATGGACAGGACAGCATGCGGCTCACAATCGAATCGAAAATAACTCTCGAGGATATTCATCTTGGTGACAGCATTGCAGTGAATGGAGTCTGTTTAACAGTGACAAATTTTTCTAAGGATCATTTTCTAGTAGATGTTATGCCAGAAACCGTAAAATCAACGAGCATCAGGGAATTACAGATTGGTGATGCTGTTAATTTGGAGCGAGCGATGGCAGCGAATGGACGCTTTGGTGGCCATTTTGTATCGGGGCATGTGGACAGTGTCGGCACGATTTTGCGAAAAAGAAAGGTCGCCAATGCTGTTTATATCGACATTAGCATAGGTGAGGAGCTGAGCAAATATTGCATAAAAAAAGGCTCCGTCACAATCGATGGAATAAGCTTGACGATTTTTGATATTAGTCCGACAAAGCTGACGGTCTCACTCATTCCACATACGTATAGTGAAACAGTACTCGGCATTAAAAATGAGGGGCAACTTGTAAACATCGAAAATGATTTATTAGGTAAGTATGTGATTCATCATTTAGAGCAACGAGCGAGTATGCCGACGATTACAATGGATTTTCTAAAAGAAAACGGATTTTAACAGGATCTAAGGTGGGGTATAAGATGTTTCATAGGATAGAAGAAGCAATCGAGAATTTGAAGGCAGGAAAAGTGATAATCGTAGTTGATGACGAGGACCGAGAAAATGAAGGGGACTTTGTTGTCTTAGCTCAACATGCTACGCCGGAGAACATTAATTTTATGGCGATACATGGGCGTGGGTTAATTTGCACACCGATTACAAAGGAATTGGCTCAGCATCTGTCCTTACATCCAATGGTGGCGCAAAACACAGATAATCATGAGACAGCATTTACAGTAAGCATTGATTATAAAACGACGGATACAGGCATTAGTGCATTCGAGCGCTCTGAAACGATTCTACGTTTACTAGACCCGAATGTTGTAAGCTCAGATTTTCGTAGACCAGGTCATGTATTCCCACTCATTGCAAAAGACAATGGGGTTCTAGAGCGGCAGGGGCATACAGAGGCTGCAGTTGATTTAGCGGTACTTTCTGGTTCTAGTCCAGCGGGTGTTATTTGTGAAATTATGAATGATGACGGGACAATGGCGAGAGTGCCTCAGCTCGTTGAAATTGCAAAGGTGCACGGATTAAAGATGATTACAATTGCTGATTTAGTTCGATATCGGAATGACAAGATACAACTTATTCAATTTCATAAGTAGTTTTCCTAAGCGGAATCACGAACATTTTAGTGGAGCGGAAGGCGGCTCGGTGCTTGCCCGCGGAACGCGTCCGCCTGTAGCGTAACGATACGAATAATCGATTTTAAATCTTTGTAGGGTTCGTATTTGATGATGAAAACATGATTAATGGAATTGACTTTGTACTAGCACTACAAAAATAAACAGTAGGAGAGAAAACGATGGGACAAATATTTGAAGCACAATTAATAGGCACGGATTTAAAAATCGGCATTGCAGTAGGGAGATTCAATGAATTCATTACGAGCAAACTATTAAGTGGGGCAATAGATGGCTTAAAGCGTCACGGCGTAGCGGAGGGAAATATTGATATTGCATGGGTACCCGGTGCCTTTGAAGTGCCATTTATTGCAAAAAAAATGGCGGAAGCAAAGAAATACGACGCAATCATTGGCTTAGGAACGGTTATTCGCGGTTCAACAACACATTATGATTATGTATGTAACGAGACGGCAAAGGGGATTGCAAGTGTTGGTCTAACAACAGGTGTTCCGGTTATTTTCGGTATTGTCACAACAGAGACAATCGAGCAGGCAATTGAACGAGCAGGAACAAAGGCAGGAAACAAAGGCTATGATTCCGCTGTTTCTGCTATTGAAATGGCTAATTTAAGCCGTATATTTGAGTAAAGAGTTGGGAATCGGGCGATTAATCTTCGCTCGATTTTTTTCATCTTGGAGGATAGGCTCGCTAGTTTAACCTATTTGTGTTTTTAGAATAAAACGCTTCCAAAAAGTTGTAAAGCAAGGTCATTTCACGCTATAGTAAAAATAAGTAAAATAATAGCCTTGCAACGGGAGATTATTCATCAGGAACAACATAAGCTTAGTGACTACTTTCTAGTAGGAGGTGAAGTCTTACTTTATTGAAGTAAGACGATTGATTGACCGTATTGAAACTTACGATTTTTGTTGTGCTACTTGCATTGACCGCGTTTTTTGTCGCCACGGAATTTGCGATTGTTAAGGTACGCGCGTCTCGTATTGAGCAGCTCATTGCAGAGGGGAATCATAACGCAATCGCTGCGAAAAGAGTGACAACACACTTAGATGAATATTTATCAGCCTGTCAGTTAGGAATTACTGTTACGGCACTTGGAATTGGGATGGTCGGGGAGACGACATTTGAATTTATATTGCATCCTTTATTCGAAATCATTGGACTTAGCAAAGACTATATACATATTTTCACTATTGGCGCAGCATTTGCTATTGCAACCTTTCTTCACGTGGTCGTTGGAGAGCTCGCACCAAAAACAATTGCGATTCAAAAGGCAGAAGAAGTTACCCTTGCCTTTTCAAAGCCAATTCAATTATTTTATAAAATCCTTTATCCCTTTATTTGGTTCCTAAATGGCTCTGCTCGTGTACTAGTCGGTATTTTTGGCATGAAGCCTGCTAGTGAGCGTGAAGTATCTCATTCCGAGGAGGAGTTACGCCTCTTGCTTGCCGAAAGCTTTAAATCTGGTGAAATTAATAAAAACGAGCTTCATTATGTAAACAATGTTTTTAAATTTGATGATAAAATCGCGCGCGAAATTATGGTGCCCCGAACAGAAATCATCGGCTTTGAAATTAATGCGTCTATTACTGAAGTGTTAACGCAAATATCAGAGGAGCGTTATACACGGTACCCAATTTTTGAAGGCGATCGCGATACCATTATTGGCTTCCTTAATATTAAGGATTTTCTAACACTCGGCTTGCGAGAACAAATTTCAGAGGAAGCGTTTAGACTAACAGATTTTATGAATCCTGTCATTAAAACGATTGAATCCACACCGATCCAAAATCTTCTACAAAAAATGCAGAAGGAACGTACGCATATGGCTATTTTGCTAGATGAATACGGTGGAACAAGCGGGCTCGTAACAGCGGAGGATATTTTAGAGGTGCTCGTCGGAGAAATTCGTGATGAGTTTGATGAGGATGAGGAGCCACCGATTCGTAAGCTTGGCGAAGGGCATTATCTTATTTATTCGAAAAGCCTGATTCAGGATATTGACGCGTTACTTGGGCTGACGCTAAATGAAGAGCATCCAGACATCGATACAATCGGAGGCTGGTATTTCACGAATGATATGGAGCTTGATACGAATCGCTTTATAGATTACGATGGCTACCGCTTTTCGATTCACGAGAAGGACGGCATGCAGCTTTATTATATTGAGGTGAGGAAAATAGTGGAGAACGAGGCGCTATAAAATACCGATTTGGGCGTTCACACAATATCGCTAGATTTCAACATTGTCATGCTACCCTATTTTTGGTATACTATACGTTGTTGTAATGTTTTCAAATGAAAGAGGTGGACGTTTTGCATACGTTATTAATGACGTTACTAATTATCGTAGCTTTAGCTTTAATCGTTATTGTTTTATTACAATCAGGTAAAAGCGCTGGTTTATCAGGGGCCATCTCTGGTGGAGCAGAACAACTTTTTGGTAAACAAAAAGCACGTGGTATGGACTTAGTTTTACACCGTATTACAATTATTTTATCTGTACTATTCTTTATTTTAGCCTTAGCGATTACGAAATTTTAAACATAGAAATGACCGCCTAACCAAATCTGGTTGGGCTTTTTCTTTGTTAAGGGAACTATTGAGAAGTCATTTAGATTAGATAATAGACTAGTTCGGGGAGATAATAGAAACTTTCTTGTCGATAATAGAAAGTTTGGGTGAATTAATAGAAACTTTCCTGTCAATAATAGAAAGTTCCGGCAAAAGCCCCGATTTTTCTAAATAATAGAAGGTTTTAATGAGATAATAGAAACTTTCATGTCGATAATAGAAAGTTTAGGTGTATTAATAGAAACTTTCCTGTCAATAATAGAAAGTTCCAGCAAAAGCCCCAATTTTTCTAAATAATAGAAGGTTTCAATGAGATAATAGAAACTTTCCTGTCGATAATAGAAAGTTTGAGCTGGTTAATAGAAAGTTTGGGCGAATTAATAGAAACTTTCATCCTGATAATAAAAACATTCATGTCGATAATAGAAACTACACCTCAAATAATAAGTCACATTGATTCTACATATTGTTATTTTTACCGATTGTTATAGTAAGATGAGGGTAACTTAGATATAACGGGGGATTGCTATGAGAAAAGCACAATCACAGCCATTTTTCTTTCAGGCGGGTAAGCGCGCTGTATTATTGCTACACGGATTTACGGGTAGCTCAGCAGATGTTCGCATGCTCGGTCGATTCCTAGAGAAAAAAGGCTACACATCACTCGCACCTCATTATAAAGGACATGGCGTTCCACCGGAGGAGCTGATCGTTTCTCATCCGGATGAATGGTGGCAAAATGCACTGGACGGTTATGACGAATTGCAGCGGGCTGGCTATGAGGAAATTGCTGTAGCGGGCTTGTCGCTTGGCGGTGTGTTTTCGTTAAAGCTTGGATTAAATAAGCCACTCAAAGGCATTATTACAATGTGTGCACCAATGACGATGAGAAGGACCGACATTATGTTTAAGGGTGTGCTGCAATATGCTAAAGAGTACAAAAAGCAAGAAGGAAAAAGTGCTGAGAGAATCGAAATAGAACTTGATGCGATTCGACAGCAGGGAATGGCGTCCTTGCCTGATTTACAGCAGCTTGTGGCCTCTGTTCGACAAGAGGTTGATATGATTTATGCACCACTCTTTGTTGTGCAGGCGACACATGATAACATTATTAATCCACAATCTGCACATATTATTTACGAAGAAGCAGAATCTATTCACAAAAGAATTAAGTGGTACGAGCATTCAGGTCATGTTATTACACTTGATAAAGAAAAGGATCAACTACATGAGGACATCTACGAGTTTTTAGAAAAGCTTGATTGGACGGTCTAAATTGTTGACATAGATACAGCCTACTTAGAGGAGGGACAACAATGGCACCAAAAAATGAATTACAACAACGCATTTTAGCGTTTATGAAGGAAGAAGATTATAAGCCGCTTACAGTTGCTGAAATCGAAGAGGTTTTCGGACTAGAGGATGCGGAGGAATTTAAAGAGCTAGTCAAAACACTTGTAAAAATGGAGGCGCAAGGACTGATTGTACGTTCGCGCTCCAATCGATACGGCTTACCAGAGCGTATGAACTTACTGCGCGGTCGCTTTATCGGGCATGCGAAGGGCTTTGGCTTTGTAGCACCTGAAGAAGAGGGCATGGATGATATTTTCATCCCGCCGCATGAAATCAACGGGGCAATCAATGGCGATACAGTATTAATTCGAGTTCTAAAAGAAACATCTGGCGATCGCCGAGAAGGAACAATTACTAAAGTTGTGGAGCGAGGCAAGACGTCATTTGTCGGGACATTCCAAGCGAACCGTGGCTTTGGCTTTGTCGTACCGGATGATAAAAAGATGAGCATGGACATTTTCGTTGCGAAGGAAGATACACTTGGCGCTGTCGATGGGCATAAAGTTGTCGTCGAGATTACAAACTGGCCTGACGATATTAAGTCAGCAACGGGCATGATTACAAAAATTTTAGGGCATAAAAATGATCCAGGTGTGGATATTTTATCTGTCCTTTATAAATACGAAATTCCACCTGAATTCCCGCAGGAGGTTGTTGATGCTGCAGGCGAGGTACCAGATTCGATTTCTGAAGAGGATATAATCGGTCGTCGTGATTTACGAAATGAAACAATTGTAACGATTGACGGCGCCGATGCAAAGGATCTAGACGATGCGGTTACAGTGACGAAAAATGGGGATGGCACATATCGACTTGGCGTTCATATTGCGGACGTTAGTTATTACGTAACACAAGGTTCGGTGCTCGATACAGAGGCATATGATCGTGCTACATCGGTGTATTTAACAGACCGTGTAATTCCGATGATTCCACATCGCCTATCGAATGGTATTTGTTCGTTAAATCCACAGGTTGACCGATTAACGCTTTCCTGTGAAATGGTGATTGATGGCGCTGGGCAAGTGGTGAGCCATGAAATTTTCCAAAGTGTCATCAATACAACGGAGCGTATGACGTATTCGGATGTGTATAAAATTTTAGAGCAGCCGGATGAAAATCCAGAGCTAATGGAGCGCTATAAGGAGCTTGTGCCAATGTTCCACAACATGGCGGAGCTTGCTGGGGTCCTACGCAATAAACGAATGGCGCGCGGAGCAGTTGATTTTGACTTTAAAGAATCAAAAGTTTTAGTAAATGAAGATGGCTGGCCAACAGATATCGTACTTCGTGAGCGTACAGTAGCAGAGCGCTTAATCGAGGAATTCATGCTTGCAGCGAATGAAACGGTGGCAGAGCATTTCCACTGGATGGAGCTGCCGTTCCTATACCGAATTCACGAGGATCCAAAGCCGGAAAAATTACAACGCTTCTTCGAGTTTGTAACGAACTTCGGTCTTGTCATTAAAGGAACAGGGAATTCTGTTCATCCAAAGGCGCTGCAGGAAATTATTCGCTCGATTGAAGGCTTACCAGAGGAGCCAGTTATTTCGACGATGCTGCTTCGTTCTCTGCAGCAGGCGAAATATTATCCAGAATCCTTAGGGCACTTCGGTTTATCGACAGACTTCTACACACACTTTACATCACCAATTCGTCGTTATCCGGATTTAATTGTGCACCGATTAATTCGTACGTATTTAATTAATGGCGATACATCGAAGGAAACGGTTGTGCAATGGAGCTCGGTAATGGATGAAATCGGGGAGCATACGTCAGAACGTGAGCGTCGTGCAGTTGATGCTGAGCGTGATACGGATGCAATGAAAAAGGCACAATTTATGTCTGATAAAATCGGTGAAGAATTCGAGGGAATGGTATCTTCCATTACAAACTTCGGGATTTTCGTTGAGCTACCAAATACGGTCGAGGGCTTAGTGCATATTAGCAATATGACCGATGACTATTACCGCTTTGAGGAGCGTATGATGGTGATGGTTGGTGAGCGCACAGGTCGCCAATTCCGTATTGGAGATGAAGTGAAGGTTCGTGTAGCGAATGTTGTGATTGAGGAATCTTCTATTGACTTTGAAATTGTAGGCATGATCGAATCATTCGGCAGCCGTCCACGAAAAGTCGCGCCGAAAGTAATCGTAGCTGGTCGTAGCGAAAAACGCCGAAGCGAGCGCACGGGTGAACGCCGCGATTCTCGATCGAAGGGTGATAAAGATCGTCGTAGTGAAAAACGCAGTGACAAAACGAGCAAAGGTGGCAGCAGCGAGCGAGACCCACGAGGCCGACGCAAAGACGGCAAAGAAAAGCCAAAATTCTACGAAGGCGTAGCGAAAAAGGGTAAAAAGAAGAAAAAGAGAAAATAACTTGATCATCACCGTAAGTCGGTATTGCAATATATGTACCGCACACTACACTCCGAGCGGACGCGCATCCAGGGCATGGCTTCAGTCTCCTCGGGCCAACACGATGTTGGTCACGAAGGCGTTGCTGCTGTCGCTTTGCTTTCGCGCAGATAAATTGTCACAGGAAGTGACGATCTTAGCCTTCGCTCTTTTATCGTACCTCCGTGCGGCTGACGCTTCGCTTTCGTCGCAAATAAATTTCCTGCGGGGCCTTCAGCTCATGTGACTGCCGCTTTACTTTCGTCACAGGTAGTAACTTGCTATTCCCGCTGGAGTCGCCGCTCTACGTTACATGTGCTAGAAATTGCAAATATGTCAATCAACATGTTGAAGATATTATTAAGCGTTTGTTGATTGAAGTGGAGCCAGCGTGACTCCTTGGAGATTAGCGTCAGGGATGAGACCCCGCAACGTAGTGAGGAGGCTCATCGGACGCCCCCAGGAAAGCACGCTGGCGCAACGGAAATCAACTCCAATTTACGGTGGTGGCCCAAGTAACTTGAGATGAACAAAGTATTTTATTAAATAACAAAAAAAGCTAGAGAATAATATTCTCTAGCTACTTTTTCCGCTATAATAATGTTAATAAGCCAGACAGGGAGTTGTTGAAAATGGCTAAAGGACAAGGTAAGGTATTAGCGCAAAATAAAAAAGCAAGCCATGATTATTTTATCGAAGAAACAATTGAAGCCGGCATGGTTTTGACAGGCACTGAAATTAAATCAGTTCGTGCGAGTAAAGTGCAACTAAAGGAATCATATGTACGAGTTCGTAGCGGTGAAGCTTGGATTTGTAATATGCATATATCGCCTTTTGATCAAGGTAATCGCTTCAACCATGACCCTTTACGTGACCGTAAGCTGTTATTACATAAAAAGCAAATTGGTGAATTGGTGGGGGCTGTGAAACGTGATGGCTACACAATTGTGCCGCTAAAAATGTATATTAAAGACGGCTATGCGAAGCTTTTAATCGGCATTGCAAAAGGGAAAAAGGATTATGATAAGCGCAACGATATGCGTAAAAAAGAAGCGAAGCGTGAAATGGAACGCGTATTTAAAGACCGTAATCGATAAAAAATCCCAAAGCACAGATGAGTGAATTCTCTCTCTCATTTGTGCTTTTTTCGTTTTGAAACCGTTTTATTACGCTGTTCCAATAAAAGTAAAAAGATTGGTTATTAAGAAATTTCAGAAAACTTATTGCAGTTAGTTAGGATTCGTGATAAATTACTCTGTATTGAAATGAAGTGTAGACTTCAAAAACACGAAAAATAAAGGAGTGACTTCTTTTGCTGCCGATTAAAGAACAAATTGAAAGGCATTTTCATCAGCTATCAAAATCACAGCAAAAGGTAGCGCATGTGATTCTACGAAATCCTGCATACATTAGCACTCACTCAGCTGCAGAGGTTGGCGGGCTAGCAGGTACAAGCGAAACAACGGTTATTCGATTTTGTTATGGAATTGGGCTGTCGGGCTTTGCACAGCTGCAAAAGGAAGTCACGAAATTTTTAGTCGAGGATCATAGGAATAGCACGTTAGGCAATTATGTTTCATCGAAGGAGGCGCTTTTTAATGAGGGGGCGCTTTGCGAAAAGGTGATGCGCCAAACTAGCGCTAAAATTGTCAGAATTGCACAACAATTAGATGAGACTCTATTTAAAGAAACAACCCAAGCACTACATGATGCTCGAAAAATCTACATAGTCGGTGCTGGTGCATCACAATTTGCCGCACAGTGGCTTCAATTTACGCTCAATATGCTAAGACCGAATGTAGAGTTAATCGAAATGGAGACGAGCGCTCTAATTCGTACGTTGCAGGAAATAGACAGATCCTCACTCGTTATCATCGTTTCCTTACATCGTTATTTTAATGAGCCGCTAGAATTAGCACAGGAGCTGGTAGCACGAGGCGCGAAGGTCATTGGTATAACAGATTCCAACGTAGCCCCACTACATCAGTATACTGACTCATGCTTTGTGCTTGAGCAAACGGAGCTCTCAACAATCGACATAATGCCAGCGCTCTTGACGTTTATGAATACGTTAGTCGTTGGCATGATCGCACATGATGCTGACTATTATAATGAACAACGTGTAAAATTTGATGATTTTCAAAATAGCTTTATTGCAAATAGATGGAGATGAGTAATATGAACGACGGATTACAGGCCCGCCTTCAAAGGGAGTTTGATTATTTACATAAGCATCCTGAAATCAGCCTGCAGGAAGTGGAAACAACAAAATATATTGCGGAGCTATTGCGTGAGGTGGGACTTCACCCAATCACCTTTGAGGATATGACTGGCCTGTACGTTGATATCGGCGGGGGGGAACCGAAAGTAGGCTTCCGAACGGATATCGATGCACTATGGCAGGAGGTAGACGGGACGTTTCAAGCGAATCATTCATGCGGACATGACGGGCATATGACAATGGCCATCGGGGCTGTGCTGCTCTTAAAAGAAATGGACCTACCCGGCGCTGTTCGTATCATTTTCCAGCCAGCAGAGGAAAAGGCATGCGGCGCGAAGGCAATGCTTGAAAAGGGTGTCATCGATCCGCTCATCTATTTATTTGGTACACATGTACGTCCGCTTGTTGAATTGCAGGACGGTCATCATGCCCCGGCACTTTATCACGGAGCCGCTAAGCTTATTACCGGCACGATTACTGGCGTCGAGGCGCACGGTGCACGACCAGAGCAGGGCATTAATGCCATTGAAGTTGCGGCCGCACTTATTGATGCACTAAAGCGAATTTGGATTAGCCCAAATGAATCTGCCTCTATTAAAATGACGCAAATTCAAGCGGGTGGCACATCGACAAATATTATTCCAGGTGCTGCAACCTTTAGCATTGATGCAAGGGCGCAAAAGAATGCCACGATGGATAGAATCACAGCAGGATTCCATAAGGCAGTAGAGGCTGTTAGTACATTGTACGGAGCTAGCATTGAAACAAAGGTTGAAGCACATATTGCTGCTGCGAGGGTAGATAGCGATGCGCAGGAAATAATGAGACAGGCGATCATCGAAACGGTTGGTGAAGCGCATTGTGCTCCGGCTGTTGTCACACCAGGTGGAGAGGACTTCCACTTTTATGCGTATAATAAGCCACATTTAAAAACAACGATGCTCGGACTCGGCTGCGGCGTTACACCAGGCCTACATCATCCACAAATGACATTTAACCAGGAACAACTGCCTGTTGGAGCACAGATTATTACAAATGCAATCAGGCTAGCATACAAGAGATTAGAAGGAAGCGAAAGAGCATGATTATAAAGGAACTAATGACAATACAGGAAATGGAGCAGGTGCAGGAGCTAGAGGCGCGAGTATGGGGCATACAGCCACTCCCAACGCATCAAACATTAACAGCTGTCAAAAATGGTGGCATTGTAGTTGGTGCCTATGATGGTCAAAAACTAGTTGGCTTTAGCTATGGTTTTGCGGCATTTAAAAACGGCAAAAGCTATCTTTGCTCCCATATGCTCGGTATCGACGAAACATACCGTTCACAGCGAATCGGTGAGAGACTAAAGCTTGCACAGCGAGAAATAGCCATCGGAAAGGGCTACGATACGATGCACTGGACCTTTGACCCGCTCGAAACGCGCAACGGCTATTTAAACTTAACAAAGCTTAACGGTGTCTGTGATACGTACGTTGAAAACTGCTACGGCGAAATGCAGGACGGCTTTAATAAAGGGCTACCGTCAGATCGTTTTGAGGTGCACTGGCATTTAACATCGGACTATGTCGTGCAGCAGCAGGAGGCACTTATCGAAAATCCACAGCCGATTGCAGAGGTGAGCTGGGATGGGGACAAGCTACCATCACTAAAGCTGGCTGCCTTAGAAAATTTATCGGCACCCTCTTATTCACTGCCGGTTCCAAAAGACTTTCAAAGCTTAAAGGGAACGAGTGCAGAGCATGCTATGCATTGGCGACTACTCACACGAGAAGCATTTACAGCACTTTTCGCTCAAGGATACATAGCTGTTCGAATCGCTGTTGGGGAAAGAATGAACGACTATCTCTTTGTAAAAAAAGAAACATTAGCACTAGGAGGACAACAACATGAAAATTACTGAAATTACGATTCGTCACCTACAAATGAAGCTAAAGGCGCCATTCACGACGAGCTTTGGCACATTTACATATAAGGACTTTTTATTATTAGAGGCAAAGGACGAAAGCGGCACAATCGGCTGGGGTGAATCCGTCGCGTTCCACTCTCCTTGGTACAATGAGGAAACGCTAAAAACAAACTGGCACATGCTTGAGGATTATTTAATTCCACTTATTTTAAATCGAGACATTGGGCATCCGGACGAAGTAAATGAAATTTTTGAACCGATCCGTAAAAACAATATGGCGAAATCGACAATCGAAGGTGCCATTTGGGATATTTACGCACAGCAAACAAATCAATCGCTAGCAGCTGCACTTGGCGGTACTAAGGATAAAATCGAGGTTGGCATTAGTATTGGCATTCAAAAATCAATCGATGACTTAGTTGCACTTGTCGATGAATATGTAAATGAAGGCTATAAACGAATTAAAGTGAAAATCAAGCCAGGCTGGGATGTGGACGTCATGCGCACGCTCCGCGAAAAATTCCCGGATGTTGCAATTATGGCAGATGCGAACTCGGCATATCGCTTAGAGAATGCTGAGCTGTTAAAGCAATTAGATCAATTCAACTTAACGATGGTGGAGCAGCCGCTTGCATCGGATGATATTATCGACCATGCCACATTACAAAGACAAATGGAAACGCCAATTTGTTTAGATGAAAGTATTCATTCTTTAGAGGATGCACGTAAGGCAATTGAAATCGGCGCAACGAAAATTATTAACATTAAAATCGGTCGAGTAGGTGGCCTAACAGAGGCGAAGAAAATCCACGATTATTGCGAGTCTAAAGGGGTGCCTGTATGGTGTGGCGGCATGCTTGAGTCCGGCATTGGACGCGCACATAATGTGGCGCTAACGACGCTATCGAACTTTATCCTTCCTGGTGATACAGCAAGCTCAAATCGCTATTGGGAGAAGGATATTATCGAGCCTGAGGTTGTGGCAGAAAACGGCTATATCACGGTTCCACAAGAGGCAGGAATCGGCTATAAGGTAAACGTAGAAAAGGTCGAATCGTATACGGTGGAGAAGAAGAGTTATAAATAAGTTGAAATGAACAAGTTTTTATTCTATCTAATGAAGTGACCGTTACCTTTCGCTCTGGCACTCGCTTTCCGCGGGCGAAGCGCTGAGCCTCCTCGGGCCAACATGATGTTGGTCACGAAGGCGTTGCCACAGGATGTGGCGTTCTTAGCCTTTGTTCCCTTTAGGCTCCTGCGGGGTCTCATCACTCCGCTTTCCCGCTGGAGTCTCGTGCCTCGCTACAGGTAACGGTCGTACTAAGAAAATGTATGCTGTTAAATGATCTTAGTAGTTTCTTTATTATTACTTAGAATATCCAAAAATGTAATGGAATCTAAATTCATTATAACTTTATAAGCATCTTCGTTGATTGTATTGGCAGACGCGAAAATAGTGGGTAAATGCCCGCGGAAAGCGTCCGCCTAGAACGGAAATCAACGATTCACTCATAGTAAAAATTCAATATCCTTAAGCATCGAATATACGGTGCTTAGGGACACGTTATGTACGTTATTTTCAGAATCTTATAAAAATTTAATAGAAAAATAGTAGGTGGATATATGAAGAAGAGTTTACAAATTGGGGGAGCTTTTGTTGGGCTGATTGTTGGTGCTGGCTTTGCTTCTGGGCAAGAAATTATGCAATACTTTACAAGCTTTGGCGTATGGGGGATTGTCGGTGGAGTGATCGCCACGTTTGCCTTCGCTTTCCTAGGCATGACGCTAGCACAGCTTGGTTCAAAGCTACAAACAACCTCACATAAAGGGGTAATTTACTATATTGGTGGTCGCTACATAGGGGTAATTCTAGACTTCCTAATCACATTCTTCCTATTCGGCGTAGCTGTTGTGATGTTTGCTGGGGCAGGCTCGACATTCAACCAAATGTTCGGCATCGATCCGATGATTGGTAGTATTATTATGGTGGCTGCAACAATTTTCACGCTGCTTTTAAATGTGAAAAACATTATTAATTTAATCGCGGTCATTACACCGTATTTAATGGCAATTATTTTTGTTATTTTAATCTACTCACTATTTACAATGGATATCTCGTTCTCAGCGGCAAATGAGCTTGCTGGGCAGCAAAATGCGGCGGCCTCTAACTGGTTTATCGGTGCATTGCTTTATGTATCGTATAATCTTGCAGCTGGTGCAGCGATGCTAATTGTCATGGGAGGCACGGTGACTGATCGAAAAGTAGCTGGCATGGGCGGTATTTTCGGTGGTATTATGCTAGGGGCTTTAATCATTCTTATCAATATTACAATGTTTGTAAAAATGGATGTTGTTTCGGGTGTAGACATGCCAACACTTGAATTAGCAAATAGAATTCACCCTGCAGTCGGTATGCTAATGGCGGTTGCCCTGCTTGGAATGATGTATAACACAGCAGTAGGGATGTTCTATGCATTTACAGTACGCTTTGTGGCACCAGACCATAAAGTATTCAAGCCGACAATTGTTATCGTAGGGCTAGCTGGCTTTGGTGCTAGCTTAGTAGGCTTCACAACGCTAGTTGGAAAAGTATACTCAACAATGGGCTATCTAGGCTTTGCATTAATCGTTGCAGTGATCATTGCATGGATTCGTAAGGATAAAAAAGAAATAGACCAATAGTATTGAAGGTATTTGGAATGAGCGTGTTCCAAATGCCCTTTTTTTAGCATTGTCTAGCTCCAGCGCCCAGCCCCTCGGTCGAAAGCTGAAATGATGCTTTCGATTCGGGGTTACAAGCAGCTGTCGGGGGTAAACAGGGCGCTTCCGCTTTTCTTACATTCATGCCCCTATCGGACAAAGCATAAACTGTCCTAATGTTTATTGTTGGGAAAGAGGGTTGTCCGATGAAAAAAAGTTTTGGAATTGCAGGGGCTTTTGTTGGGCTGATTGTCGGCGCTGGCTTTGCATCTGGACAAGAAATCATGCAGTATTTTACGAGCTTTGGAAGGATGGGGATGGTGGGTGCCGTTGTGGCGACCGTAATCTTTGCCTTTTTAGGGATGATCCTAGCGCAAATCGGGTCTGACCTCCAAACGACCTCACACAAGGAAGGCATCTATTACATCGGAGGACGATACATCGGTGCTGTGCTGGACATCGTGATTACGGTTATCCTATTCGCTATTGCCGTTGTAATGTTTGCAGGCTCAGGCTCGACCTTTCAGCAAATGTACGGCATAAATCCAGGAATCGGCAGCATCTTAATGGCAACAGCCACGATCGTCACCCTACTCTTAAAAGCTGACAATATTATAAAAATCGTAGCGGCACTCACACCGTACCTAATGGGCATTATTTTTATTATATTAATCTATTCTCTCTTTACGATGGATTACTCGATTGGTGAATTAGATGCCATGGCTCAAAACCAACCGTCTGCAGCATCAGGCTGGATTATGGGGACCATCCTGTATGTTTCATATAATATTGCCTCTGGTGCAGCAATGCTTATTGTGATGGGCGGGAAGGAACGAAATCGAAAAATTGCAGGGCGTGGCGGCATACTCGGTGGCGTGATGGTCGGCTTTTTAATCCTGCTCATTAACGGAGCCCTGTTTGCAAAAATGGACGTCGTTGCAGGTGTTGATATGCCGACATTAGAATTGGCGGAGAGAATACACCCGGTCGTCGGCTTCCTTATGTCCCTTCTGCTGTTAGGTATGATGTACAGCACAGCAGTTGGAATGTTCTATGTATTCACAATCAGACTACTATCCCCCCATCGAAAGCTGTTCAAGCCCGCCGTGATGCTTATTGGACTAGCTGGCTTTGCAATCAGCTTAGTCGGCTTTACAACGTTAGTCGGCAAGCTGTACTCCACGATGGGCTATCTCGGCTTTATCCTGATCCTGGCTGTGCTCTTTTCGTGGATGAGGAATCGTAAGGTGGCCTCTTGAAGCAAAAAAGAATACCAGATCCTTGTCTGGTATTCTCTATCCCCTATAGAATTTCTAAACGGATTTCTTTATTTAAACTATTTAATACAGGCGATTTTAATAGTGCCGCTTGAGCAATACTTGTTAACTCTTCCTGTGAAGCGTCCCCATTTACCGTTAATCTGATAACAGGATTTAAAATGCCTCCATCTCCCTCTTCTAAGCCAAGAAATACCGCTGCATTTAAGTCAGCCTGAATTACAACATCTACGCTTTCTAATCGGATGCCCTTTTGACTCGCCATTACTTCAAAAGTGATAGCAAAGCAACTTCCTGCTGCACCGATAAGATATTCCACAGGATTAGGCGCTTTATCCGTACCACCAAGTGTTACAGGCTCATCCATTAGAAATGAATCGAACTCGCGAATGGATACTAGATTTTGAACGCCTGTTTTCCACTGAATACGGGCACTCCAATCTTTAATTTTTAACTCTGGATTATTTTGAATTGCTTGTGCTGTTTGTCCAGCTGCTTCTAGTGAAATATTATTCATACTAGCTCCTCCTCAATGTTATGTCACATTGATATTACATTAGGGTAAAGCAGGCTGTATGTAAGGCTCCTTACATATGTTCAATTTTTTGATCATTTTTTATCCAAATACGTTGATCCTCTTGTTTCACTGTACCAGTTTGTATGAACTTGTTCAGTATGAATGTAACGGTTTCTCGAGTGGAAGCAATCATGCCGGCAAGATTACTATGTGTAAGAAATTCCGGTAAAGGGAACCACTCTTGATCCTCCCCTTCCTTATTCGCTAACTTGTTTAATAGGAATAAAAGCCGTTCCTCCACTTTTCCATAAGCAACCTGTTCAAGGATCTCAACCGTTTCCTGCAGTCTATTGGAGAAATAATACAGCAACGTCATTAATAGCTCTGGGTTTTGTTGAATTTCTTTTTTAACTTCATCTTTATTCAGAACGATGACCTTTGCTTCAGTTAAAGCCTTCGCAAATAGCTGGCTTTCCCTATCCGAAAAAATTTTTAGCAAATCAATAAAATCACCCTGAGATAATATTCCTAGCACACACTCCTTGCCCTCCAAATGAACATGAAATATTCGAGCATGACCTTCAAGAATTAAATACACTGAATCGGATAATTGCCCAGGCATAAGAATGAAATCACCTTTTTTAAAAGTAGTAATACTCTTTTGTGCCTTCCACTTTTCGATTTGAGTTGGTGGAAATAGACTCACGATATTTGATGGATATAAATACGAATTATTCGACATGGATTTTCGCTCCTTTGTGGGATTCTTTACGTAAGCCTCTGTGAAATAGCCAGTTTTTTACTAGAGGAGTGGACCTTCTTTTGATAACGACAGTGTAATGTATTGTACAGCGTCTGCTTTAAAAAGGGTAATAAAAGGGATGGAGGTGTATCGGTTAGTGTCTATGTAATTTTTCTTTATTTAATTAGTGACTCGAAATAACGTTGAATATAATAGTCCTAGGGGTGAATTGTTATGAAAAGACTATTTTTAGCGGCTGGAATCATTTTCTTAGCCAGCTGCACCGATAAAGAGGTAACAGAACCACGGAAGGACAAAGAAGAGGATCAATCTGTTGTATACGAAGCAGAGCAAAAAAGAAATCGACAATTGAGTGCTGTACTTGAAAGAGTGGCTGTGGATTATGGTATCATGCGAAAGGATCCGGTGAATATTACTTACGAGTTTGGCCTAGTCTATGCTGACTTAATCGATTTAAATGAGGACGGTCAGGATGAGCTGTATGTAGTATTGAACAGCGGTGCAAATTTTGACGAAGAGTTAACGCATCGAAATCAGGATGGCTATATTGTTGAAATCTGGGCGGCGAACGAACAGCAGGCTGAGGCTGAGTTGCTCCATAATGAAGTGATTCGTCACGACTCAAGCGATACTAGCCTAGCTTTTGTGAAAACAACCCATGGAGATATTTTTTTGAAAAATCATGTGCAAGGAAAAAATAACGAAACAACAACCTATTATGCTTACCGGGATGAGGGCTGGGAGGTTGTATTAGAAGCATCCATAAGTGGTGGCACACTGCATAGGATTGATGGTGTGGACGTTGATTTAGCTCAATTCGAGGGAGAAATGAAAGAATTCCAGGGTGAAGAATTCCATATTGTAAAAGGCGATGAGGGCTTAGCTGTTGATATGTCCAATATTGCGGAGCATATTGGTGGAGTTTTCTCAGCATTAACAAAAGACTCCCATGCAATTTTAGCGGATGGTGAAGATGCACCAGATGACGTATTTGCCAAAATTGAAAAGGCGATGGGCGAGCATTCAGATTACCGCAAGATGGATAAACGAGATCGGGAAACGTACGAACGAACGATCGTGCATCTAATCCTGCGCGGAAAATTAACCTACGATGGACAACTAGAAAACCAAATTCCAAGTATTACGGAATCACAAGTAGTCCAAAAAATGAAAGAGTTATTTGATATCGAGCTAGACCGGGCAGCAATGAATTTGCCGCCTCAGGAAGACCTGGACGTAATGGATATGCTCCGTTATGAGGAGGGGGTATTTTATCTGCCGATTAGTGAATTCTACAGTGATACTATTATTCGTGATGTGGGAGCAGCTAAGCGTTTTGAGGAGGATTTGTACCTCGTGACATTCCAGGATCATTTTATAAGCGTGATGGAATATACCATCAGCACGAATGACTACGATTTTAATCCTGAAACGTATAAAACTACATCGGTTTCCGAATGGCCAGAAAAAACACAGCCCTTTATTAAGGAGGGCATTCCAAGCTATGCCGTTGTGAAGGTGACTGACGAGGGCGTAAAGTTATATTATATGGGCTATGTTAATTTATCGGAGGAAGAGCTGCGGAGCTTTTAAATAGTGGGGAGTCGCCATGAGAAAAATGTGGCGGCTTTTTTTATTGTGTGGGTTTTTGATTGCTCTTAGGATTGAGCTGCAAAATTATAAATCCTCGAGTTGAAAATTAAGGGCATAAAATTTTACAATAATTTTTATAACTCGATTCGTGCTATTTGTCGGAATCCATATACTACTTATTTTTAAATAAGCATTCCTGTTATAAGGATTTTCGGGGACTTGAAATAAAAAAAGCCCTTTAGTATGATGCTTGAGTGTCAATGGCCATTGTCTCAATGCATCTACGAAAG
>NZ_JBAFWZ010000010.1:0-140050 GCF_036662795.1 Lysinibacillus sp. 54212
TTCGATTCGGAGCTTCCAGCGCTTGTCGGGGCTAAACGGGGCGCTTGCGCTTTTCTAAATAGAAGGAGGGGAAAATATGAAATCTCTTGAATATAATCGTCCAACACTTCAAGGGGAAATAACAGTTCCTGGAGATAAGTCAATTTCTCATCGTTCAGTCATGTTCGGGGCCATTGCAAAAGGGACGACAACGGTAGAAGGTTTTCTATTAGGTGAGGACTGTTTAAGTACAATTGATTGCTTCCACAAGCTTGGTGTTAAAATTGAAGTGGATAATACGAATGTAAAAATTGAAAGTCCTGGTATCGATGGCTGGGAAGAGCCGAAAGAAGTGCTATATACGGGTAATTCAGGGACAACAACCCGCTTAATGCTAGGCATTTTATCTGGAACAAAGCTACATACGATTATGACAGGTGATGCATCGATTGGTAAGCGGCCTATGCGACGTGTAGTAGATCCACTGCGGCTAATGGGTGCCAAAATCGCAGGGCGAGAAAATGGACAATTTACACCTCTAGCGATCCAGGGAACAACGCTAACAGCCATTGATTACAGAATGCCTGTTGCAAGTGCCCAAGTGAAATCAGCGATCCTACTTGCTGGACTTCGTGCAAATGGCACAACAATTGTACGTGAAAGTGAGGTATCTCGTGATCATACAGAGCGAATGCTTCGCCAATTCGGAGCAAGGGTTAGAGTAGAAGAGGGTGTTGTTTCGTTTGAAGGGGGTCAATCCCTAACAGGTACACATGTAAAAGTGCCGGGTGATATTTCTTCGGCAGCGTTCTTCCTAGTAGCAGGTGCTATTACGAATGGTAGCCGTATTGTTCTGCACAATGTAGGCGTTAACGAAACTCGTGCAGGTATCATTGAAGTGCTTGAAAAAATGGGTGCAAATATGACAGTTGAAATTGAAGACGAAAAGGCTGCAGAGCCAACCGCAACAATTACAATCGAAACGTCCACATTAGAAGCAACAACAATCGAAGGCGAAATAATTCCTCGATTAATTGATGAAATCCCAGTGCTAGCTTTATTAGCGACTCAAGCAAATGGCACAACAGTAATTAAAGATGCAGAGGAACTAAAGGTAAAGGAAACGGATCGTATTGCAGCAGTTGTAGCAGAGCTGAAAAAATTAGGCGCAACTATTGAAGCAACTCATGATGGCATGATAATTCATGGTCCGACTCCTTTGCATGGTGCAAAACTAAATAGTTATGGCGATCATCGTATCGGTATGATGGCAGCTGTAGCAGCACTAATAACGAATGAATCGATAGAATTAGACGATGCACAATGTGTAGCTGTTTCTTATCCAACATTCTTTGAACATGTTGATTCTTTAATCCAAAAATAAAGGAGAAAGAGTTATTTCAAAATATTTTTGAAGTAGCTCTTTTTTCTTGTTTAACTGTATATTGTCATGTAGCATTAGGAATGACTAAGAGAGAAAAGGTGAACGATGGAATGGAAGAAATGTTACAAGCTATTCAAAACGGAGATTTAGCGCAAATTGATACTGTTTTAGAAACTTTTTTAATGCATGAATCCCCAGCTGAGCAATATGAGGTTGCCGAAATATTAATGCAATATGGATATTTAAATGAAGCGAACCGTGTATTTGAGCATTTATCCTTTATTTTCCCAGAAGAGGCACAAATTATTATTGATCGTGCAACAGTACTAATGGAAATGGGGGATGAGGATGATGCACTTGAGCTATTATTATCAGTAACAGAGGATGCACCCGAATACCCTCAAGCTCTACTTGTGTTAGCAGATTATTATCAGATGCAAGGGCTTTTTGAAGTAGCTGAAAAACGAATTAACGATGCGATTGAATTGTTGCCGACAGAAACGCTATTACAGTTTGCTAAGGCGGAATTATTGTTTGAAACGGGGCGTTTTTCAGAAGCTGCTCGTATCTACGATGAGCTATATAATATTGACAAACAATTTGCTGGCGTGTCCATAGCTCAGCGATTAGCAGAAGTATATCGTGCAGGAGCAGGTTATGAAGCAGCTCTTCAATATTATATGGAGGCACTTGAAGAAGAAGTATCACCAGACCTTCTTTTTGGTTCCGCATATTCAGCCTTTCAAATACAAAAATATGAAACAGCTGTCGGGCAATTAGAGGATTTAAAGGAGCTTGACCCAGATTACTTCTCAGCTTATTTATTGTTAGCGGAATGCTATGCCATGCTAGAGGATAATAAACGTGCATACAACACGATAAAAGAAGGATTAAAGCGCGATGAATATGATAAAGCCCTATTCCTATTCTCAGGTAAAATGGCGCTGAAAAATAGCTTGCCCCATGAAGCGATCCACTATTTACAACAAGCAATTGCACTCGACCCAGAATATATGGAAGCAACACTAATATTAATGTCGATTTATACAGAACAAGAACGTTATGAGGATGTTATCGACTTATTTGAGCATTTGCAGCGTGATGATTTTGATTGGACTGCCCTTTACCCGTTTGTTGCAGAAGCGTATGATAAAGAAGAACAATTTGAAAAAGCATATGAAATTTATAATAGTGCATATAATGATTTTAAAGAAGATGTGTCGTTTTTAGAAAAATATTGTTACTTCTTGTTAGAGGATGGCAAGCAAGCTGAGGCCCATGAAGTTGTTAAAAGGCTTGTAGACTTGCAGCCAACTGAGCAGGAGTGGCAAAACTTACTTGAACGCTTCATATAAAGGGGGGGATATTATGACTTCTTCCATTCCGATTTTAGATAAGAAAGAGTTCATACGTTGGTTCTTGAAAAATTATCAATTAAAACGAAGAGAATGTGTTTGGATTTTAAATTATTTACTTAGCAATGACCGTATTTTAGAAAATATACATTTCGTAGAAGAAGCGCATTATTGTCCGCGTGCAATTGTGATGTCATCTGTGGAGAGTAATGGTATACCATTTCGTTTTTATAAAGGGAATATCATGACCTCAGATGCGGAAAAGTCGTTTCATGATATAAGATTAAATCCAGAAGAAGGCATGTATATCCAAATTAATTTTCCGAGTATTCCGCCGCACCAATCCTATTTAGCGGTATTAGAGGAAAATCCGTATATGCCAAAGTATTTACACATTAGTGAAAAGGATCGCGTCATAGCAGAACAATTATTAAAAAATAGTATGCTTGCTTTCCAAGAGGAAAAAATATTACGAGAAATTGATGAAGCGCTTGATTGCGGAGATAAAGAACGATTTTTCGAGCTTTCAAATTTATTGCAAGTGTTAAAAGAAACCTCTACTAAATGACGGTTGAAAAGAATGTTGGAAGGATGAAACACTATGTTTTTTAATGTAAAGGATATTGAACAATTTCAATCACAAAAAGAATTCATTGATACAGCAATTGTACCATTATTGAGCTTAGAATTTACGGATGAGAGAAGTAAGCAAAGTAGCTCTTCAGCTGAATATTTAATGTCCCTCACTGCTTTTATTGAGCAACAATTTAAAGGTCGGTTATTAATAACACCACCTTTTTCTTATATAAAAGCGTTAAAAGAGCACATTAATGTACATTCTATAGAAGAAGAGCTACTTCAAGCTGGTTTTAAGCATATCTTTTTCGTCACTTGTGATCATAGTTGGACAACTTTCCAAGAGGAGCTCAATATTCTTTGGCTACCATCGATTCCACTTGAATCAATGGATAAAGCGGTGAAGCAAAAGATTTTAGAAGACCAATTGAAACAAGTAATTCCGGTGCTTTCGAAGGTTTGGACAAACGTTTAGATTTTTGATTCATCAAATGTTCACAATAATAGCAAAACGACCCAATGCTATATTGACCAACCTATTTTATTGATATATCATAGATATGTCCTAGTGTTACTATTTGTAAAAGTATGTCCGTTGGTTGGACTGACCTTTTAGTTAGAGGGGGGAAAAGGATGAGTAATAATCGAGTTACACGACGCCAATTTTTGAACTACACTTTAACAGGTGTTGGTGGATTTATGGCGGCTGGTATGCTTATGCCAATGGTACGTTTTGCAATTGACCCTGTGCTTCAAACAAAAGCTGAAGGCGACTTTGTATTAACAAGCCAAAAAATTGCAGATATTACAGAAGAGCCTATTAAAGTTGATTTCACTTTTGAGCAAGTTGACGCATGGTATAAATCTGACGTAACTGAAGCGGCATGGGTGTATAAGAGCGGAGATACAGTCATCGCACTTTCGCCAGTTTGTAAACATTTAGGTTGTACTGTTAACTGGGCTGGAGACTCAGCTCACCCAGATCAGTTCTTCTGTGCATGTCACGCAGGTCGATATGAGAAAACTGGTAAAAATATTCCTGGTACACCACCTACGGGACCACTTGATCAATACGAAGTGGAAGAAAAAGATGGTTTCTTAATGCTTGGGAAAAAATTTGCAAATAATTTAAGTTAATTAGTTAGGGGGTACGACAACAGTGCTAAATAAAATTTATGATTGGGTCGATGAACGTTTAGATATTACTCCGATTTGGCGTGATATTGCCGACCATGAAGTGCCAGAGCACGTTAACCCTGCGCATCACTTTTCAGCATTTGTATACTGTTTTGGTGGATTAACATTCTTCATCACAGTAATCCAAATCTTATCTGGTATGTTCTTAACAATGTACTATGTACCAGACGTAGAAAATGCTTGGAAATCAGTTTATTACTTACAAAACGAAGTAGCTTTCGGTGAAATCGTGCGCGGTATGCACCACTGGGGAGCTTCATTAGTAATCGTAATGATGTTCTTACATACGCTTCGTGTATTCTTCACAGGTTCATATAAGAAACCTCGTGAATTAAACTGGATTGTTGGTGTAGGTATCTTTGGCGTAATGCTTGGATTAGGTTTCACAGGTTATTTACTTCCTTGGGACATGAAAGCGTTGTTTGCAACAAAAGTAGGTATTGAAATCGCGGCGTCGGTACCATTTATTGGTGAAATGATTAAGGTACTATTAGCGGGTGACGCAACAATTCTTGGTGCTCAAACGTTAACTCGATTCTTCGCAATTCATGTATTCTTCTTACCTGCTGCATTGTTCGGTTTACTTGCAGCTCACTTTATCATGATTCGTCGTCAAGGTATTTCAGGACCACTATGATTTGAAAACAATGTATTTTTTATTTCTTAAGGAGGGGACAATATGCATCGCGGAAAAGGAATGAAATTCGTAGGCGATTCTCGTGTTACGACGCATAATCGTATGCCGAACAAGCCTAAAGATTATTCCGAGTATCCAGGGAAAACAGAAGCTTTCTGGCCTGATTTCTTATTAAAAGAATGGATGGTTGGGGCAGTTTTCTTAATAGGTTACTTGTTATTAACTGTCGCGCACCCTTCACCACTTGAAGGCCCGGCAGATCCAACTAATGCTTCTTATATTCCGTTACCGGACTGGTACTTCTTATTCATGTACCAATTATTAAAATACTCATTTGCTTCAGGTCCATACAATGTTATCGGGGCTGTAGTTATTCCAGGTTTAGCTTTCGGTGCGTTAGCGCTTGTACCTTTCTTAGATACAACGCCAGAGCGTCGTCCATCTAAACGTCCATTACCAACAGCATTTATGTTACTAGCTGTTGCGTCAATGATCTATTTAACTTGGGAATCAGTTGCAAACCATGATTGGGAAGCAGCAAAAGCTCAAGGTGTTATTACTGATAAACATTTAGGCTTATTACCAGAAGTTGAAGTTGATACTGAATCAGAAGGTTATTTAGTTTATGAGGCGAACGCTTCTTGTATCGGCTGTCACGGTGGTGACTTAGCGGGTGTATCTGGTCCAATGTTACTAGGTAATGAACTAACAGCTGATGAAGTTCAAGATGTAATCGTTAATGGTCGTGGCGGTATGCCAGCTGGTACCTTCGAAGGTACTGAAGAAGAGCTAAAAACGCTAGCTGAGTTTATTGCAAACCTAAAAGAAGAGAAGTAATAAAATGGAAGGAGAGTCAGTTCGCTGGCTCTCTTTTTTAGCATAAAATGCGTATTTTCAAGTACTTTTTTAGGTCCAAGAGTTAAAGAATACGTATAGTAAGGAGTTAGCATTATGAGAACATTGCTCATTAAAGGCTGGTACGTATTATCACACCGAACATTTTTAAGCTTACTTTTAATTGTGAACTTTTTAGGAACGGTTTTTGGGTACTACTGGTATAGAGGTCAGCTTTCTAATACAGACGCTATATATTATATTTTTGTTCCTGATAGTCCGACAGCTAGTCTTTTTTTCTGTATTGCTATTGTTGGCTGGTTAATGGGAAAGAACTTTAAATTAATTGAAGTGCTTGCGCTTATTACATTAGTCAAATATGGGCTTTGGGCAGTTGTAATGAATTTATTAACATTAGCTGAGTTAGGCTCATTAGGTCCTGATGGTTGGATGCTCGTCTTCTCTCATTTTGCGATGGCCGTACAGGCGATACTATACCTGCCGAAATATCGATTTGGTCTAGGGCATATTGCAATCGGTGCCGTCTGGACTTTGCATAATGATGTTATTGATTATGTATTTGGACAAATGCCAATCTATCGAATATTAGCAAATTATTCAAATCAAATAGGATATTTTACATTTTGGCTATCTATTGCATGTATTTTACTCGCTTATTTTACATATAGTAAGGGTAAATATTTGCGTCAATAATAGAATATCGATAGAATTGTATAAAGAATCAGGTGTGTTGTTTATCAAAAAAAAATTTAGTATAGAAGCGTGTTTTTTAGAGAAATGTCATCAAAAATGGATTATTAGTTGATTTCAGTGGGATCGGCGAGGAGGCTGAGGCCATGGCCGTGGAAAGCGAGCCGGCTGTAGCTGCAATGAACTTTTGCCATGACTACATTAACAATAATAGGTAAATCAACACGCTTGATAAAGAATAGCTTTTATGGAAAGGAAGATTATTTTTGGGTTTAGGAATGTATATCGTATACTTTGCGATCATTATGCTATTACCTCTCTATGCACAAATGAAGGTAAAAAGTACGTATAAAAAGTTTGCTGAAGTACCAGCACAAAGAGGTATGACAGGTGCTCAAGTAGCTCGTATGATTCTTGATCATCATGGTTTAACTGACGTACGAGTAGTTCCGACACAAGGGATTTTATCAGATCATTATAATCCAGCAACGAAAACAGTTGCGCTTTCAGAGGATAATTACTATAATTCATCACTGGCTGGTATTGCTGTTGCGGCACATGAGGTAGGACATGCAATTCAACATAAGGAAGCATACTCGTTCCTTACATTACGTGCTAAGTTAGTACCAGTTGCAAATATCTCTTCTAATGCTTCTTGGATTTTCGTTATGATTGGTATTTTTGCTTCTCAATCAGGCTTCTTATTACTAGGTATTGTGCTTTTATTAGCAGGTGTAATATTCCAAGTGGTAACTTTGCCAGTAGAGTTTGATGCATCAAAGCGGGCGATGAATGAAGTTGTTTCATTAGGTATTATTGGTAACAACGAAGAGCACGGAGCTCGTAAAGTATTAAATGCAGCAGCAATGACTTACGTTGCAGCGGCAGCAGTAGCGGTACTAGAGTTGTTACGTTTAGTTTTAATTTATACAGGTATGCGCTCAGAAGAATAGATTTATGAAATGCCCGTCTAAATAGGCGGGCATTTTTTCTAAGAAGATTAGCTTGTATAAGTTGTAGCAAGTATAGAGAGTGTCTAGGCATTTACGCCGCACGCTCGGGACCGCGGTCTGCTCCCTCGGTCAAAAGCGGGAAGGATGCTTTCGATTCGGAGTTTCCAGCGCTTGTCGGGGCTAAACAGGACGCTTGCGCTTTTCGTATGTGTCTAGCTCCAGCGCCCAGCCCCTCGAGGTCGCTTCATCTCCTCGGTCGAAAGCGGGAAGGATGCTTTCGATTCGGAGCTTCCAGCGCATGTCGGGGCTAACCAGGGCGCTTGCGCTTTTCGTATGTGTCTAGCTCCAGCGCCCAGCCCCTCGAGGTCGCTTCATCTCCTCGGTCGAAAGCGGGAAGGATGCTTTCGATTCGGAGCTTCCAGCGCATGTCGGGGCTAACCAGGGCGCTTGCGCTTTTCTAATGAATAGGTTGTTTTTTGTCGTCGAGTGTAAAGCCTTCTCCTGCAACATCTCGAACTTCGACAATGGATACGAACGCATGCGGATCAAGTGTATGAATAATGGTTTTTAGTCGCACAATTTCATTTCGAGCAACAACGCAATATAATATATCCTTATTCTCCTTTGTAAAATGTCCACGACCATTTATAATTGTTACGCCGCGCTCCATTTTTTCGGCAATAAAGTCTGCAATTTCATCAGCCTGAGAGGAGATGATCAGTGCTCCTTTTGCTGAATAGGCTCCTTCTTGAACAAAGTCGATAACTCGTCCACCGATATAAACGGCTACTAGCGTATACATCATCGAACGCGCATCTAAAAATGTAGCCCAAGAAAGTAATATAACAACTGTATCAAAAGCGAACATTGTTTTTCCCATACTCCAGCCTATATATTTATTCGCTAATCTTGCAATGATATCAACACCGCCTGTTGTACCTCCTGATCGGAACACAATTCCAAGTCCAGCTCCTATGAATACACCTGCAAATAAAGCGACAAGTAATTTATCATCTTGTAAGTTCATTTGGAACTCATATAATTGAAAAATCTTCAAGAAAATAGAGACAGAAACTGTACCGATAATTGTATAAATAAGTGCTCGCTTACCTAGCAAACGCCAACCTAAGATAAACATCGGAATATTTAATAGAAGGTTCATTAATGCAGGATCCCACTTTAAAGTAAAAAATAAAATTAGTGTGATGCCACTAAAGCCACCTTCACCAAGGTGATTTTGCATATTGAAATGGACAAAACCAAAGCTGAAAATGGCAGAACCGAGCATAATTCCTAAGATGTTTTGAATTTTAATACCGTTCATTCTTTTTTCCTCCGTTGTAAATATTGAAAAATTCTAAAAAATGATAAAAATATATGTTCGTTGCTCAGTAAACTTATTATGTTGTATTTTTCATGTTTTGACAACAGGATGTGAAATCGATACGATAGAAATAGGAGTGTGAGAACATGGATAAACAATTAACAATGCATGATTTACAGCAAAAAGTGGATGATTACATCGGTCAATTTAAAGAAGGCTATTTTCCGCCGTTTGAATTGCTTGCACGCCTAACAGAAGAGCTAGGTGAGTTATCCCGTGAGGTGCAGGATGTATACGGACAGAAGAAAAAGAAGTCAACAGAGGATATCAGTTCTATTGAAGAAGAGCTTGGCGATTTCTTTTTCGTTTTAGTATGCTTTGCAAATGCACAAGGTATTCGTCTAGACGAAGCGTTATTACGAGTGTTAAATAAATTTGAAACGAGAGATAAAGATCGTTGGACACGAAAGGAAGAATAGAATGATTAGAGTAGCAATCGCCGGTGCACGGGGAAAAATGGGAATTGAAGCGGTACATACAGTGTTAAATCGAGAAGGGATGGAGCTCGTAGCTGCACTAGACTATAAGGATCTTGGTCCGACGCTAGGAAATTTAGAAATGTTTCCAGATTATTATGATACACCTATTTACACTGATTTTGCACAGCTAGTAGCTGAAACAAAGCCAGATGTACTGCTTGATTTAACAAGCCCACATTCAGTTTATCAGCATACAAAAGAGGCGCTAGAACACAATGTAAGACCTGTAATTGGTACTACTGGCTTTACAGATGAACAACTACAAGAATTAACAGAGCTAGCAAGAAGTAAAAAAATTGGCTGTATTATAGCCCCTAATTTTGCCATTGGTGCTATTCTAATGATGAAATTTGCAAAGGAGGCAGCAAAATACTTACCAGATGTTGAAATTATCGAAATGCATCATGATAGAAAGCTAGATGCCCCTTCTGGCACAGGAATCAAAACAGCTCAAATGATTGCAGAAGTTCGTCAATCGAAAATTCAGGGGCATCCGGATGAAAAGGAAACACATGAAGGAGCGCGAGGAGCAGACTTTGAAGGAATGAAAATTCATTCTGTCCGTTTACCTGGGCTTGTAGCTCATCAGCAAGTATTATTCGGTGGGGACGGTCAGCTTTTAACTATCCGACATGACTCATTAAACCGAGAATCATTTATGAGTGGTGTAGCGTTCTGTATTAATACGGTAATCACGATGGATAAACTTGTGTACGGGCTAGAAAATATCATATAAGAATGGAATGATCCAATGAAAATTGCATTAATTGCACATGATCGTAAAAAAGATAATTTAGTTCAATTTGCAATTGCATATCGCCAGATTTTTGCAGAGCATGAGCTGTATGCAACAGGAACAACAGGGCTTCGCATTAATGAAGAAACGGGACTAGAAATAACAAGATTCCGCTCAGGCCCTCTAGGTGGCGACCAGCAAATTGGTGCGATGATAGCAAACAATGAAATGGATATGGTATTTTTCTTCCGTGATCCATTAACTGCTCAGCCACATGAACCAGATGTAACGGCCCTTGTTCGTTTATGTGATTTATATCATGTACCACTTGCAACTAATATGGGCACAGCAGAAATTTTATTAAAAGGCTTAGAAGCAGGGCTAGTTGATTGGAGGCTTATTCAGGAAAGACGTCAATAAAGGATTATTGTTATTTTGCCATATAAAATGTACAATCAAATAATTGCTAAAAAGGGGATGAAAAGCAGATGCGAAAGTTAAAAATTGGTATTACGTGTTATCCTACTGTGGGAGGTTCAGGTGTAATTGCAACAGAACTCGGGAAGATGCTAGCAGAAAGAGGGCATGAAATTCATTTCATTACATCGAGCGTACCATTTCGATTGAATAAAATTTATCCTACTGTTTTTTTCCACGAAGTAGAAGTGAATAACTATTCTGTTTTTCAATATTCTCCATATGATATTGCTTTAGCAAGTAAAATGGCAGACGTAATTAAAGAGGAAAAATTAGATGTGCTGCATGTCCATTATGCCATCCCTCATGCAGTATGCGCCGTACTTGCGCGTGAAATGTGTGGTGAATCCATTGGTATTGTCACGACACTGCACGGTACTGATATATCCGTTTTAGGGGAAGATTCCACGCTAGCACTAGCAATTAAATATGGCATAGAGCGTTCTGATATTGTTACGACAGTTTCTGATTCGTTAAAGCAGGAAACGTATGAGCGCATTGATACGAAAAAGCCAATTGAAACGATCTATAACTTTGTTGATGAGGCTGTGTTTAAGCCACTCGATCCAGGTAATCTAAAGGAACAGTTTGGTATTAGGGAAAATGAGCGTGTATTAATTCACGTATCTAATTTCCGTAAGATAAAAAATTTACCAGACATCGTTGACGCGTTTCTGAAAGTAAGGGAAAGGATGCCAGCGAAACTATTACTTGTGGGAGATGGACCTGAAAAGCACCGTATCATGGATAAGGTTAAAAAATCGCAATATAAGGAAGATATTTTATTCCTTGGAAAGCAAGAAAATATTGCCGAGCTTTTTGCTATTAGTGATGTCAAGCTCCTACTTTCAGAAAAGGAATCATTCGGTCTAGTATTACTTGAAGCAATGGCATGTGGCGTGCCGGGTATAGGCACGGCAATTGGTGGTATTCCAGAAGTGATTGAGCACGGTGTAAACGGCTACTTAGTCGATTTAGGTGATGTTGATGCCGTTGCAAAATATGCAATTGAATTATTAAGCGATGAAGAAAAGCTCATGACATTCCGAGAAAACGCAATGGCAGCAGTGCAATCAAAATTTCATTCAGAAGCAATTATTGAACAATATGAACAGTTATATGAAAAATTGGCGGCAGTTAAATTATGACACAACAATGGAAAATAGCAGAGAATGTCATCCATAAAATACAACAAGCGGGCTTTGAGGCTGTCTTTGTCGGTGGTGCAGTAAGGGATCGAATATTAAATCGGGAGCAGCATGATATTGATGTTGCTACGAGTGCATTGCCCTCTGAAATAAAAACCATATTTACCAAAACAGTCGATGTCGGTATTGAGCATGGTACCGTACTCGTGCTTGATGAAGGAGCGCCAATAGAGGTGACGACATATCGAACAGATGGTACGTATGATGATCACCGTCGACCGGATAGTGTCGTTTTCGTTCGTTCATTAAAGGATGACCTAGAACGTCGTGATTTTACAATGAACGCTATAGCGATGACAGCCTCCTATGAAATAATCGATTACTATGGTGGTATTTCTGATATAGAGCAAAGGCTGATACGAGCAGTGGGGCAACCACAAAAACGATTTCAAGAAGATGCCCTAAGAATGCTCCGAGCTGTGCGTTTTCGTGCACAGCTCGGTTTTGCTATTGAGAATGAAACATTTACAGCTATTAAAAAACAGGCACAAGACATTCAACATATTGCAATGGAGAGAATCTCGGCAGAATTAAATAAAATATGGATAAGCGATAATGTTTTTGAAGGAATAGTATCTCTTGTACAATCTAATTTAGCAAATTATTTACCGGGAAATTTTATGGAAAATTTAGAAAAATGGAAATATTGCAAGTTCACCTCTCCCTCGATGGGGTGGGCATACCTTTGCTTTTTAAATAGGGAGCAGCATGCATCCATTGTGAAGGCGTACAGATTGTCAAATAAGGAAAAGAATTATGTGCAGAATGTTCTTCGTGCTTATGACGCATTATTACAAGGCTGGTCAATCGTAGATTATTTTGAAACCGAATTATCGGTACTTGAAGGGGCCTATGATTTTGCAGAATGGCAGGGGATTGAGCTCAGTGTAACGAAAGATCAAATCGCATTAATAAAAGCCTCACTTCCGATTGAATCTAGGAAAGACCTTCAGGCAAACGGAAATGATTTTATGGAATGGACGAATAAAAAGCGAGGACCTTGGTTAAAAGATGCGTTGGACAAGGTATTACTAGCTGTTTTAAATGGCTCTCTTGACAATAATCCTGATCAGATTAGGGAATGGTTCCTACATGAGTTTGACGAAGGGTAAATATCAGTTGGAAAACCAATATAAATAATCTCATAGCGGGTAAGGAACTACATTTGTTCCCTTACTCTTTTTATTTACAAATTAAACTATCTTTTTATGAAACCTTTTAAATCAATAAACTACTAAATAATTATACAGATTATTTAATGTACTTGAAAAACACATAAGGCTGATTGTAATGTCAATTTTATTAAATTTTAGGGGTGTAGTCTTTGAATAAGAAATGGACGCTATCAATAATTTCTGCGATTGTTGGAATCGTATTGTTAAGCGGTTGTTCAGTTGAACAAGGTACAGAAAATGATAAAGAACGTTCAAATGTTTCACAGCAATTAATAAGCTTGGCTACTGGGCAAGCTAAATTTCCATTATACAAAGATTTAGATGAATTAGAAAATACTGCAGATACTATTGTGCAAGTGAAATTTACTGGGGATAGAAAAATTCAAAACTTTGAGCAGAATGGGATTGTAATTGATAGTGCTGCGGAGTCTGAAGTTAAAGTGAAAAAAGTTTATAAAGGCAACATTGAAAAAGGATCAACGATCGTAATTTATGAACCTGGTTTTATGAAGGGTGAAATATATCAAAATGTTGATGGATATAAAAATATGAATGTAAAAGGAAACTATATACTTTTCCTTAAAGAAAATCCAGATAACACCTTCGTTGGGTTAGGTGTCTATCAAGGTAAATTCGATTTAGATATTACAGATCCAGTTAAACAAGTAAAACTGGAAATGACGAAAGAAGAATTTGAATCATTAGACTATGTGGGTGAAGATCCAAGTCACTTTAATCTATTAAAAGAAGAAGTTATTCAAAAATACAAAAATAAGTAGAGTAAAAAACACTAGAGACTTTTTATCCGTTTTAAACACGCATTTTACCGCATGTAGTATGATGCGTGTTTTTTTAGAATTAACATCTATGCACCTTCTGATACTAATGTCATATACCAACATGAAATAGTTTATTTACAGGATTTAATAGCTTATCCCTACAGTTAATTGTATGATTAATACGATTATGTTGTAGGATTAACTATAAAAAAGAACGTGACAGTATAATATTTCAAAGGAATGGTTTTTGTATGAGTTTAACAATGAAGGATGAAATTTTACAAAAATTTTTACAGGCTAGTGGTGAGCCGATTTCTGGACAACAGCTTGCGGATGATTTTGGTGTATCACGTACAGCCATCTGGAAGCATATGCAGTCGTTACAGGCGGAAGGATACACTTTTGACACGATTAAGAAGAAAGGATATGTCTTACTTTCTGTACCAGATCGCGTCGATGTTGCACAAATAACGGCAAATTTACAAACGAAGCGATTAGGTAAAACAATCCATCATTTTGAAGAAACGCCATCTACTCAGCTTATTGCACACGACCTTGTTCGAGATGGAGTAGAAGATGGCACTATTATTTTAGCAGAGCATCAAACAGCAGGCCGTGGTCGAATGCTACGTCCTTGGGAATCTACAGCAGGCAAAGGGATTTGGATGACGGTGATTTTAAAGCCAGACGTATTGCCACATCAAGCTCCTCAATTTACACTTGTTGCAGCAGTTGCTGTTGTTAATACAATGAAGGCAATGTTTAAAACCTTCGTACCAACCATCAAATGGCCAAATGATATTTTGATTAATGGTCGTAAATGTACAGGGATTTTAACTGAAATGGTGGCAGAGGCAGATTGTGTACAAGCTCTATTAATTGGCATCGGTATCAATGTTAATCAGCAAATGAACGATTTTCCAGAGGAATTGCACTCTATCGCAACATCAATGGCCATCGAGCATGGAGAAACGATTGATCGCGCTTTATTTGTCTCAAATTTACTTTACTTCCTAGAGCACTACTCAGATCTTTATATTAAACATGGTTTTGAACCAATTAAAGAGCTTTGGGAAGAAGCTTCAGGAACAATCGGTCAGCATGTAAAGGCAACAACCCTTCGAGAAGTGATTGAAGGAGAAGCAATTGGAATAACAGAGGCGGGCGTTCTACAAATCCGAACAAATAGTGGAGAAATTAAGGAAGTGTATTCTGCGGATATTGAAATCAAGTAAGGTGATTCACTGTAGATTTTATAAACAATAAACTGTACGTTTTCTTCTAAACTTGTTATAGTAGCTTTGTGGACAGTATCATTTTTGAACTGTACCTTTTAAAAAAAATAACAAAAAAATCTGCCTTGATCTTATATAGACAGGGACGGAAGAAAACGAAGCGTAAGAGAGTCAGCGCTACCCTTCTGTCCATTTTTGGATAGAAGGGTATTTTATTGTTTTCTTCGAGAAATTGGGGGAGGAACATATGAAAACAACGAGTGATTTTTTAAAAATGAAGAGGCAGGGTGAAAAAATCGTCATGATAACAGCATACGATTATCCAGCTGCAAAATTCTCAGAGGATGCAGGCGTCGATATGATTTTAGTCGGTGATTCATTAGGGATGGTTGTATTAGGTTATGATTCAACAATGCCAGTCACTGTAGAGGATATGGTTCACCATGGGAAAGCAGTTCGCCGAGGGGCTAAGGATACGTTTATCGTCCTAGATATGCCTTTTGGCTCATACCACGGAGATCTTAACGACACTTTAAAAACGGCTGTTAGTATGATGCAAGCGACGGGTGCTGATGCCTTAAAGGTTGAAGGTGCAGACGAGGTAGTAGATGTGATCAAGAAGCTGACAAATGCTGGGATTCCGGTAGTTGCCCATTTAGGCTTACTTCCACAATCAGCGGGTGTACTAGGTGGCTACAAAGTGCAAGGGAAAACAGCAGAGCAAGCAGCTAAGCTACTAGAGGACGCTCGTAAAGTAGAGGAAGCAGGTGCTTGTGCTGTTGTTCTAGAATGTATTCCACATCAGTTAACTGACCTTGTATCGAAAGCATTAACGATTCCAACAATCGGAATAGGTGCCGGAGTTGAAGCAGATGGACAAGTGTTAGTTTTCCATGACTTATTAATGTATGGAAAACATCATATACCAAAATTTGTTCAAGCATTTGGATTTGTAGGAGATGAAGTAGAACGTGGCATCTCTGGCTACACAAAAGCAGTGAAGGCAGGTAGCTTCCCGAATGAATCCCAAAGCTTTACGATGAATGAGGATCATTTAATCGCATTATATGGGGGCGCAGTAAAATGAAGGTCGTAACAACAATCGCTGAACTAAAGGGAATTATAAAAGGGGCGCAAGAAGTAGGACAGTCAATTGGGCTTGTACCAACGATGGGATACCTACATGAGGGGCATTTAACTCTTGCCTCAGAGGCACGAAAAGAAAATGATATCGTGATTATGAGTATCTTTGTTAACCCGACACAGTTTGGTCCAAATGAAGATTTTGAATCATATCCACGAGATTTACCGCGTGACACGAAGCTTGCAGAGTCGGCTGGGGTTGACTATATTTTTGCTCCAGCGGTAGAAGAAATGTATCCAACAGATGGTGGAATATATATTCGTGCTGGTCGTCAGTCTCAAATTTTATGTGGTGCAAGCCGACCAGGACATTTTGACGGTGTACTACAAGTTGTTGCGAAGCTATTCCATCTAGCCCAGCCAACACGTGCTTACTTTGGTCAAAAGGATGCACAGCAAGTAGCCATTATTCAAACGATGGTTCGTGATTATAACTTCCCGCTAGAACTTCGAACGGTGCCGATTGTACGTGAAGAAGACGGATTAGCAAAATCAAGCCGTAATGTGTACTTAACGGAGCAGGACCGAAGTGAAGCACCAGCTATTTATGCGGCGCTTCAATTAGCGAAGGATGAAATGAAAGAAACAGGTAATGCTGAGGCTGCGATTGAAAAAGCCCGCAAGAGTATTGAAACAGAAACTTCTGGGCGGATTGACTATTTAGAATTATTATCGTATCCTGATTTAGCACAAGTGCAGGAAAATACAACAGAGGTATTACTAGCAGTTGCTGTATATATTGGTAAAACACGCTTAATCGATAACTTAATGTTTTCAATAAAAGGGGAATAATAACGATGTTAAGAATGATGATGAATAGCAAAATTCACCGTGCTCAAGTGACACAGGCGGATTTAAATTATGTTGGCTCTATTACAATTGACCAGGACATTTTAGATGCAGTTGGGATGCTACCAAACGAAAAGGTGCATATTGTGAACAATAATAATGGTGCTCGTTTTGAAACATATATTATTGCAGGTGAGCGTGGTAGTGGCGTTATTTGCGTAAACGGCGCTGCAGCTCGACTTGTACAAAAGGACGATATTGTTATTATTATCTCTTACGTGTATGTTGATAATAAAGAAGCTGCTGACCATAAGCCAACAGTTGCGATTATGGGCGACAATAACACAATTAAAGAAATGATTAGCTACGAGCCGGAAGCAACGGTGATGTAGTGTAAATAAAGGCATAACCTCGGTTGTGCTTTTTTTGTATGCAGGAGAATCCTTTTTCGATTTCTCCTGCAATCTTAGTTAAGATCGTTTATCCTGATCATTTTTATCAATAGATGGATATTTTGTTTCTTCATCATGCTTTTCAGCTTGTACTTGCTGATTTTTTTCCTCCATGGGTATAAAATCTACCGTTTGCATATCCTCATGCATGGCATATAATTTCTCGCCGATTTTACCTAAATCTCTTTTTTTATCTGCCATAAAATGACCTCCTTTGCAGTATCATTATAGTATGAACCATAATAAAGGAAATTTATACGTTGGAGGATGTTAGAATGGAAAAGGTACTATGTGTAGGAGAAATACTAATTGATTTTTTTTGCTCGGACATTGACGTTGATTTGGTAGAAGGTAAAACATTTATAAAACAACCAGGTGGTGCTCCTGCTAATGTTAGTGCAGCGATTGCAAAGCTGGGTGGACAGGCCCAGTTCTGTGGGAAGGTTGGAGGGGATTCGTTTGGAACGTATCTTAAACAAACACTAGAAGAGATAGGTGTTGATACATCAATGCTTATAGAGGATCCTAATGCTCCAACAACATTGGCTTTTGTATCTAGACAGCGTGGGGGAGAACGTGATTTCATCTTTCATCGAGGGGCAGATGAAAGGCTGACCTTACAGGAGATAGATGAAGAACAAATAAAAAATATTAAGATTGCTCATTTTGGCTCGGCAACAGCCCTCCTTTCAGACCCCTTTTATTCTACCTATATGGAACTAATGAGAAAGTTAAAAAAGAATGGATGCTTTATATCTTTTGATCCGAACTATCGTCAAGATTTATGGAAAGGACGAGAAACGGAATTTATAGAGAAAGTAAACAGTTGCGTGGCGTTAGCGGATTTTATTAAAGTGAGTGAGGAAGAAAATGAATTATTACAAATAAAGAGGACCGGTGATACAATGTTGGCGGTGACAATGGGGGACAAAGGAACATTCATTGCCCATAGAGAAAGAGAAGGTGGAGTTCCAAGTATTACTGTCTACTCTATTGACTCCACAGGCGCTGGCGATGCATTTGTAGGAGCGATGCTAGCTCAGTTTGCACAATGTGCTTCTCTTCATAATCTTCCATTTAAAACTTTAAAACAGTTTACTAAATTCAGTAATATCGTCGGTGCTCTAACTTGTGTTAGAGTCGGTGCAATAACGTCTCTTCCTACGAAGAAAGATGTGTTATCATATATGTAATTACAATAAAGGTAGGGAATAAATATGGTAGTGGCAATTATTTTAGGAGCTGTATTAGCTTTTTTAAGTGTGGCATTTGGTGCTTTCGGGGCACATGCATTAAAGGACAAATTTAAGGAAGTACGATATGCGGAAAACTGGGAAACAGCATGCCGCTATCAAATGTATCATGGGCTAGGCTTAATCAGTATTGGCATTTTAACCGAGGTTTTAGGTGCATCAGGTGCTCTTACTTCGGCTACATATTTAATGTTTGCAGGGACATTAATTTTTTCTGGAAGTTTATATATTTTATCGCTTACAGGTATTCGTAAGCTAGGAGCAATAACGCCAATAGGTGGTCTCCTTATGCTAGTGGCATGGATACTTGTAATAATCGCTGCACTTTAAAAGAATGATAGTACTATTATTAACTGATACGAGTTAGACGGTATCAGTTTTTTATATTGGTTATTTATCGAAGAACGAACATTGCATTCCAACTTTTGTAATGCTATCGTTAAACGCGAGGTGAAATAGTAATGAAACAATTTGATATAGCAGTAATCGGTGCAGGTCCAGGGGGATATGTAGCGGCAATTCATGCGGCAAAAAGTGGCCTTAAAGTGGCATTAGTAGAGAAAAATAAAGTTGGTGGTGCATGCTACAATGTGGGCTGTATTCCATCAAAAATAATGCTAGAGCACTCTAAGCTTGTTCAGGAAATTCGACGTGGTACTAATTGGGGAGTAACCGTTCCGACTATCAATATAGATTTTCCGAAATTGATGAAACGAAAAGATGCAGTGATCGATGAGCTTCTTGCCAATATCGAAGGATTCATTGAAAATGCACAAATTACAATGTACCGTGGCGAAGCGACAGTAGCGAAAAATAAAGCCATCACAGTTGGAAATGAAACCTTTGAAGCGAAAAATGTCATTCTTGCTACAGGAAGTCATCCATTTGTTCCACCGTTTAAAGGAATTGAAACAGCAACCTATCATACGACCGATACATTTTTCCATATGGCAGAGCTACCAAAGCAGCTAACAATAGTAGGTGGTGGCGTTATAGCGATTGAAATGGCTTTTGCATTAGCACCAATGGGAACAAAAGTAACGATATTAAACCATAGTAAGGATATTTTGCAAACAGAGGAGCCCGATGCTCGTCCGATTATTAAAGAGAAAATGGCGTCTCTAGGTATTGAATTAGTAACTGATTTCCGTTTCGAAGAAATAAAGGGACATGAAATCCATACATCACGAGGAGTATATACGTATGAAAATCTGTTATTTGCAACAGGTAGAAGACCGAATGCTAAAATTGCAGAAGCGATCGAGCTGGCGATGGATGGTCGATTAATTGCTGTAAATAACCATTATGAAACAAGTATCCCAGGGATTTATGCAATTGGGGATTTAGTTGGTGGATTCCAATTAGCGCATTCGGCAAGTGCAGAAGGAATTCATGCTGTAGATACTATTTTAGGCAAGCACCCACGCGTCATTAATCAACAAGAAATTCCGCGTTGTGTGTATACACATCCTGAAATTGCAACATTTGGCATGCTAGAGCATGAAGCTCCCTCTGATGCAATTGTTACGAAGATGTTCTTACCAACGAATCCAAAGGCATTGCTTGAAGGAAATACACAGGGCTTTATGAAGTTTGTTGCGAGTCCAGAAGGGGATATTTACGGTGCTTGTGTAGTTGGAGATGGTGCTACTGAAATGATTAATGCCATGCTAGCAGCAAAGGTAGCAGGTGGTTCTGTAAAAGACCTAGCACGTATGATTTTCCCGCATCCAACAGTGAGCGAGCATATTGGCGATGCTGCTCGTGCTGTATTTAGTAAGGCAATTCATCAATAGTTTGCAAATAATTCTTGTTCTATTGAATAAAAAAAGATATACTGAAGTTTAGGTGCCAAACCTATGTAAAGTTTCGGCTTTACACCAAAAGCATCCATTAACAGCGCGGATTTGCTGGGAAGCTTTTGTCTATGAGCAGGGAGATGAGCCCCTGCTCTTTTTTTATTATAAAGAATAAGTTACTTCAATTTTAAAGAATGTCTAGCTCCAGCGCCCAGCCTATTGAGGGGTTGAAGCGACCTCGAGGGGCTAAACGGGGCGCTTGCGCTTTTCTTAATTATTCTAATGGAAATTCTAACTCTTTCGGTGGTTCTCCTTTTTTATTCATCAGCCGCATGCGGATTGGGTCAATTTGCAGGATGACCATTTCGTCTTGATTTTTATAGAGCAGCCCTTTAAAAAACTCTATAAATTTTAGCTTTAGTGCCTCGTCATCAAAATCAGTAACTTTTCCCTCTATTTCTACAAAAGCATCGCCACGTCCTTTATTTTCGTAGCCTAATAAAATATGTGTGTACGGATTTTCCAATAATTCTTCTACCTTATCTGAGTGTTTGTCGGTTACAGTGTACAATGTAAACTCTTTATTAGTAAATGTCATATATCGACTAAATGGTTTGCCGTTATGCACCGTTGCCATTGTCCCGATATGGCTATTATTGATAACTTCTAAAATCTCCTTTTTAACAGTCTCCATGCTGTCACCCTTTCTCTATGGCTTGTTTACATCATGCCCAATCTAGTAAATCTTAAACGACACATCTATTGCATGACCGTATGAGGCCACCTATGATAAAATTCGATTATAATGACGAGAACAGTGAGTTGAGTACAATGATGGAAAGTCAAAAATATGCAATTGTCGATTTGGAGACGACTGGACACTCACCTGCAAATGGTGATCGGATGATACAAATTGCTATTGTGATCATGAAGGATTGGTGTATAGAAAAGACTTTTACATCATTCATTCATCCGGGAAAAAAAATCCCTCTTTATATACAGGATTTAACGAACATTAGAGATGAGCATGTAGCCGATGCATTACCATTTGAAGCGCATGCAGATACTATTTATGAGCTTTTGCAGGGGGCAGTATTTGTTGCCCATAATACGGAATTTGACTTGTCTTTTTTACAAGCTGAATTTAAACGAGCTGGACTTCCACAATGGATTGGAAAAACGATTGATACAGTTGAGCTTGCAAAAATACTATTCCCAATGTCGCTTAGCTATAAATTAGGGGATCTAGCAAATGATTTGAATATTCCACTTCAACAAGCCCATCGTGCGGATGATGATGCAAAGGCAACTGCACTATTATTAAAGGCGTGCTGGGAAGAGTTATTGATGTTACCTTTAGTAACGTTAGAGGGGCTACATAAGCGCTCATTTCGACTGAAATCGAATTTATCGCAGTTGTTTTTTGATGCACTTTGTATTAAAAGAAATAAGGTTAGTAACGAAGAAAATTATATTTTTTATAAGAAGTTAGCCATTTACAAAGGAGAAGCATCCATTGACACGGCTAATGAAAATTGCGGTTATCCTGAAACAACAATAGAAAAGATTGAAATGCTACAATCTGCCCTTCCTAATTTTGAAGAAAGACCAGGGCAATTTAAAATGATGGACAGTGTATGGGGCGCGCTCCATAGACAAGAAGAAATGATAATAGAAGCTTCTACTGGAATAGGGAAAACCTTATCGTACCTGTTGCCGTCATATTATTATGCGAAAAATAAAGGGAAGCAAGTTGGCGTTAGCACGTATACGTCTTACTTAATGGAGCAACTATTACATGAGGAAATTCCAAGGCTTGAAAAGATTACAGGAAATACGATTCACGTAGCTTTATTAAAAGGCATGCATCATTATATTGATATTGCCCGATTTGAGCAACAGTATAAAATGGCAGATGATTCGTATGATGAGACGTTTGTTATTCTACAAGTACTTATTTGGTTAACGAAAACAACAACGGGTGATATCGATGAGCTCAATGTTTCTGGTGGTGGGCAATTATTTCTAGATAAAATTCGTAAATCAGAAACGTCACAGCCTGTTTCAGGAGACTATGATTACTATGAACGTGCACTAACCAATAGTAGACGGGCTGATATAATTGTTACTAATCATGCGATGTTATTGGCAGATTTAGTTCGTCAAAATCAGCTTTTCCAAAATATTGGTGGGTGGATTATTGATGAAGCACATCAGTTTGTTCAGGCGGCTATTCAACGTGATGAAAAAGTGTTTACGTTTAAGCATTGGAAATATATGTTTGGTCAAATTGGCTACTATACAGATGAAAATTTATTTTATAAATTGCAGCGTGCGGCTTTAAAACGACAATTAGTACCAATGAACCTATTACATCAGTTAGAAAAACGTTTTATGAGTATGGTATCAAAATTTGACGAGGGGATGCAAAGCTTACTCCGCGCGATTCAACAAATGACAAAAGGCTCGTATAAGCATGAAGTAAAGGCGTCTATTTTTTTACATGAACTAAAAATAGATTTAGCTCGCTTTGGGCACATGTCAGCAGCTGTTCAGGCTTGGATTGATCTTGCAGAGGAAGTCGCGCAGCTTTTTTCAGCGAATATCGAAGAATTAGCTCCAGAGCATAGATTTATCCTAGGGGAGTGGCGGTACTGGATTCGAGAGTTTAAGCTACAAATAGCACAATGGGATGAGGTATTTTTAATCCAGCATGCTCATTATTCTACATGGATAGAAGTGGATCGACGTAGCTTGCCGGGAAGTATTCAATTTTTGAAAAAGCCTATTAATGTTACGACTACGATTGAGCAATTATTTGCTCCTTACCGTGGAAAAACAGGTATCATCTGGACATCTGGCACATTAACAGTTCCAAATAACGAGCGATTTATCGCGGATCAGCTAGGAATATCACCAGCTGTTCCGCTGCATTCCTTACAGGCTCCATCTAATTATTATAGTGGAGCTAAAGCATTTATTGTAACAGATATGCCAGATATACAGAATGTGTCACAGTCAGATTATATTGAGGCAGTCTCACATGCCATTACAAGAACAGTTCGAACTACGGGAGGGCGTTGCTTTGTACTCTTTACTTCTCAGCAAATGCTCCGTCAAACGGTAGAGCTTATTCAAGAATGCGGTCTATTAGATGACTATATGGTATTTGCACAGGGGGTGACAGCTGGTAGCCGAATGCGTTTACTTAAATCGTTTCAAAAATTTAGTCATTCTGTACTATTTGGGACGAATAGCTTCTGGGAAGGTGTAGATGTACCTGGTGATAGCTTATCCTCTGTTATTGTAGTACGATTGCCGTTTTCTTCACCAGAAGAGCCTACGTACAAGGCAAGGGCGAATTATTTACAGCAGCAAGGAAAAAATTCATTTGTAGAGCTATCTTTACCAGAGGCGATTTTACGCTTTAAGCAAGGCTTCGGACGATTAATTCGCTCCTCGAAGGATAAGGGGGTATTTATCGTACTTGATAGAAGAATAGATATGAAATCGTACGGGATAGAGTTTATCCGTGCGTTACCGCCGATTTCTGTACAAAAACTACCTCTACAGCATATGGTATTAGAACTAGAACATTGGTATAATAATGAACGATGAGGAAAGAAAGTAGGTAGACAAGATGGAAAGAATATTAGAACAAAATCAGCATACTGTAATAACGGAAATTGTGCCAAATTCGAAGCAGGTGAAGGTATGAAAAATTGGCTCATTTTCGGCGTTGTTTTTATTCTTTCTTTGACCCTTGTTATCTCTTGTTTAGTACTCTGGAAAGCAAAAACTCCATTTAATGAGATAGAGGAGCAAGCGGAGGCATTAGCATTATCCTCGAAATCGCTTGCTGTTGTATCCAGTAGTTATACTTACAACGGTAATAAGCCGTACGTTACGGTATTCGGGGTAGATGAATATGGTAAGGAAAAGGCAATTTTTGTTCCAATCAGTTTAGAAGAGAAATCGATTCAGGAAGTATATTTGCAGGACGGTATAACGGAAGAACAAGCTTTATCTGTGTTAAATAATGAGAACGATGTGAAAGAAATACTTCATACAAAATTAGGCTATGAGGAAGCAGGCGCCGTATGGGAGCTTACTTACATAAATGACGCCGATAAGCTAAATTATGTGTACATTTTGTTTGAAGACGGACAATGGTGGAAACGCATTTTGAACTTGTAGAGGAGACGATTTCATTGAAACAATTATTAGCAAACCGTGTAAAAACATTAACACCATCTTCAACGCTAGCCATTACGGCAAAAGCGAAAGAGTTAAAAGAGCAGGGCATCGACGTTATCGGCTTAGGTGCTGGTGAGCCGGATTTTAATACACCACAAAATATTTTAGATGCAGCCGTTGATTCAATGAACAAGGGATTAACAAAATATACACCAGCAGGAGGCCTTCCTGTATTAAAGCAAGCAATTATCGACAAGCTTTCTCGTGATAATGAACTTACATATAAGCCAAATGAAATCATGGTGGGTGTAGGTGCAAAACATGTTCTTTACACTTTATTCCAAGTGATTTTAAATGAAGGTGATGAAGTGATCATCCCTATTCCGTATTGGGTTTCTTACCCTGAGCAAGTAAAGCTAGCGGGTGGTGTACCAGTTTATGTAGAGGGTACAGCACAACAAGGCTATAAAATTACACCACAGCAGCTAGAGGATGCGATTACAGAAAAAACAAAGGCAGTTATCATTAATTCGCCAAGTAATCCATCGGGAATGATTTATTCACGTGAGGAATTAGAGCAACTAGCAAAAGTTGCAGAAGAAAAAGATATTCTAATCGTTTCAGATGAAATTTATGAAAAGCTCGTATACAATGGTGTAGAACATTTTTCAATTGCACAGCTTACAGATGCAATTAAAGCTCGTACGATCGTTGTAAACGGTGTAGCAAAATCTCACTCTATGACAGGCTGGCGTATCGGTTATGCGGCAGGTAATACAGAAATTATTAAGGCAATGACAGACTTAGCATCTCATTCTACTTCAAATGCTACAACTACAGCACAATATGCAACAGTTGAAGCATACAATGGATCTCAGGATGCGGTAGAAGAAATGCGTCAGGCATTCCAATTCCGTTTAGAAAAAATTTACCCTCATGTAGCTGATATTCCAGGCTTTAAAGTATTAAAGCCACAAGGTGCATTCTATTTATTGCCTGATGTTGCAGAGGCAGCAGAAAAAACTGGCTATGAATCTGTAGATGCATTTGCAAAAGCTTTACTAGAAGAAGCGAATGTAGCCGTTATTCCGGGCTCTGGCTTTGGTGCAGATGCGACAATCCGCTTATCGTATGCAACATCATTAGAATTATTAGAAGAAGCAGTTCGTCGTATTGATACTTTTGTAAAATCAAAATGGCAAGGATAAACACTGCTCTCTAAGTTTTGGAGGACACATATGAAGAAAATAATGATTAAGGATATGCCGTCACATATTGGCGAAAAGGTGAAACTAGGTGCTTGGCTAGCGAACAAACGCTCAAGCGGAAAAATTGCATTTTTACAGCTACGTGACGGCTCTGGTTTTGTGCAAGGTGTTGTAGTGAAAGAAGAAGTAGGCGAGGAGTTATTCGCCGTTGCAAAAGGGATGACACAAGAAACTTCATTGTACATTATTGGAGAAGTAAGAGCGGATGAGCGTTCGAGCTTCGGTTGTGAGTTAAATGTTACAGGGATCGAAATCATTCACGCTGCAACAGACTTCCCGATCACACCAAAAGAGCATGGAACAGAGTTTTTAATGGACAACCGTCACTTATGGTTACGTTCTCGTAAGCAACATGCGATTATGAAAGTTCGTAACGAAATCATTCGTGCAACATATGAATTCTTTAACAACAATGGCTTTACTAAAATGGACCCGCCAATATTAACAGGTTCTTCACCTGAAGGAACATCGGAGTTATTCCATACGAAATATTTTGATGAGGATGCATATCTTTCTCAATCAGGTCAGCTTTATATGGAAGCAGCAGCGATGGCATTAGGGAAAGTATTCTCGTTCGGCCCTACATTCCGTGCTGAAAAATCTAAAACACGTCGCCACTTAATCGAGTTTTGGATGATCGAGCCTGAAATGGCGTTTGTTGAGTTTGAAGAAAACCTAGAAGTGCAGGAGCAATATGTTGAAAGTATCGTTGGATCTGTTCTTAAAAACTGTAAGCTAGAATTAGAGCGCCTAGGTCGTGATCTTTCTAAATTAGAAAATATTAAAGCGCCGTTCCCGAGAATTTCGTATGATGATGCAATTAAATTCCTTCATGAGCAAGGATTTGATGATATTCAGTGGGGAGATGACTTTGGTGCACCACATGAAACAGCGATTGCGAATCATTTTGATAAGCCGGTATTCATTACGTGCTACCCGATAGGAATTAAACCATTTTACATGCAACCACATCCTGAACGAGATGATGTTGTCCTTTGTGCTGATTTAATTGCACCGGAAGGCTACGGAGAAATTATCGGTGGCTCTGAGCGTATCCATGATTATGACTTGTTAAAATCTCGTTTAGAAGAGCATAATTTATCGATGGATGCCTATGCTTGGTACTTAGAATTACGCAAACAGGGCTCGGTACCGCATTCTGGCTTTGGTCTAGGTTTAGAGCGTACGGTAGCGTGGATTTCTGGCACAGAGCATATTCGTGAAACAATTCCGTTCCCACGCTTATTAAACAGACTGTACCCATAATCGGATAAGTTAGCTTTTTTGAAAGGCTATTAAAAAGATTACACAAAAAGAATCAAATTAAAAGAGAGCGTCCGATGTTTTTTCGGGCGCTTTCTATTCTCTTTGAGAGGAGTCAATAAATATGAAAAATCAAAGTAGCCGACTCCGTTCGTGGACAATGCAGAGGAATATAACGATTCCTCAGCTTTTTTTTAAGTTATACAAGGAGTTAAATATTCTAGATGATGAGGCATTGATTATCGTCCATCTACTTAGCTTTCATGAGGAGGGAATAGACTTTCCAACACCACATGATTTGACACTGCGTACACATTTTACAGCGAATGATATTTCGATGAAAATGCAACGACTCATGCAAAAGGGGCTACTTGAAATTACACAAGGTGTAGATGGGAATGGAAAGTTATTTGAAAAGTTTTCCCTATTTCCACTTTGGGAGCGCATTGTCGGATTATTGGAAGAGAAAGAGTTACAGCAGCAAGTAACAACAGCGAAAAATGAAGAGGGCGAGATCTTTTCGATGTTCGAGCAGGAGTTTGGTCGACTACTCTCCCCGATGGAGCTAGAAACAATCGGGATGTGGTTAGATCATGATCACCATTCTCCAGAGATTATTAAAGCGGCATTGAAAGAAGCTGTACTTGCTGGAAAAGTTTCACTCCGCTATATTGATCGCATTTTGTTTGAGTGGAAAAAGAAAAATATTACATCAGTAAAACAAATTGAACAGCATACAGAACAGTTTCGCTCCCGTCAATCAGTTCAACCAGCGCAACAAATAGATAGAGAATCAGCGCAAAATGGATTGTTTTATAATTGGCTAGAGGAACGAGAATAGGGGGGGATTTACATGCTTACGAAAAAACAATGGGAACATTGTCTAGATGAAATGGATCGAATGTTTCCAGATGCACATTGTGAGCTCGTACATGATAATCCGTTTGAATTAACGATTGCTACTTTATTATCTGCACAGTGTACAGATGTGCTTGTAAACAAGGTTACGAAAGATTTATTTCGAAAATATAAAACGCCTGAGGATTATTTAGCCGTTTCACTAGAGGAGCTGCAAAATGATATTCGCTCCATTGGGTTATATCGAAATAAGGCTAAAAATATTCAATTATTATGCTATAAGCTAATAAATGAATTTGAGGGTGAAATTCCAGCAAATCGGGAGGCATTAGTAACCTTACCGGGAGTTGGTCGTAAAACAGCCAATGTTGTATTATCAGTTGCGTTCGATATTCCAGCAATGGCTGTTGATACGCATGTTGAACGGATTTCGAAGCGATTAGGTCTTTGTCGCTGGAAGGATACCGTGCTTGAAGTTGAAGAAACGATCATGAAGAAAACACCGATTGAGCGTTGGAGCCGTGCCCATCACCAAATGATTTTCTTCGGACGCTATCATTGTAAGGCACAAAATCCAGGCTGTCATGAATGCCCACTATTTGCTGACTGTCGAGAAGGGCAAAAGCGCTTTAAAAAGGGGTTGGTAAAAGCATGATCCCAGTAAGAAAAGAAGCCATTTCAAAGGAAGCCATCGATACATGGTTTGGTGAGTGGGAGGCGCTGCAGATAAGAATTCATAGTGCCCACGAAACAAGGAATGGCGAAGCAAAAAGTTTAACAGAGCATGGAATTGCACTTTTTGAGAAACTATTAGTGGATTCTGCCAGCCATACTGCACATATAGATGAAGAGTTTGAATTATACCCAATTAACGGTAGGGAGCGTCTTCAATTTATAAAACAAAGGCCGGGGCAATATGCTTGCTATCGCCAGTTAGACGAGCTTTTTAAGGAAACAAAAAAACGCGCTGCAAGACTACGAACGAAAAAATAAATTGAAATCCCTCAATCCGCTCGATTGAAAGATTTCAGAGCGTCGACAAACTAATTTTCAAGCAGAAAATTAGTAAGGTCTGACGCTCTTTTATATTGGTGATGCCCCTTCCGACAATTGCAACGTGCTACCGCAATTGATGAATACAAAGCAGATACGGCTAATTTTTTCTATGTGTTTTTTGAATACGCTCGGTTAAAGAAATCATACATCTTCTTAATTTTTTCATCTAAAAAATGCGTTCGTTCAAATACAATGGAACGTACATTGTCTAATTGTCTTGAAATTTTTTCAATAAGACCCTCTTGATCCTCTACTCGGTTCATCACTTCCTGCTGCTTTTCATCGATACTATTGATTCCATCTATAATTTGTTCGTTAGACTCTCGTACTTGTTGTAGTTGATGCGTAATATCATTGTTTACAATTGTGTATTGATCGAGATGACCTGCCATCTCATTCATTGTCGCTGCAACATGATGGAGCCTGTCTCCAAGTTTTTCTTGATCTTGATTAATCACGGCTACTCTATCTAATAGATCATTTTTCATAAGTTGCTCATCCACCAGCATTGTTTGCAGCTGCACGTCTCGATTTTCTAGCTTTTCGAGCCATTCGATTATTTGCTGTTCTACTTCGCGCTGTTGGATATTCAGCTTTTGAATCTCGTGTAGCCTGTCATTTATCCTATTGATTTTTTTAGATTGCTGTAAAATGGATGTATTTTGTTTGGTTTTAAAAGCCTGGATTGCACGATGAACATCTTGATTCAATGTTTGTTGTTCTCTTATAAGCTCTGTCATTTCATTTCGGTGATACACTATTTGATTATTTTCTATTAGTGTATGATTACTCTTGAATAGTCCTAGTTTCCCATCATTATTCATGAATAGTCCCATAAACCTTCCTCCTTTTCATTATCGTTATTTTGTATAATATGCTTTTTACGGGTCATAGTGTGTTTTCGATGAAAGGCTCTTGAAATAATATAAGCATAAGAAAAGGGGAAATTAAAATCCTCATTCATCAGAACAGTATCTAATGAATGAGGATTTCTAAGTTTATTTATTATTAATTGAAGGGAAGGGGTTAATCGTCAGTTTCTGGCTCAGTCGGTTCGGTTGGCGGGGTTACAACCTGATTGCCGTTGCCATTTCCGTTGTTGCTACCATTCCCGTTTCCATTGCCATTGTTGTTCCCGTTATTATTACCATTCCCGTTTCCATTGCCATTTCCGTTATTGTTTCCGTTTCCGTTCTCATTATCCCCATCGTCATCATCTATATCTGGTTCAGTAGGCTCTTCAGGAATTACAATGCCTTCGATGAAGATTGATACACTTGCTGGCTCACTTCGGGTGTCGTCCATTATTGCTACGACAGAGAATGTATAGTTACTGCCAGGTTGAACATTTGGAATGGTAACGTTTTTAGCACCTGTTGTCTCGATAACTGTGGATTTCCCATTATCGACTTTCATTGAAACTTCGTATGTGATAGAAGAGTCTTGTCTTTCATCATCATCACCAGTAGTAGGTAGTGTATGGTCCCAAGAAAGATTTATTAGACTAGCATCTTCATTATAATCAGCCTTTAATCCAAATGGAGGATCTAGCGTAATCTTTTCATATTTATCAGATACCTCTGTTGGCACTGTACCACGAACAAATAGCTCCGTAGCCTTTAATTCATTTGGTGTATACTCACTTGCCAGTTTTAATGGGCTCGTACCTAGCTCAATTGTTGCTGAAACGACCGAGTTTGGCTGAGTGAATTTTGTGTTTGGAACATTTTCTGATAGCTGTGACATGATTGATTTAAATAATCGTTGTGGTAGCCATCTTTCTTCCCACGTAGTAAGAGCATCTTTACGCTCTGAATAGCCACTCCATACGGCTATTGAATAATTAGGTGAGTAGCCGACAAACCAAGAGTCGGGAACTGCCATGCCTCTAAAATTGTATTTTTTAAATTCATCGGATGAATAGTTTGTTGTACCTGTTTTACCAGCAATATCTATACCAGGAACAATCGCATTTTTCGCAGGAGCACCTGGTTTAGTACTTACTACATCTCGTAATATGTCAGTGACCATATAAGCTGTTGAATCGGCCATTGCAACATTAGATTCTGGCTTATATTTCTTTGATGTTACGCCATCACGATACACGATTTTAGTAATCGAATGTGGATCAGTATATACACCTTTATTGCCAAGTGCAGCATAAGAAGCAGCTAATTGAATCGGTGATATATTCACGCGCCCACCACCGATGGCATCCGATTCTACTAGATAATCAGTTTTAATACCTAAATTTCCAATGAACTTTTGTGCCTTCTCCGGTGTAACAGCTTTTAAGGCCTTAACAGCAGGAATATTTCGGGATTGGTACAACGCTTTACGGATTGTCATCGTCCCTAAATACTTATTATCAAAGTTCGTAATCGTTTGATTCGTTCCTGAATATTTCATTGGTTCATCGACAATTGTTTCTCCAGTAGACCATTTTAAATATTCAATAGCTGGACCGTAATCCACTAATGGCTTAATTGTCGAGCCTGGTGAACGTTGTTTTAAATCATATGCATAGTTATAGTCTCGATCTGCATAATTACGACTACCACCGATTGCTCTAATAGCACCAGTTTTTGTATCAATAACCGAAACGCCTGATTGAATTTTTTCTTTCGGGAAGTTTTCGTCATTATTCATTACTGATTCTACAATTGTTTGTGCTTGTGGATCTAATGTTGTATAAACTTTAATGCCATCCGCAAGTGACTCATAGTCATCGTTTTCTTCAAGCTCAGATAAAACAACGTCTAAAAATGCAGGGAATTTTGTTGTTGCATTTGCCACACGTTCGTTTTCAGGTAATAAGCCCTCTTCAACAGGGATCGCTTTTGCCTTTTCAGCTTGGGCTTCTGTAATTTTCCCGTGCTGTACCATTAAGCCTAAAACGATGTTACGACGTTTTTCAGCTCGCTCAGGATTTTTAAATGGATTGTAGTTATTCGGGCTTTGAGGCATACCAGCTAATAAAGCCATTTCCTGTAACTCTAACTCAGAAAGCTTTTTGCCATAAAAGTATTCTGCAGCTGTTCCAAAGCCATATGTTGTACCTGACATTAATACCTTATTAAAATACATTTCAAAGATTTCTTCTTTATCGTATTTACGTTCTAGTTTAAGCGCTAACCAAGCTTCTTGTGCTTTACGCTCAAGCTTTTTCTCATTTGTAAAGAAAGAATTTTTTATTACTTGTTGTGTAATGGTACTTGCACCTTGTGAACCAAAGCCTTGGCGGAAGTTCGCAATCACAGCTCCACCGAGGCGCCAAAGATCAACCCCAGAATGCTCAAAAAAACGTACGTCTTCTGTTGCTAGGATTGCATCCACCATACTATCGGGAATTTCATCAAATTCAATATATTTTCGTTTCTCATCTATACCGACAGTAGCGAATAGTTCGCCGTTAACATCGTAAAATTCAGATGAAATAGGGTCCTTTAATAATTCTTCATCAAGCTCTGGTGCATTACTTGCATAATAAGCAAATAGGCCGGCTCCACCTAAAAAGCCTACAACACCAACAATGACTAGAGTTAAAACAATTCGCTTTAACCAAAGTTTCAGCGGTGTTTTACTTTTTTTATTTTGTAGTTCACGTGCTCTTTTTACGTCTTCACGTGTCCGTTTTTGCTGTGTCACTTTTTTTCTCCTCACTTTCACAAACTATTTGTTTGCGACAATCTTTTTTAAGGCTGCTAAATAATCAATTCTGGGATTGAAGCCAATTTGAATTTCTACAGCTTTTTCCTCAAATGCAGCTAGTCGAATGGATTTGCGTCCACCACTTTCCATCGTATGCCATGCTTCTTCTATAATGTCAAACGGGACGACAAAATAACGATCAACTGAAGAAAAACGAACGATAAAAAATGCGATTCCCTGCTGTTCCACGACCGACCTCATATGGGTTATTTGATGGGCATGGATATTTTTTAGTGGGAATGAAGTTTTACTTTCTGTTTCCTTTGCTTCAAAGTCAATATAATATCCATTCCAAACGCCGTTATAGTCCGTTGTAGAGGGGGTACGGAAATACGCCTCCCTAATAACAGCGGTACTTCTTGAAGGATATTCTACTTTGACGATTTGAATCGGAACAGGTTTCTTATGAACGTTGGCTAATCCATGAGAATTGTAAAATTGATTGGTTTCATTCAAATCATCTTCTAGTGTTTTTCCACGATTACTAAAGGAAATTTTTTTTTCGTTTTTTGATTGTTTTTTTACAGGCGTTTCAGAATTGTTAGGTTTATAGACTTTTCCATTTGGATATCGAATCGTCATGAAATCACCCTTTCAAAACATTTTATACATAGAGTGTAGCATAAAGCCTTGACGAAATTTTTCTAGTTTTATCGATTATTGTCTAGTTTTATCAGAGTGGCAGGATTTTATTTCATTTATCTCAAATAGTAACAGGACAGGGAGGGATAACATGAAAAAAATTCAACTATTACTCGAACGTCTTAGCTGTTTGGATGCCATGCTTGGAGAACGCATTCTCTTGGAGCAGGCCCAAGTGAAGGTTTCCTTTTATGAGCAATTAAATAGTGCTCATCAAAGAGTTAGCTTAGCAGAAAAAAAGTGGCAAGTAAAGAATACGTGTTCCCCTAAAGGTAGTGAACGGGATTAAATTTTGGTACACTTATAAGCAACGAGAAAAGTTATAGAGGTGTACACAATGCAATTACTTCAATATACAAATAGGCTGCTGCTCGCGTGTGATGAAGCGAGCAGTCGTTTTTTCGATATGCGCGAGCGCGATGCCGTGCCAGACTTTTATAATCAAGTAAAGCCATATGCAGATGACATGCGGGAGCTTTTACTAGAGTGGCAGGGGCTTGCCCACCATTGGATTTCAGCTCATCAACCGAAATACATGCATAAACAACAGATTGACCATGCTGTTGATGGTATGGAACAGTTTTTCGTACAATCGTTTTATAAAGAAACGAGTAAAAAGCGCTTCCTGCAATCGATTGAGGCTGCTAAATATACGCTAACGACGCTAGAGCGTTATTTACAGGAAGGTGAGACTGATGCTAAGTAAAAAGAAATCGATACAGGGGCTACTTGAATCCTGGCAATATGATGAAGAGTTAAAGAAAAATATTATTCATTGGCATACTCTAGACGGCCAACAGGCACAATATGCCGATTTCCCAGAGGCTCTTCACCCTTCGATTAAAACAGCACTTTTATCACGTGGCATTGAAAAACTTTATACACACCAGCGGCAGTCATTTGACTACGGGGTAAAGGGACAATCGTTCACCGCTGTAACGCCGACAGCCTCTGGTAAGTCATACTGCTATCATTTACCAATTTTACAAAAAATATTACAAGATAATTCAAGTCGTGCAATTTATTTATTTCCAACGAAAGCACTTGCACAGGATCAAAAATCTGATTTAAACGAATTAATCGAAGCAATGGGCGAAGAAATTTTAAGCTATACGTATGATGGAGATACTGCTCCGAGTATTCGTACGAAAATCCGGAAGGCAGGGCATATTATTATGACGAATCCAGATATGCTGCACTCAGGAATTTTACCCCATCATACGAAATGGGTATCCCTTTTTGAAAACTTGAAGTATATCGTTATCGATGAGCTTCATACATATAAAGGAGTGTTTGGTAGCCATGTGGCACATGTTATTCGCCGATTAAAACGAATTTGCGCGTTTTATGGCAGTAATCCAACTTTTATTTGTACTTCCGCCACGATTAAAAATCCGAAAGAACTTGCAGAAACGTTAACGAATGAAAAGCATGAATTAATCGCGAATTCTGGTGCACCTGTTGGAAAGAAAACGTTTATTTTTTATAATCCGCCTATAGTACATCCTACATTCGGTGTTCGTCGAAGTGCCGTACTGGAGGTGCGTGATTTATCACAGCGCCTATTTGAAGCGGGGATTCAGACCATTATCTTTGCTAAATCACGTGTTCGAGTAGAAATGCTTGTTACATATTTAAAAACATTAACGGTGAAAAAGCTTCAGGACGAGTCGATTCAAGGTTATCGTGGCGGCTACTTACCAAGTGAACGCCGAAAAATTGAGAAGGGTCTGCGCGATGGTTCGATTCAAATGGTTGTTAGTACAAATGCGTTAGAGCTCGGTGTAGATATTGGTGGGCTCCAAGCATGTATTATGACCGGTTACCCTGGTAATATTGCGAGTGCGTGGCAGCAGGCGGGCCGTGCAGGTAGACGGCAAGATGAGGCGCTAATAATTTATGTAGCACAATCTACAGCGTTAGACCAGTATGTCGTAAATCACCCAACCTATCTTTTAGGAAGCCACCCTGAGGAGGCTCGAATTAATCCAGATAATATTTTAATTTTGATGGATCATTTAAAATGTGCCGCATTTGAACTCCCTTTTTCAATGGATGATACGTATGGTGAATTCACAGTACAGGAGCTACTTGCTTATCTTGAGGGGGAAGGGGTATTAGTTAAAACGAGCACACAATGGCATTGGATGAGCGACCGCTTCCCAGCCCATGAAATCAGCTTACGTTCTGCTGCGCAGGAAAATGTCGTTATTATTGATATTTCTGTACCGGCAGCAACAAAGGTAATTGGTGAAATGGACACTTACAGTGCAATGACGCTGTTACATGAGGAAGCAATTTATATCCACCAAGGAACACAATTCCAAGTGGAAAAGCTCGATTGGGAAGAAAAGAAAGCCTATGTACGAGAAGTAGACGTCGACTATTTTACAGATGCAAATCTAGCAGTTGAATTGAAAGTATTAAGTGAGGATAAATCTGCACAATATAAAACAGCAACGGTAAGCTACGGAGATGTGAGTTTGCTAGCCATTCCGACGATATTTAAGAAAATGAATATAAGCAAAAACCCACGTGTGAGACACGTGGGTCATTTTTTTAGGTTATAGCGCTTCACTAAGCGGTTTACAGTAGTCTTTGCTAGACCTGTATCTCTCGAAATTTGGTTGTTAATAGCTCCTGGATTTTCTTTTAGGTACGCCTTAATGATTTCTATTTTCTTCGCAGCATCTTGTTCCAGGATAACACCGTGTTCTAGCGGACCGAACTTCTTTTCCAGCCTGTAGATTGTGCTCTCCGCAATTCCTAGCTCTTTTGCAGCAACTCGTAGGGAAGCGTCTGGGTTATCTTTTAGATACAGCTGTACGCGCTCGTATTTACCTTTAGGGTCCCTATCTGTTCGACTATGCTGTTTTCGGTCATACGGGTTAGGATCAATCGGTACACGAATTTCTAGTGGCACATTGTTCGTTAGTAGACCTTGCATGATAATGTGATCCTCATACACGACAGCTTGCGGGAATAGTCGTCCAATCAGGTGCATTTGATCCTCTTTATCCAGAAGGGTATCGAAACGTGCTGCTACGCCCAGGTAATCAACTACAGCCTCATAGTTAAAGAGGTTAGCTTTAATTAGGTCTCGTTTATTAGTTAACTGCTTTAAACGCTGGTCATGCGTTTTTAACTCATTTTCTAATAAAATCTTTTGTTGATCGAGCTGCTCTTTTGACCAGGAACCATCCAGGTAGAGAGGGAGTAATCGGTCAATTTTTGCGTGCGTGTCTGTTTTAGCTTTGGTTAATGTCTTAATTCCACTTTCAAGTAGTTGTAGATCCTCTGGACTGTGGTCTAGCTGTATATAGGCCTTCGCAAAATCTTCGCCCTTAATAATGTCTTTTACAGCCCTAATAATGTTTTGCTCTACTCGAATTGTATTGATATTAAAAGTACACTTCGACCCGTCCGTTAATCGTTCCTGCTTGTTATGGATAATGTAAAAGTGTACGCCGTACTGTTTAATGCCCGACATATGAATACTTAGTTTTCTACCACAGTACGCACACGTCATGTTTACGCGTCTTAGTAGCTGGGGAGTGCTTTCAGGCTTTCTACGGAATTTACTTTTACGCTTTTCTAATATTTTCTGTTGCTGTTCATCTGTTCTTAGTCTTGGGTACACATCTTCTACAACGATCGTTTCACCGTTACTAAATGTTTTTATCATGCGTCCACAGTATGCTTCATTGGTTAATTTTTGACGCACACTAGCTTCGGACCAGCGTTTTCCTCTAGGTGTTTTTGTGATTGCATTTAACTCTTTCGCGATTTGTGTATCGCTGTATCCTTTTTCTAGGTACAATTCATCAATAAAAGGAATGATCCATGACCACGTATCGTTAACGCTGTATGTGGATGTGTTTTTATCATAGTTATATTCGATAGGCGGGGCACCCCAGCCTTTACCTTCACGTGTACGCTGCCTTTTACCTCGCATCATACGGCGGACAATAGCACGCTTTTCGCGTTTTGCAATAAGGTTTTTAATGTCGGAAATGAATTCGTCGTCTTCGTTTGTTAAGTCAACAATAGATCCAGGTTCGGCAATTTTTACTCCGTTCTCTCTTAGTACGTCTTTTAAAAACTCCCAATTGACTGTATCCAATCGACTTAAGCGGTCCTGGTCAATACATAAAACAACATCTACAGAATGGTCCTCTACATAGTCCATTAAGGCGTTAAGGCCTTCCTTGTCCAATTTCCCACCGCTGTCTACGTCTTTAAATTCAGAGAGGATTTCCCACCCCTGGCTATCTGCGTATTTAGTCAATTCTTCTTTCTGTGCTTTAAGGCTGTATTTATCTTCCTGTAACTTTGTTGATACACGGTAGTAGAGAACAGCTTTCATAGATTTCACACCTTTCAATAATTTGTAAGAAGTTATCTAGCCATAAATCTATATTCGTAGTATGATGTAAAATAAGAACACCCGTTCTATATTTAAGGGGGCTAGCGTATGCAAAGAGATAAAATACCAAAAGTCGTAAAAAATCACCCGTCGTATTTAGTGGCCGCACACGGCACAAAACAAGAAGTGAATATTAAAATACTTACTCAAAAGCTCATAAAAAATATTGAAATCAAATTAAGAACATAACTATTTTTGTTCTTTCATCATACGCTGGATCAAAATGTAACGGATAGCTTCTTCTATTTCTTCTTCTGTAGCGTTAATTAGCGAAAACTTTTTTCGAAGTTCTGCTGCTGTTACATCTAGATCGGCTTCGACACTTTCTATAAAAGCCTTTTCGTTTGCTGTATATTCTTCTGGGTTGTCTGTGCGAAGTAGTAAGTAGTCAATACTCACTCCGAAAAAGTCTGCTAGTTTTTCTAATGTTTGTAGTTCCGGTTGCTTTTTATCTTTTTCGTAATATGAGATTGTAGATTGTTTTACTTGTATAGCAGCAGCTACCTGTTGCTGTGTAAGCTTTTTATACTTTCTTAAACCTTTTAATCTTGTACCAAATGTCTCCATGTTTACCCCTCCGATAAGGATATTATTATATTACTTTTAGTCATAAAAAAAATAAAAAAATAAAAATGTTATGCAAAACTATTGACTTTATAACCTGTGGTCATATATTATGAGAACCAACAACTAAATATGTCCTAGCGACATAAAAGGGGGTGGTACATAAATGACAGTAGAGAATGCACGTTTAGTCAGTTTGCGTAAAAGTAAGAATCTAACCCAGGAACAGCTTGCAGAAAACGTAGGCATTACCCAGGCGATGGTCGCTCGTATTGAATCTGGTGAGCGAGACCCATCTTCAAGCAATAAAATCAAGCTAGCAAAATTTTTCGGTGTAACAGTCGAACACCTTTTCTACGAAAACCGTTACGGTGAGTAGAAATTTTTTTCTAACAAATTATAACCGTTAGGCATATTTTTGTAAAGAAAAGGGTGAGAGTATGAAACCTGTTGATCCTAACACACCAATTATCGACCCCGAACTTGTTAGGAAGAATGCTTACCTTCCTGTAAAGCTAGCGGAGCTAGCCAAAAGAAAACCACAGGTAGCTTTGTCTTTACTACAAGATTGGGGCGAAGGTAATAAAACGATAAAAACTCTTTGGAAAGAGACGGTAGAACAACTAGAAGACGCTGCAACGTCGACTTGTTAAAAGTAGTTTACAGTAAATAAGTAAAGAAGTAAAGAAAAAATGTATTAATTAGTAATAAAGGGGGAATTTGTATGTCGGTAATTTTATACGCAAGCCGTATTATGACTAAAAATGAAGTAGCAGAGCAAGGACGTGCGGTACGTGCATGTAGAGCAAGTAACGATGAATTAGCCGTGAATATCATTATGCTTCGTAATGCGGCTGTAAAATCGGACTGCTTGAAGGGGGTGGTTAAAAGAAGTGTCACAGCTGCGAGTAAACGGAAAGGAGCGTAAAAAGAATGATTACAGCTGTAAGAATCGAGGGTTTCCAATCGCACGTCGAAAGTACATTTAACCTGGGAAATGGTTTAAATGTTATCACGGGACCGTCGGATGCAGGAAAAACGGCCATCATACGAGCTATTCGGTGGATCGCTTTTAATGAGCCTACAGGTGAAGCATATGTTAACCAAAAAGTAGGGGAAGCCATCGTAACAGTTTTGTTAGCAAGTGGTCACATTATTACAAAACGCCGTAGAAAAGGTAAAACATCTTATCTGCTACAGCAAAATGCAGACGACGAAGGCAGCCTTTTCGAAAAGTCGGAAGTTCCAGACGAAGTAAAGGTCTTGCTAGGAATCGAGAAGCAGAGTTTCGGAGATTTCGAAACAGCATTGAATTTCAGCTTTCAGTTAGATGCGCCATTCTTAATCAGCGAAACAGCTTCGGCTGGCGCAAAGGTATTAGGGAAATTAGCGGGAACGGAAAGCGTAGACTTAGCAATCAAAGGTATTTCGAAGGATACCTACGCAACGAGGCAAAATCGAACGAACGCGGAGAAGGACATTGAAAGATTGTCTGGTAGTATGCTTGCTTACTCACACATCGACGACGCAAAACAAGCTGTAGACATTGCGCATATGCTACTAGATCAAGTAGAAGGTCGGGCTATGAAAGTAGAAGAGTTAAAGTCTCATAGAGCCATGTATGAAGCATCAACGAACTTAATCGCCTCATACAACGGAAAGCTAGCAGCATTAAGCATCGTCCCACAGCTGGGGGAAGATTTAAACACAATAGAAAAGGCCCAGCAGCAAAAAGATAGACTGCTAGACCTACTAGAAAGTTATTTAAAGCTAACGGGACAGTTAACAGAAATCGACCGTACGTTAGACAAATTAAAAGAAATAGATCAAGCGGCTGACGTAGTTGAGGTCCTAAGTCAAAACGTCGAAAAGCTTAATCTATTCCATAACTTACAACGAGAATACCACAAAAATGCGGAAATCGTAAATACTACAGCCGTACTCCTAGATAAAACAAAGCACATTGACGCTTTAAATAACGATATAGAGCTTTTAGCAGACAAGCTTAATACTTTAAATAATTTACGAGCTATGCAACTAGAATATACGAACGTCGTAAAACGCCTAGAAATTGCCCAGGAGCGCGAGAAGCGTTTCGAGGGTTTAGGGGAAGCCCTAGCGCTTTTACAAGCACTAGACGAAGTTCAGAGCAGGAAAACGGCTGTTTCTATGCTGTTAACAACCTATAAAGAAATCGAATCTTTGATTTCTCAACGCGAACAACAGCTATTCGAGGCTAAAATTGCTTTACATCGAGCGGAGGCCGAAGAAGCAACTGCATGGGAAGCGGCAGGCGGTATTTGTCCTACATGTGAGCAACCTCATGAAAGGGGTGCTTGTTAGTGATTAACGAGACCCAGAAAGCACTAGGGAAATATTCTTTCGTTATCGGCACTAGGCACGGAGACGAAACGGTTTTGGTAGACCCAGAAGACAAGGAGAAAGTCGAAGGTGTTACTCGATGGGTGCTTTATAAAGACCCGAAAGGAAGACCGCTAGCACGTGCCGGCAGAGAAGACGGACAAGTCTTATTACATCGATTATTATTCGAAATTCCAAAGGGTGCACGCCTTGAATGGAAGAACGGAAATTCTTTAGACCTTCGTCGAGTGAACCTACAGCTGGTGCACAAGGACGGCACAATCGAACAGCTTAAACCCGAAGTACAGGCTACTGCTATCGAAGAAGGGGAGAGTATTCGCGGTGTTTACTTCCATAAAGCTAGTCAACGATGGCACGCTGCGGCTTACCACGAAAAGAAGCGTGTAAGTCTTGGTTACTTTAGAGATAAAGACGAGGCAGTAAAAGAGATGAATACCTTTAGATCGGAAGGACCGAATAGTCCTAACCTCAAACGCAATCAAAGAAAGGGGAAATAATTCATGTTAGATACAAAAATGCGTATCGACTTAGCGAAAGCTAATATCCGTAAAGCGGAGCAAGCAAAAACAGTAGCGGAGACGCAAAAAGCGGCGGCAGAAACACAAAAACAGGAAATCGAAAATAAAATGGTGGAAGCTGGTGTAACACCAGACACAATTAATGACGTGATCCTACAGCTGGAAACGCAAGTACAAGAAGACCTTACTAAAGTCGAACGCTTAATTCCAACGGACATTTAAGGGGTGTTTCTATGTACCAATTAAATAAAGTGAAAACGGACTTAAAAAGGGCTGCTGAACAGGTAACAGCGAAGCTTGCACAGCGTGATTTATTAGCCGAGCAAATGGAAGACGCAGAGCGCCGTAAAGCACGCTCAGAGGAACAGCTAGCGCAATTCGACCTGGTGCAAATACTTTTACAAGCAACGAGCGATTTCGCCCGTAGACAAGCGAAGCGCCGTATAGAAGAAATCGTAACAAGCGCCTTAAGTGTAGTGTTCGGAAAAGACTATAGTTTCCGAGTAGATATTAACGTAAAGGCTAACCAACCTGTAGCCGAGTACTTTTTAGAGAGTGAAGGGGTCGTTACGCAGCTTAAGCCCCCCGACTACGATCGTGGTGGCGGTGTAGCAGACATTGTTAGTCTCGCACTTAAGCTAGCTGTAGCAGAATTAAGCGGTGTACGTGGCACATTGTTCCTGGACGAGATCGGGAAGCACGTGAGCCAGGAGTACGCGCCGAACGTAGCTTACTTCTTAAAGGAGTACAGCGAAAAATTCAATCGACAAATTGTGTTAATCACACATAACCAACATTTAGCCGAGATTGGCGACGTAAGCCTGGGCGTTACACAGGTACGCGGTACATCGAAAGTAACCGTAATTTAGTAGAAGGAGAGGAAAAGAATATGTGTATTAAATGTGTAATAGGCGCCTTTTTAGGTGCGGAAACTGTGGAAGTAGGTAAGATTAGTCCTCAACTTAGCGAGGAACTACGTGAGCTTAAAAAAGGTAATGAGCTTCAAAAAATAGATTTCGAAATCGAAGTTCTACAAGCGCGACGTTCATATTTAGCTGGGGAGTTAACGGAGCAACAAGTAGACGAAATGCAGGCAGATATTGATGAACGTAGTAAGGCTGCGGAAAAGGAACGAAAAATAACTCATAAAGCAGTCTGGGATAAAGTATACGTCGAATTAGGTTTACCTAATGATGTGGATGAAAGTCTAACTGTAGATTTTGATAAAGGCGTGGTTACGAAAAGAGTACTAAAGAAAAGTACCTCGTGCTAGGGGGCTAGGCTATGAAATTTCTATATTTCGGTGACGTGCATATTCGAGGTAAAAACCCACGTAACCGTACAGATGATTATAAGGAATCGTTAAAAGCGAAGCTTCGCGAAATATGGAAGCTCGCAGAATATAACAAAGTAGATGGGGTGCTTTGTCCTGGTGACATTTTCGACAGACCAGAAGTAACAAACAGCGTACTGCTAGAATTCGCAGAAGTCTTTAAAGAATGTCCTACAAATTTTTATACGACACCAGGAAACCATGATGTGTACAGCTATAACTTAGATACGTATAAGCGAACGTCACTACGTATTTTAGAGTTGATTGTTCCCCAGCTGCATGTAATTACTGACGCTAGTCGAAACGTGACATTCGGTAAGGAAGTAGCTATAAGCTTCCAGCCATACGATCAGTTCATTGACAAGGACGGATACGGCTACACACCTGGCAACCCGTTGAAGGACCACTTCAAAATTCATATAGCACATGGTATGTTGCTAGACCACGATCCGAAAGTATTTGACCGTTACACGTATGTTGGTACTGTCAAAACAGAAGCAGACCTCGTACTAACAGGGCACGATCATTTAGGCTTCGGCATATACAATCGCGCAGACGGTAAGGTGTTTATGAATAGCGGAGCCATTTGCCGACTAGCGGCTTCCGAAGCGGAAATAGAACGTAAAGTACAGGTCGCACTAATTACGGTAGAAAATAAACAGCTGGAAGGTATCGAGCTTATCGATCTTCGAAGTGCGAAGCCTGGTAATGAAATATTGGACCGTAGCCAAATTGAAGCGGATCAACAACGACAGTACGCTATGGATGAATTTGCAGCATTAATTCAGACAGAAGACGGCGGCAAGGCAGTGGTAGACCTTAACGCGATTATCGAAAGCATAGCCGAGAAAGAAGGATATGCCCCAGAGGTAGTAAGAATAGCGTTAGAAAAAATAGGTGAAGCGAAAGCGGGGTTAAAAGTATGAGTAAGGTTTATTTATTAGTGGTTGCACGAGATAGTGGAATCCCATTCCCAGAGGAAAAAACGCACCTTATAGAGCGTAAACATGACGCAACTAGAGAAGTCGCTGCTTATTTAACTGACCCAGACGAGGAACTGTTAAAGGTGTTAGAAGTTGACACGTCAATGGGCATTCTTACAGAACTAGAGCCTGTCATTAAGAAAGGTAGCTTAGAGCTAGTTGCACGTGAAAATGAATAAAGGCTGGTTATGTAATAACTGCGGTCATATACACGAAGCGACCGAGCAGTTAACCGAATTAGGCTTTGTCTGGTACGACGAGCACACAAGCCGTACACGTTGCGAAAATTGCGGTGCATACACCTTGCAGCGTGTAACGAGCTACGACAACCAGGGTTATCCGATAGCTGGGTACTTCCTGGTAGTCCTACCGAAAAACAAGATACGGAAGGGGTAATTACAAAATGGATCAATACAATAGCTTAATAGCGCCAGAAAACATTCAATATGTTAACAACTTAGTAGACGCTACGTTAGAAGACGTTATGAAAATTGAAGCGGAAATCGAGGGAGCTTACGCGAATCGCGCCTCTCTCATTAAAGAAATTAAACAGCTGGAAGGCGGTATACAGCTAGAAGAAGCGAATGCCTTTATGACAATCGCAGAAGACAATACAGTCCAAATTGATGGTCGTAAGGTAAAGCTATCTAATGCAGAAATGCGAAGCATGTACCAAAAATATGTAACAGCCGAAACACGTAAGCAGTTGATTGAGAAGCAAGCTGACTTAGCGGAAATCGATACGAATATCACGCTATTAAAAGACCGCTGGGACATGGTGAAGTCTAGTGCGAACTTAGTAGAAGCACGCAGCTGGGCGCAAGGCAACCTTCTGAAATTCTTAAGCAGCAAGGGGTGATTCTGTGGACGAAGTAATGATGTTAGTACCGCCTGGTGCGCCATTACCGAACCCAGGTGAATATGTAGAAGCAAGAAGCGATTTAACCGACCAGGTTTATCAAGTAAAAGTGAAAAAGCTTATTAGCTTACGTTGGAATAAACAAGGAGATTTGATTGTTGAATTCACATACAGCCATAAAAAATTGAAGGGGTGACATGATGAAAAAGCGTATTTTACTTTTACCATTAGCTGCTATGTGGGTGTTAGCAGGATGCGAAGAAGACACAATTATCTACGAAGGCGAAGAAAAGCCTGTTAGTGTTGTCGAAGAAATCATTTCGGACAAGCTAGAGGTGGAAAACCCAGAATTAGATCTTGATGTGAATATCACAGAAGATACAGAAGATTAGGGGGTACAAAATGGACCCGAAAACGCAAGCGCTACGAAATAAGCAACGCGAACGACATGATCGCGGACATGACTTCCAGAAGGAAATACAAAACAGCTGGAGATTAGTACCTAATGTATGGACGATTCCAATTAAAGATGGTCGAGGCGGTAGTCGCCCAGGGGACCGTTTAGTTATTACACAAAAGGCGAACTACTTAACGGAGCTAAAACGTACGGCGAAAAAGTCATTCGACTTAGGTTTTCTTCGACCGAATCAGATACGCGGGTTAGTAGACTTCGACCAAGTAATAGAAAAGAATATAGGTTTAGTGTTTGTTAGCTTCTTAGATTTACCACATGTAGACGAAGCATACGCTATCCGATTAACAACAGCCATTCGTTATATGCAGCGTGAAGGAAAAAACAGTATTCCTTTAGCTGACTTGCGAAAAGGCGCGACACTATCAGGCGTACCAATTGCGGTTAAAATTCCGAGGTTAGATACGGCAGATAGTAAATACGATCTGCAAGGGGTGGTCGAGTGCTACAAATATTTATAACAAACAACATTCGCATACGTGGGGCTAATACGCCGTTACGTGCTGCGGTTACAAAAGCTTTAACCTTCGAAAACCCTGCTTATAAAAAATTAAAGCGTATGGGTAGACGAGCGTGGGGGATTGATCCCCGTCTGGAACTATTTATTTATGACCAGGGGGACATAGTAACACCGAGGGGCTTCCAAGAGGAACTAGAGGCTATCTTACGAACACAAGGCTATGATCCTCATAAAGTAATTGCTACTAGATTAACAGAAGGTAGAGAAGTAGAGTTCGGCTGGAATGAGGCATGGGAGCTTCGTAGCTATCAAGAGCCATTCGTTAACGCCATAGTACAGAAAAACGGCGTAGGAATTGCGCCAGCAGGGAGCGGTAAGACCATCATGGGCCTACGTTATGTAGCCGAAAAAGGCGTATCTGCTGTATGGCTTACGCATACGACAGACTTAATGTACCAGACAGCTGGGAAAGCCGAGAAGGTCCTTAAGAACGTCGGGAAAATTGGTTTCTTCGGTGACGGTAACCACGATTGGGGTGACGGTAAGTTAATTATCGCAACCGTACAGACCTTACAACAAAACCCTCACTTAGTGGACGCAATGAACGAATTTGTAGGTACTGTGGTGATCGATGAAGCACACCATTTTCCAGCTGTGCAATTTATCGATACGGCAGGACGTTTTAAAGCGAAAAATATGTTAGGTGTAACAGCTACGCCAGAGCGGAAAGACGGTCTAGAAATGTACCTTCATAAAGGAATTGGACCAGAGCTTCACCGTGTGCTGCGTGACGATCTATACGCTAGTGGCGAACTGATTTTACCCGAAGTGAAGTTTATCTATACGGACTTCAACTTCGATACGGCGAGTGATCGAAACGAAATCGACAGCGTAGAAGCAGGCGGGGATGATATGGACTACACAGACCTTATTAACCGCTTAATCAATAGTGAATCACGTGCAAAGTTAGTCGCACAAACGATTGTAGATGCAGCACCAAATGGTCACGCAATCGTTATCGCTGAAAGCGTGAGGTACTGCTTCGTCCTACAGGAGCTTGTAGACAAGCTGCTTAAGGAAAAAGGTTTACACATACCTACAGCTGTAGTACATGGGGGCATCAGTCGGTATAAGTGGCAGTACACACCAGGTAAAAATGTTATCGAGACAAAAAGGGATAACAAAGACCGAATGAAATATAAAGTCGAGGCTTACACAGCGGAAGAATTTGCAGCATGGCAAGTAACACCAGGACAACGTAAAGCCATTATGAAAGCCTGCGACAGAAAAGAAATAGGCATCCTTTTCGCTACACAGCTAGCACGTGAGGGGCTAGACATGCCTCACCTGGTGAGTGGTTTCATGGTCATGCCGAAGCGTGGTGACGATGGTGGAAAGGATAACGGTGGTAGCGTCGAGCAAGAAATTGGACGTATCCAGCGTAAAGATCCTTCTAACCCAAATAAAAAGGCTACCTGGTACGATTTCGTTGACTACGACGTCGGCGTATTCCGACAGCAGTACCAAAGCAGGCGCCGTGTGTATAAGCGTCTAGGAATTAAATTACCGAACAAGCCGAAAACAGAAAAGGATCAAATCGAGGCCTTTTTAAACAGCAAAGCTTATTTAGATTTACCTTATTAACGGTTTAATAGTTTTTCACGCATGTGTATAAAACTTTATTAAATAAATTTAAAATTCACAATCAAAAGGAGAATGCGAGTATGGCAGAAAAAGAAATGCAAGCAACAGAAAACGGTACAGGGGTAGACACTAATACGGGGGAGATTGTAGAGAAAAAAACGAACGCCGTAGCAACGCAGGCAACAGGTAGTAGCTACATTACAATGATCCTGGAAGAAACAAAACGAGGCTTTATAGAAGCGAACGCTGGTATGGACCTTGACTTCGTGCGTATGGGCGATTGGTTAACAATCGATTCGAAAGGAAACTTCGTAGAGAAGGACGACGACACGGTTAAATACGGCGATAGCATCGACGTAGTAGTAGGTTATGGCGAACAGCGTTACAGCTTATGGGGTCACGAAGGAAGCCCAGAAGAAGGGCAGTTAATCGTTGCAGAACCAAAACGTGACGACGCGTTAGCAGCGTTAGGTGAGTATTTAGCGCAGAACCCAGAAGCAGCGGAGCGCTATAGCGAGGAAGATGTAAAACTTCGTTACATGGCGTACGTGGTGCCTGTGGCGACATTAACACCAGATGATTTCCCGAAAATCTACTTAATGAGCTTCTCGCAAACAGACAGCTTCGGCTGGGGACGTTACGCAATGAATTGCTTCCAGGGCAAATACAAAAATGCTGGAGTACCTTCACGTACAGCTGTTAATAAAGTGGTTACACGCTTAACGACAGCAGAACGTAAGCAGGAATCCCGTAAATGGATCGGTATCGACTTTACGCCTGTAGGTTTATTTGACCCGAAAGACTTCGGTATTAACCCAGAAGAACAACAATAAGCAATTACTAGGGGGCGTCACGTATGGCGAAAGAGAAACAACTAACAGCGGAAGACTACGTTTACGTTGACGCCTGGTATAGCGATCAAAACGGTAAGGGTATTCCCTGGAAACGAATAAAAAAAGAGGAAGTTAAAGCGTTCCAAAACGATGAAGCATTCAACTTTAACTGTTTCACAACTGTACAAAGTTTTGCAGGGAAAACAAAACAAAAAAGCGGGGAAGTATTTCTAGCCCCGCTTTATTTTGACCTTGACCATGAAGACAATCCAGCTATTAGCCAGGCAGACGCTGTTAAACTGATTGAATTCTTTACAGAAGAATTAGACATAAGGGAAAGCGACATATGGGTGTACTTCTCCGGATCAAAAGGCTTCCATATCTTAATTAACAGCCAGGCGCTAGGAATCGAGCCTGGTTTCGATTTACACAAAGTATTTAAGCATATCGCGGGTTACTTAGTTCACAGGCTGGAACTGCAAAGCCTGGACTTAGTTGTATATACGGCTAAACGTATGTTACGACTACCGAATACAATTCACCAGAAAACACGTAAGTACAAGATTGAGTTAACGATTGACGAGCTTAAGGATAAAACACTAGACGAAATTAAGGAAATGGCAGGGCAGCCGAGACGACCAGAAGAATTAAAATATACGTCAGCAGCACGAAAAGAAGCGTTAGCCCTGCGAACATCGGCAGCGCATTTTTACAAAGATAAACGTAAGGAATTCTTAGAAGCGGCTGCCACGTCAAAAAAGCAATACGACACAGAGACCTTTAGCTTTAAAAAGGGAAAGCCCCCTGTATGCGTGGAAGACATTCTTAATAACGGCTGGAAGAAAGACGGCGACCGTAACCAGGCAACTGTACAGCTTGCTTGTTACTTTAAGGATGCAGGTCACACGAAAGACGAAACTCTAGCAATCTTAGAAGAATGGGTAGTTCGCTTCACCAGCTCGAAAGGTTACGAGAAACGCCAACGAGTAGCAAATACTCGCGGCGTAGTAGATACCGTATTTAGTGAAGATAATACGTACAAATTCGGTTGTGCCTTCATTCGCAGTTTACACGGCGAGAAAATACCAGGTAATAAAGAGTACGATCGTGTAGCTTGTGCTGGGTCATTATGTCACGCACTTGCCAAAGCGACAGCTGACGAGGAAAAAGCCGAACTACTCCCATTAGCTGCAACAGGCAATGCAGATTACGCAGACAAGCCTGTTCGCACACGAGTATTGATTGCTGGGAAAAAGCATACGCCGTATATCGTACCAAAGAAGATCGAGTACAGCTGCTGGGGTCGTGAAAATTGTAAAAAGACAACATGCCCGCTATACGATATTCCGAGTAACACATCGTACAAGGACTTGGGCGTACATGACCGTGAGCTTATCCAAATGACGGGAATCGGTGACGACAATATTAAAGGTATTCTTAAGCAGCTTTCGGGTATTCCGAACTGTGCAAAATACAATACAGAAGTTATCGAGCAAGTAAACGTAGATGAAATTTTAGTTATCCCTATGGCCGAGGACAAACAAGAAGATGAAGCGCTTGTAGGGAAAGGGGACGAAGGGAAATACGTATTACGTCGTGTTTATTCGATAGGCGACCTTCGAATCAATGAAAACAAGTATTACGAAATCATGGGGTATGTATATCCTCACCCGAAAAACCAAGAAAGTACCATTCTAGTAAAAAGCGTGAAGCCGTTACAGGACGTCGTAGAGAGCTTCCAACTGACAGACGAGGTAAAGGAGAGCCTGGGGGTTTTCCAACCCGCAGACTACAGTCCTGTGGCGATAGAAGAAAAGCTAGCGGCGATCGTCAATGACCTAACGTACAATGTAACGAAAATCGTAGAGCGTGACGACATTTTGCTAGGCGTCCTACTCGTTTATCATTCGGTATTACGCTTCAATGTCCCCTGGGCAAACGAACCAATTCGTGGCTGGGTGGAAATGAAGATCGTAGGAGATACAGGAACAGGTAAGTCCGAACTGATTAGCAACATTATGAAGTTCGCGGGGCTAGGTGCTCGCGTCAATGCGGAGAGTACAAGCCGTACAGGTCTAACATACAAGATGGAACAAAGCGGTGCTGGGGGAGCCTGGTACATTGTCTGGGGCGCTTGGCCGTTAGCAGATAAAGAAATGATATGGGTGGACGAGGACACGGGTATTACAAAGGACGACTACGGCGAAATGACCCTAGCACGTTCGGATGGAAAGCTGGAAGTTAAGCGGGCAGTTACAGCTGAAACAGCGTGCCGTGTACGTGCAATTCTTAGCGGGAACGTACCAAAAGGGAAACGATTAGCGGACTATGCACAGGGCGTAGAAAGCTTGAAAGAAGTTTTTAACAACGAGGATATTCGACGTTTTGACTTCGCTGCCTTCATGCGATCGAATGACGTAGCCGAAGAAGTGTATAACCAGAAAATCGGGACGTTCCCTTCGTTCCTGGATAGTCAGACACTTAAGAATAATATTCTTTTCGCCTGGTCAAGAACGCCAGAAGAAGTCTTATTTACTGACGAGACTATCGAAAAGCTTTTAGAAGTAGCGACGTCTTTAAGTAAGGTGTACGGAAAAGCAACAGACATACCGCTTGTTTCTCCTTCCGATCAACGAAACAAGGTCGCACGTTTATGTGTAGCGTTAGCGGCACTTACACATTCGGTAGACGAATCAGGCGAGCGTATTGTCGTGTTACCAGGTCACGTAGAGTTTATTTACGAATATTTAAAAGCATTGTATAACAGCCCTGGCGCTGGTCTTAACTACTATGCACGATTGGCCATTAAGGAAGAAGATATGACACAGGAGCGCTATGACAAATTTACAGCTGAACTTAAGAAACTAGACACACTAAAGAATAACTTTAAATTCTATGAATTTATTAAGTTATTCGCGCAGCAGAAATATTTAAGGCTAGGGGATATAGAAGCCATGCTTTCTATTGACCGAGAAGAAGCGAAATCAATTATAAATCAGTTAGTACGTATGCGAATGATTATGAATACATCGGGCGGTTTTCGTAAGACCCCACGCTTTAACGCGTACATCCAATTTGCAATGCAGTTGGGGGTGTTTGACGATATGGAAGAAGACTACTAACAATTCTCATGTGTAACAAAATTTAAATAATGAAAAGAGGGTGAACGTATGAAACTAGGGAGCCTTTTCGGCAGTATGGGAACAAAAGCCCCTTTAGCTAAAGCGCCAAAACCTACGGCAGTTAAACCACAACCAACTAAAAGTGCAATAGCAGCCACGGTCGAACAACGATTAAAGCCTGGCGAGTTTCAGATTAATTGGGGGAAGCCAGCGCCCCAACAAGTGAAAGATTATAAAGCCGTCTTAGACCTACAGGAGCTGGAAGAGTACCTAAAGCGGTGCCAGGAAACAGGCTACGCAAGCTGGGACTATGAAACAGCGCCAAGTGAGGAAACAAGAACTTTTTATGTACCACGACTATCGGCGTTAGAAGAACGAATAAAGGTACTCCACCAGGAGATTACACAAATAGAAGAGGTACCAGAGAAAGATCGTACAGACACACAAACGGGCGTGTTATCGAGCTTATCAACAGAATTAAAGGTTAAGAGCAAAGAGTATAACGAGCTGAAAGAAAGCTACTTACGTACCCCGTTAGATCCCTGGAAAGGGGACGTGTGTACAGTCAGTTTTTCGGCAGCCCCGAATGAATCACGTGTCGTACCAATCAGTCACAAAGTAGGGAAAAATATAGCACCTGTTATGACGCGAGATGCAGCACGAAAAGCGGTATTCGATTTAATGGACAAGTATTTATTTACTCACAAAGAAACGCTTAAAATCGCAGTCAACCTGTCTTTCGAAACAAAGTACAGCGCAAAGTATGGTCGTTACATTATGGGGCGTGTAGCTGACCCGTTAATGATGTGGACGCGCTGTATGCAGCTTGGCGCACCTGGTCGATTGAAGGACACAAAACGCCCTTATTCTGGATGGGGTCTAAAGCCTGCCACGAAAGCCACGTTCGGTGTACAGATGCAGGACTTCACAAAGCTACTAGAAGAAAAAGGCGTTCATTTCTTCGATGAAATTGACGCGAGTAGCGAAGCGGGTCTTGTGTACTCCGCAGAGGATAGCGACTACGGTCTACAGCAGTATTTGTATTGGAACGAAATCGCGAAGCAGCTGCCAGGCTACGAAAAATGGCTGCATGAAATTGAAATGCCATTTATGCGTGTTATCGGCCTTATGGAGTATTGGGGGATGCCCTGGAACAAAGATACGGCAGCCGTGAAATACAAAGAAGCTGTAGAAGCGCAACAGAACGCCGCTAGCGAAATTAAACGCATTATCAAAGAAGCGGTAGGGGTAGACGTTAACCCAGGTAAAACAGGAAAGACAGGTGATGTAAAGAATGTTCTATTTAATATTATGCGTGTACCTATCCCTAAAACTAGCGATCGTACGGGAAATCCGTCGCTAGACGAGGAAGCGCTTATCGACATGCGTTTCATGCTACAAAATAAGCTGGTTGATCTGGACGAAGAAAAGTATTTATTAACCGAGCTTCCAGCTGGATGGGAACAGATTGATCCAGACGCAGCATACGGCGCTCCAGGCTTTGACGGGTCGCTAATGAAGGAACAGCGAGGGGCTATTCGTATTGCGAAACGTGAGCCTCACCCTTACAAAGACGCAGCACTTCAATTAATCGAACAAATGTTAAATATTCAGAGCTACACAACGCTAATTTCTTCTCATATCGTAGGGCGTGAAAAATATCTGAATGACGTAAGTGGTCGTATTCATGCAGGTTACTCGACGTTTACCGATACGGGACGCCTTAACAGCTTTAGTCCTAACGGGCAAAACGTGCCACGCCCTGCGAATGACGCCTTTAAAATTCGTAGCTTCTTTAGTCCGAAGCCTGGCAAAATTTTATTCTTTATTGACTTTAGCGGTTTCGAACTACGCTTGATTGCCTGGAAGTCGGGTGACGAAGTTATGACGGAACTGTTTAATAGCGGTGGTGATATGCACCGTAAAACAGGGAGCGCCTTAACAGGTAAACCAGAAAGCGAAGTAACGAAAGAAGAACGTACCAACGCGAAGGCGGGCAACTTCGGTATCGCATACGGCGGTACAGAATACGCCTTACAGAAGACCTTCAAAACGGACTACGGTATTCGAAAAACTTTAGAAGAATGTGCTGCTATTGTTAACGCCGTAAAAACAGCGTACCCACGTATCCCAGAAATGCAACGTCAGGCAATCCTGGACGCACGCGAACATGGTTATGCGGAAACGATCTACGGCTATAAGCGCCTATTAAAAAATATTAACGGACCTTCACAGTCCGAGCGTCGAGCAGACGAGCGTCGAGCGGGGAACACGCCAATCCAGGGTAGCGCAGCTGACATTATGAAGGACTGTCAGAACCAGGTGTATGACGAAATCGGACGAGGCACTTTATTCCAACGCTTCGAGCCTTACGAAGTCATTAACATGATTGGCCCAGAAGAAGCAGCTAAGCCTGTTATTTTAGAGCACGGCAAACAGGACATGATCGCTCAAATTCACGATGAAATGATTTTCGAAATGGACGACGATCCAACAAAAGTACAAGTAGCTGGGGAATGGATCAAAGCGTTAATGGAACGACCGCCATTACCTAACTTCCCTGTGCCTATCGAGGCAGAAGCAAGCATCGGGTACGATTGGTCAAACAAAATTAGCGTAGCGGAATATTTAGAACGCAAGGGGGTTAACACATGAAGCAGGCAGACGTAGTAGAGCAAATGGCAGCAGTTAATACTGATATTCAAGAAGAACGCCGTAGACAAAACGCGAAGTGGGGTATACAGCGACATAGCTACGGGGAATGGTTAGCGATCCTGGGCGAAGAATTCGGAGAAGTGTGCCAGGCGATTAACGGTATCCACTTCCCAGAGGACAGCAAGCCGACAGATGCGAACAACTTGTATGAAGAATTGATACAGTTAGCAGCTGTAGCAGCGGCAATCGCAGAACAAGTGAAGGAAGAAAGTGAGGCGTAGGGTATGGAAGATAGAAACCCACCAGGCAGACCTGTTAAGGCGATAGCCATAGTAGACGAGAGGGGTCCGAAAGGAAAAGACGTAAAACACGAAGTAACTTTTGTAGTTAACCCTTTACGAAAAGACTATTACCAGGTAATTGCCCAGCTAAATCGTTCTTCGAAACTATCTCGATACGGGCAGTCTCTTTTTCACAGCTGCTTTAAGAATTGGTAGGTGTCTCGTATGTACGTTTACGACATGATGAAAAACGAAGTAAGTATCATGACAGGCGCAGAACTATCTTACGTTACAGGGAAGGATGCTTCTGCAATTAGTAGAGCAAAAAAGAAAGGGTCTATCATACGTCCTTTTAATTTAGTTGTATCCGATAGTTTGCCTACCGTAAAAGACAAGAAGGCTTTGCACGAACAGCTAAAATTGGAGAACGAGACCTGGCACATTATTAAAGGGTCAGACGATCAATTCAAGGTGTCGAACTATGGCCGTTTTAAGAGGGTATACAAAATAGGCGAGAAATTCCTTTTACCTGTGCTTCGTAAGCAATGTGGAAATATGGTTGTAAAGGTCAAATTTAAAGGTGTGTATAAAAGCTACAGAGTGAAGGATATTGTTGCAGCACACTTTTTACGAAAGCCGCAACCTAACGAAGTGCTACGTCACGCGAACGGTATAAAGACGGACGACTTTGCAGGAAATTTACAATGGATTGACCGTAAAAAGCCAGGTGAGATAACGGGTGCTAAATCGAAAGGTAAGCCTGTAGTAAAAGTGGATGAATCGGGCGAGGTTTTAGAAGAATACAGATCGGCGCGAGAGGCTGCTCGAAAAGAGCCATATAGTCGACAGACAATCACAGACTATTGCAATCGCGTTACGGAAAATTCTTACGGGGACGTATTTATGTGGCTGGAAGACTATGAAAAAGAGTACGGCGAAATACTAGATTAAGAGGGGACGTTCTGTAATGAGGGTGGAATTAGATTCTATTAATGAATTTAGTGGTACTAAGTTTTGGGGGATTCGAGTTTTTGAAGAAGGGGAACGTGTTGGTAACTTCAACATAACGCTTAATTCTATGAAGAGCATAGGCGTAGCTAAAACTCTTCATAGCGGTAAAAAGGTAGTGGCATGGCTTAACAGTAGTGAAGGGCAATTATGGTTGAAAGAGAGAATCATAGAGCCTAAATACACGTCTTTAGGGGCGTTTCTTTAATCGATACACAAGAAAGGAGCATTTCGAATGGGTAACTTACCACCGAATAAAGCAATGCAGATTTTAGAACTACAAATGGCAAATGACACGTTAAAGGATCTTGTTACGTTAATGATTGAACGTGCCGGTCCTTTTGCAAAAATTAGAAAAGCAAAGTTTGACGCTTTGCTAGAAGAAGGTTTTACCGAACAGCAGGCAATCGAAATCGTAGCGAAATCACCGACAATCGAATAGGGGTGAGCGGGGTATGAATAGAGCAGAACGACGTAGACGAGAACGTGGTGCTCGAAAATATGACCAGGTACAAACTTTCACAAAATCGGAAGCAGAAGCAATGAGCGAACAATCTTACCGTTACGGCGTAGCATTCGCATTACTAGCAGCGAAGGAAGTTCTACAGCTGGGGGACGTGCGGCTAGATCGTGTACGAAAAAAGATTATCGAGTATGAATTCGAGCACTTCCAGCAGTTAAAACCGTTTAACCATGACATGAACGAAATTATCGAATATAAGGGGGTAGCACAACGTGGAAAATAGTCAGTTATTAGGTTATGACAATTTATTTAATAAACTTCGTAATCGTGAGGGTGCCGATTGGACGGTACCACCAGAAGACTATAAAAAGTTTATCGAAGAAACGCAAAAGCTTTTCGTAAGGAAGGATACTGATTACGATAGTCGATTTATTCGAGGAATGGTAGATACAGACATGAACGCTCGTACGCTATGGGCGTGGGAAGTAGATAAGAAGCTTGATAGACTTCGTAGCTGGATCGAACGCGGGGAGCTTCAAGTAAAGGGTGAAGGTATTCGCAATTCGGTAGACGATCTATTCATTTATACGGTGCAATACGTGGCATTTGTACAGGCGATTATTAATAACCAAGAACCCGCAAAGCGTTTCCTAGAACGTGTAAGGCATGACCGTAACGGCTTCTTTCATTGGAATGCCTGTCGTTTGAATCCGAAAGAATGGGTTGAGTTCCTTGTGGTTAAAGGTCGTATAAAAGAAAACGAGCTACTGTTGCAGAATATCATCCTTTCGTATATGGGGCACCCACTAACGAAAGAGGATTGGCAGCTAGCGATTAGAGCTTTACTATCCTAGTCATGTGTATAGAAATTAATAGATTGTATTAGGGGGTAACAAATGATTAACGTATTCGTAAGTGCACTACTAATATCGGGGGTGTTTGGGTATGAGTGGCAAGCAAGTATCGAAGGGGTACAACAGACGGCAGCGGGACAGAAGTCGGGAGTTAGAGAAGAAACAGTTACGGAAAAAACGAGAGAAAGGGGCTTATCGAATGTCGAAACATACGGACAGTGGTTACCAAGCGTTAGCGGAAGAATTAACGCAAGTGACTTCCGAAAAGCAGCGGTACATGAAGGCATGGGAATCGGAAAAGACGTTGTCAGAGATGTACAGCCAGCAAAACAAGCAGCTGAAAGCCCAGGCAAAGTATTGGAAGACAAGAGCCGTAATTATGGCGGTAATGGTACTGCTTCTAGGAATTCAGCTAATAGCGCTACTTTTGTAATTACGGCGTATACAGCGGGGTATGAGAGCACAGGGAAGCGCCCTGGAGATGAAGGTTACGGCGTGACGGCTACGGGTGCTTATGTAAAAGAAGGGCGTACCATTGCTGCCGATTGGAACGTACTACCGCCAGGGACGGTTGTCGAAATCGAAGGTCTTCCAGGGCGTTATGTCGTGGAAGATCGTGGGGGCGGTGTTCGTGGGAATCACATCGACTTATATATCGAAAATCTGAACAGCGCACTCTCATGGGGTAAGCAGAAACGGAATGTACAAGTTATCGAATGGGGGTCTTAAGTTGAATGAGAAGCGGAAACGCGAAAAGTTTAACGAAATCATGTTCGACTGCGTCACAACGGTACTAGTAGAAGAAGCTGACGCTTTCCGTACCTTGCTGTTAGCTCGTGGAATAGCGTTTAAGGAGACAAAAAAGCACGAGTATTTCATCGAATTTGAAAGGGGTACATTTACATGATCGTAGTAGAAATTAAGAAGGGCGGCCATATGTATCAAACTAGAATGCCTAACGAAAAATGCGTCCGTACGGCGTATAACAAAGCACGTGACGTAGCTACAGGCATTGAGCTGTTTAGTGATGGTAATAGCATCTTAGACTTAGGTAACTCGAAAGAGTACGAACACATTCGTGTCTGGGTAGAAGAGGACGTACCAGAGGTTGTTGTAGAACCACCAGGCGTAAACCAGAAAGACGGTGATTACATGGAAGGTTTCGAACTTACTATACCGTATTTAGGGCAGATGCTCGACGTAAAAGGCGTGCGAGCTTTACATGACGCCGTACCTTTCGTTTGCGTTTACGAAATTAATAACACGCCTGCCCAGGTAACTATGTCGAAAGGAAACTTAACACCGTTTACTATCGCAGTCGGCGAGCACATGGGGTATATCGAACCTATGGCTGTAGTACCACAAGCAGACTTATTAGACGAAGCAGCAGCGACCGAGTACGTCGAAGACTTTATTAAAGAGCTGCTAAAAGAAGTAGGCAATCAAGGGCAAGAAAAAACAGCTACGGCGTTTTTCGGCTTTACGAAAGATGATGAATAGGAGTGTGAAACTATGACAGAAGTAGTTTTTTTGTTACGAAGTAAGCGCAGAAGCTGGAATAGCGCACGATACAGTGACAGGTGAAAAAGCTAAAGCTTATACAGAAGTTAGGTTTCCTGTGAAACGTCCTTTAACAGAGGAAGAATACAAAAATACACACGAAGTTGGCGTACCAATCATGCTACAGTCACAAACAAAAATAGACGCAGCCTATTTTAAACCGATCAGTGTAGAAGAATACGAAGCACAAACAGCGGACGACGAGTAAGGGGGTACCGCATGGCACGTAAGAATGAAGCTATAAAAGAAAAGAACCCCGAAGTGTTCGTACTGTATTTTGACGGTAAGCCTATGAACCTTGTTAGATGGGTGGAATATTCACCGAAATTAAAAAGCAACGCGCGAGTGCCTAAAGCTATTTATTGGACAGAAGGGCAGGCGAAGACAGGAATCGCCAACCTTCCCGTATGGATAGACCGAAACTTGGTAACTATCGAAAAATTTATACCAGAAAAGGAGAATTTAAGATGAACGTACCAACGCAATTATTGTTAGGCGGCGTACCGTACGCCGTAGAAGTTCTGGAAGGAAACGTCGCAGAGCTAAAAAACGGCTACACTGTCACAGGCGAAATTCAGTACTCGGATCAACGTATTCAGCTTTCTGGGCTTTTGCAGCCAGAATATGCGAGTAAGGTACTTTTGCATGAAGCTATACACGGTATCCTACACGAATACGGCATGGAAAAGTACAACAAAGAAGATCTGGTCGACCGCCTCACTCATGCGCTTTACGATTTTATCCAGCGTAACGATCTTGACTTCATTCGCGATCCGAGAGGTAGGAAGAAAGTGTTAGAAAAAATACAAAAAATAGCGCCCATAAAAGCGGTAGGTATAGAGGAAACAGGACACATCGAATACGCCGTAAAGGACGACTTCTCACATGTTGCAGATGGTCATGGAAAGATAAACACACCAGGCGCGCGATCACCAGAACTAGAGAAAGTAGTTTCTCGTTCTCGTCAGCTGCCTTACGTTGACCCAGCACCAGGTACTTTTAAGTTAGAAGAACTAGCTAAAATAAGCGAGCAGCCACAGGATCATTGGGAAACAGGTATCAAAATGAAAGACGGTGTTAAAACGTATCGTACCCGCTATGAATGTCCTATCTGTGCGGATAAAGGAAAACGCTACTTGCCAAAAGACGACACGCAGCTGTACTGCCGTGAATGTGGTACGGCGTTAGAGATTCGAACAGCAACGGACGAGCCTTTCCCAGCTCGTGATACTTGGGGTAACTTTTTCGTAGCCGATAGCTTAGTAGTCGGAGAGGCGGCGGATTGATATGGGGCGCGAAAGGGTTTTGATTGTAGGGGGTGGCAGTACTGCCGCTTCCTTCGCCAAAATCGCAGAGGATAGGGAACGTGTACATCAATTAGCGGAACAATACGGCATAGAGCCTTTTCGTATGGTGCACATCATACAAGAATTTTCCCAGGTCATCGGAAGCGTAGAAGTAGCTATCATAAAGATTTCAGAGTTACTAAGAGCCTTATTTCACGACATGACAGAAAGGCTCCCCTCTCTAGTTGAGCTTCTAGAACACGAACAGCTGGGGCAGGAGAAATGCTATAACCATAGGATTGATTTTAAGCGGCCTCGTGTACGGCACCAGGTTACATGTCGAAAACCGACTTTAGTCAGAAAGATTATTCATTAGGGGGTACATTATGGCTAAAATCTTAGAGTTTCCTTCGCAGAAAGACGATGTTGTAGCGCAATTGGAGTATCTATTACAGATGGCAAAAGAAGGTGAGTTTAAACGGTTTGTATTCGCTGCTGAATTAAACCGAAAAGAGCTGCCAGAAGACGACCTAAACCTGGTCGCAACAAGCTATATAAATTCGGATATAGGACACCGTCAATATCTTCTCGCCCATTTACAGGCTGACATCACTTTAGCGTTAGTAAAAACAAATTTTATCGATGGTTAAGGGGGTACATTATGGGAAAGTACGGCACACAATCCGTGTTCGATCGATTAGCTGCGGAATACTTAGCAGCAGCTGGGGACACGCAAGATGCACAAGCTACCGTAAACGCACTACGGCGCGAGCATGAGTTTGAGCTAAATTCGTATTATGGGAACGATCCGACAAAAAACTTAAAGCACGCCCTTAAGAATGACGTAAGGGGGCTAGCGAAGTGACGAAAACCGAGGAACTTATACTCGAAATTGTGAAGGAGAACGGCGGCAGCGTGCCCCAGGAGTTTATTGCCGAAACGATGCAACATATGGTGAAGCAGGGCTTACTAGAAGCCCACTTCCCTTACGCAAATAAAGCAATACAAACGAAATTCGAATACCGGTTAGGGAAGGGGAAAAAGAAATGATGAAAATTGGTAGCCCAGAGTGGTTTAAGGAATTAGCGCAAGCTGTAAAATTTCCCGCATACTTTAGTTTCTACTTACTATTGAAGGGTGACAAAAAGACTGTTGCAGTTAAGGTTGTAGATTCTAAAGCGAAGGAAGTTACAGGTATTAAATACGGCGCATTGGAGCCAACAATGGGGATGTTGTTTAACGCAAAAAATATCGCACTCTTAGATGTGTGCAAAATAAATAATGCAGATCAATATTACGAAAAAGTAAAGAAGCTTGCTACGCATTGGGACGTCGAAGTAATCGACGAGAAAGGTGTAGAAAAGGTGGACACATGACGGAAGGTGACGTAAAAAGAATCATCGTCGAAATGATTACGAAGGGCGAAATTAAATTTTTCACTAGCGGTAACCCTAATGCGAGATGCCAGACGTTAAATATTGAGTTCGACATTAACGAAGATGATTACCGCTTTAACGAGATAATCGATCTAGTGGATATTTGAAACATTATGTTCAGAAAGGGTGAATGGTATGGAATCGCATGAGAACTATGAAGAAATATGTAGTAGTTGTTTTGGTTATGGGCGTATCGAAAATCCTGATATATGGTCTCAAAAAATTGAAATTGATTGTCCGACATGCAAAGGGAACGGACATATCGAAAAATAAAAATCATTAAACACAAGAAACATTATGTGTAGCAAATGGAACGGGGGAATATAAATGAACAGTTGTCAGCAATGCAGTAAAGAATATGATGCAGATTATTCAGGAGCAGAAGAATATGATCGTTTTTGTAGTTGGTCTTGCGAAGATGAATACAATGTTGAGTTAGAAAATGAATTGGAAGAATAAAATTACTAAGCATTCCGAGAAAAGAAATGAGAGGGAGAAAGGGCGGGGTAGTAATGATCCAACGATTAAAGCGAATGATAATGAGGCGGTTTAATGCGTCCAATACAAGGTTAACAGGAAAGCAAACAAACGTTACGTATCTAAAACAATTCGAAAAGCGGGGGCTAGACGGGCAGATCGCCGCTTCATTCGAATCAACAACTGTACAGCAACGGTACAACGAGATTATAACCGCTCTTAAATACACCAAACATAACAAGAAAAAGGCAAAGCTTTTAAAAGCGAAAAGAATGTATGAGGGTATCATGCGGCAGGGAGCGTGACCGAAATGAAATGCCCAGAGTGCGGTATAGTGGATCGCGATAATCGGGTTGTAGATAGTCGTCATTGGAAACACACAATACGCCGTAAAAGGAAATGTAACAGCTGCGGGTATCGATGGCACACCTACGAGGCGATGGAACTCGAATACTTTAGTGACCGTAACCGAAACAAGTACCTTCCCTGGACACCAGGCGAAGAACGTACGGCGGTCGTCTTAATTGAGCTGGAAGGTAAATCGTACACATACATTGCGACGGTCTTATGTAGAAGTCGTATGAGCGTACAGCGGAAAATCGAGAAACTTCGAGCGACTGACGAGTACCTGACTATCCTGGAAGACATTCGAGAAGCCGAGCAAAGCGGTGCGAGCTTCTAAATTCGAAGGTCTATGGTCGAGATTCGGGTAATTCCAGCAGATAGACATACAAATATATAAATTTGGATTTTTTAAGAGGGGGTACACATGAAAGAAAAAATTCCAGCTAGTAAAAGAAGAAAGAAATAACCCCCTAAGTAAAAATACTATATTATATATTATAAATATTATTATACTAATTATTATATATATTATTATTTATTATAATTATTAATAGTATTATTAATTGATAGTGTTTTTAGAGGATTTTCTTTTCGGCTGGGGAAGGGTGTTTTTATGTCGAATGAGGATCGAGTAGCTTTAAGCACTATTTTGCATTGGCTAGAGAATTACGACGTGCTAAAGGCGGGCGATATTCCGCCAGAGGCTATAGGTGGGAACAGCGGGCAAAAGTCATATGACGGCGTGAAGGCGAGCCGTTTAAATATGATTATGCTGGACAAGGCGATTGACGATCTACCTATCGAGCTGCGTGCATTGATCTGCTCGCGCTATAAGTTTAGACGTTATCGACGCGAAACTTTAAAGCTGCTGGGTATCAGCGTGCCTACGTATTACGAGTGGACGAAGAAGGCAATTCGGATGATCTACAAGGACTTAAACGGTATTAAGGATAAAGTTTGACACCTTTAACATCGTTTACTATAATTATGCTATAGTGTTCATTTTATGCTTATTTTCAGGAAGCATAAAAATTATATAATAAAATAATATTATTTAAGGGTCAGGAAAGCGCGTCGTTTCGCGTCTCCTGGCCTTTTTGTGCGAAACGAAACTATAATTTCTTTATTTCTTGCCTTGAAAGGGGGCGTACGAATGGCGAATACCAATCGAATACCAAAAGATACGCTGCCAGACGGTTACGACCCGTACGATATGAATTTAAAAAAGCGTATCAATTATGACGCTGACGATCTTAACTATGTATCCGAGCGTGCTCGAAATCTAGTCTTGTGCTGCGGAGCAAAGAAGCGTAAAAAAGAAGGGGTCTGTAAACAACTTGCAGGCTTTGGCACGAAACACGTAGGCTGGGGACGTTGTAAGTTCTGCGGCGGTGCGAATACAGGACCTAAAACAGCCGAAGCAAAGAAGCGTACTTCACAGAATGCTAGAAAGCACGGCTTCTACAGTAGCGTCTTAAGTGAAGAAGAACGCGCTACTTACGAGGAACTAATCGAAGGGAAAGACGTCGGTCTGGATCAAGAAATATACATGATGAAAGCGAAGATAAAAGTCTACCTAGCGAAATATTACCGCAAACGTAAAGCGGGTGAAGCTGCTACAGTCGAATGGTTTAAAGACGGCGAAGAAAAAGGTTACTTCCATGCTGGGACAATCGAGGACCGAACGCTTACACGCGCTTTAGAAACATTAAGGCGTTTAGTGGATAGTCATGCGAAGCTTACAGGGCAAAATACGGATACGTTACTCGACCAGATTAATGCGGAACTTCGACAAGCGTCGCAAGCTGCTTCACAAGACAGCTGGGGCGGAAACGCACAGAATCGTCAAAATAACGTGTAGTTTCTCATGTGTTTGCTTAAGTCTATTTTTATAAAATTTTTTTCGTGTGTATGTGTGGAAAAAAGAATTTTATGTAATTTCTATATACACATGAGAAAGGGGGCTATCGAATGGCCGAAGCTTTGCAGTACAATTTCGAATATCGAGAAGAAGCTGACCCTATAAGCGGTGCCCCTACGTTAGTCGCAATACCAGAAGCGGTAAAAGACGCGTTTAACGGTGCGCCGTATGCTACCATTAACGACCTGGGCGAATTATTTCGAAGGGATCGCCTTCGCGAAGCCTGGCGCATTCTTCGTAAAAACAATCCGTTCGATTACCAGCTGGAAGTTGTCGACGCGATCCTTTACAGCTGTTTAAATGGTCTTGGTTGGCAGTTCACGGTCATGCAGACGCGACAAAGTGGAAAGAACGAAGAGAGCGCATTTCTACAGCAATACCTAATGTTGTATGGATGGTTTTACGGCGTACCTATTTCGGGTGTAAAGTTCGCACCTGTTCATAAACCACAGGTACAGGCGAGTATGGATCGTCTCGAAGGAGCTGACACGCCAGATAGTGGCGGTATGGCGGGAAGCGTAGTAACGAAGTCGTTATTCCGTAAATCGGACGGCTACAAGTTCCATATCGGTACGCCACGTGACAGCAACAAATGGGCGTTCCTATCTATCAACCCTAGTGCGAATGTAGCCTCACAAACAGCCTTTACGCTGCTCGAAGGAGACGAAGCCCAGGACATTGACAGTAACAAGTGGGAACGTGACGCGCAGCCGATGGGATCGTTTAATAATGCGACTACCGTATTCTGGGGTGTAGCGTGGACGAAAGAATCGCACATTTACAAGGCTATGAATCAGTCGTACGAAATGGAGAAGCGCCTAGAGAAAGAATTAGGTTATCGTCCAAAGCTCGTATTTAAGATTGATGCACACCGTGTTATTGCTTCTGGTAACAGCAATTACAAGAAGGCTTTCGAAAACCAGGTAGCGCGTTTAGGTGTCAACCATATCGCAATACAAACGCAGTACCTTCTTAATTTCGTGGATAGTATAGGGCGTTATTTCGATAGCGAGCAGATCGCTAGAATGTATGCGAATAGTGAACGTACAAGGATAGGTCCTAACCCGAAAGAGGTCTATATATTCTCTATCGACGTAGCGGGCCAGGAAGAAGAAGTAACCGAGCTGGCAGAAGAAAGTATAGGGAAAGACAAGCGGGATAGTACGGCGCTTACTATCGGGAAGCTAAACAAGGATGGCAGCGTGACACCTGTCTGTTGGTACTATTGGACGGGTGAAAAACACACAAAGGTACGCGCACAGATCAAGGCAATCTTAAAGCATTGGAACACGATAGGTGGTACAGGGGACGCTACAGGTATAGGCGAACCGTTAATACATTGGCTGAAAGAAGAATTCCCTAACATGGAAATTGAGGCCTATAAATTTAAAGCAGCTGGAGACGAGAACAAGTCGAAGCTGGGGTACCTGGCATACAGCTTCGTTGCGAATGACTTAATCAAGATACCACAGCAACCGACGGACGATCCGAAACAAGCAGAGTTGTGGCTAGAGCTAAAGTGGCAAATAGAGAACCTGGTGCGTGTAGCAAAGAAGCAGCAAACGATTAACTATCATGTTCCAGCTAATGCTACCCCACGTTTCGAAGGACATGTACCCCATGACGACTTAGTTATAGGACTTTTCCTGCTAATACGGGCTGCATGGTACATCAAGAATCCAGAAGGTAGAAAAGCCGAAGCCTTCGAGCGGGAAGGTATTTAATATACACAATTTTATACATTCGCTAAATGAGAAGCGAAAACAGGAAGCCTTATGTATCAAGGCTTTTTTCTTTTGTATAAAACAATAAATTTCCTAGCACTTTTTCATAGTGTTTAAACATTGATATAACAGCATTTTGAATTATATCTAGTTTACATAATGCAAGTGATAGGAAGCTGGATTGTATAGGACTTTATAAAAATACGGAAAGGGGGGTTACTGTGGTAGTCGTAAATAACATACCAAAACTGTTAAGTGATTTTGACGTAGATGTTACAGGACTTAGCGAAGGTGTAGAAAAATGGGTCGAGGAAAACAGCAAATGGCTTAGTCGTATCGTGGAACAGCATAATGTCTTTTTGGCAGAAAGCGAAGTAGAAAAATACCAGGCAGCATACGACGGCGAAATGGAACAGATCGCCGAACGTGATAAAAGCCGAGGGGACGACATTAACCATAAGCTACAGGTAGACCTGGCACAGCTAATCATTGATACGGTTGTCGACTATATGACAGGTAAACCTATCTCCTGGACATTCGAAAACCCAGAAGGCGAAGGAAGCACAGAAGGCGAAGGAAGCACAGAAGGTAGCGAAAATAATACACTAGTCGAGCAGTACCGTAAAGAGTTGCTACAGCTGCTACGCAACGAGAACGCGCAACGTGTTTTAGCAGAGCAACTACGGCAGGGGTCTATCGCCTACTATAGCGGCGTTATTTGTTGGGTGAATGAGGAAGGGGAAATCGAGTACGACGAGTTTCCTGTACAAGAAATTATCCCGGTGTACGACAAACGCGGTAGGCTTAAGCTCGTTATTCGTAAGTACACAGCTGTAGACGAGTTGGCAGAAGTACCTAGCGAACGTACCAAGCTTGAAGTGTATGACAGTAAATACGTGTTGTATCTAGAGCAGGACGAAGAAGGACAGGACTTCCAGCTAGATCAATCGGAACTCGAAACGGGTAACCCAATTAAACATTTTGCTGGGCGTATTCCTGTTTCTATCTTTACGAATGGTACACCAGCTAGCTACAAAGACCGTAAAAAGCGTAATGGCACATCTGACTTAAAGATAGTCTTCTCCCTGCTGGAAGAACTCGCTAGTGTAATGTCTGATAAGGCGAATACTGTCGACCGTCTACTCGATCAGTTCTTATTGTTTAAAAACGTACAGACGACCGAGGAAGAAGTCATAAAAATGAGAAAAGCGCGTGCTATTGCCTTAAAGAACAAGGAATCAGACGCGGGCTTTTTAGCACCTTCCCAGGACGATAACGCCGTAGAAAACCATATGGACCGAGTAGAAGACATGGTCCATAAGACGACACAGACGCCGAAACTAAACGACATTAGCGGTGCTACAGCTACAGAAATAAAGGTAAAATACGCAAGCCTGGATATTAAAGCAGGCAAAAAGGAGAACTATTTTAGCCAAGCTGTGAAAGAATTTATCAGGATTTTAACCGACCTTCTAAACTCACGCCGTATTTTAGAAGTAAACGAAGAAGCGGACGTACACGCTATTTTAAACGGCAAAACAGACAGCACCGTAGAGCTTTATAACGCGGAATGGGTACAGTTCACGATTAATCGAAATATGCCTCAAAATTACACAGAAATAGCGCAGATCGTTAGCACGCTAGCGGGTATCGTCCCAGACAGTTATTTATATGAGTTGCTATGGTTTATCGAAGACCCTGTTTCTGCTTTAAAAGAAATGAAGGGGCAAAAGGACGAAGAGAATAAGCGCGCAGCGGCGGCAGGAATGGCCGCATTAGGTTTTGGTGGCGAGTTCGGAAGTACAGGTAATGATGATAACGGGGGTGGTAATGATGAATAAGGAGTTAAAAGAGATCGTAGAGCAGTTGGAAAGTTGCGGCTATGTATGTGTAGCGGGACCTTTAGAAAATAACACTGCTTTTGTTCGTCTGAAAGAGTTAGCAGAACAAAGTGGAAATGAAGTAGTAGAGATATCAGCGGAAGGGATGTCTAACAATGATCTAGAAGGTTTAAAAAGCATGTCAGCTGTTATTTTAAAATAAGGGGGTTAGCATATGGCGAAGCAGCCCCCAGCTAATAAGTTACTAGACGCGAAGGTGTTAGCACGAAGACAAAAGGACCTTGACGGGTTTATCGAAAAGCACCAAGCGATTTTAGACGTTCGAGCGGCTAAATATGCTACAGAGATCACGCCTCTCTGGGAGCGCATCAAGCAGAACATAACAAAAGAAATAAAGGCAATCTATAACGAGGTACAAGACGCGCAGGGCGTGCCTATTGTAAAGCAGCCGATTGACGAGGCTAAAATGCGGAATATGAGGCGGCAAATAGCTAGGCTGGGAAAATTAGAACAACAGCTTGTCGAAATGCTAGGGACAGACCAGCAAAAGACGAAGCTAGACCGGAATCTAGCCTATAGCTATGCGGAATCCTATTACTTACATGCTTTCGGGCTGGAACAAGCCACAAAAGTAGCTGTGAATGTACCGATTTTAACAGTTGGACATGTAATAGGTGCGTTAATAAACCCCTGGCTCCCAGACGGAAATACGTATAGTGATCGTTTAAGAGCGAATACACAGTATTTAGCTAAGAAAATGGTTGTTACCGTCGAGAACGCCTTAGGTAGCGGCTGGTCAATTAATCGAACAGCACGCGAAATACAAAATCACACCCAGGAAGGTTATTATAACGCCGTACGTCTTGCTCGTACTGAAATTAATAGGGCGGCAGCACAAGGGGCGAACCATACTTACCTACAAAACGCGGATATATTGGACGGCAAAAGATGGAACGCAGTACTCGATGCTCGTACAGCACCGAAAGACGCGCAAAACGATGGGCAGATATTCGAATTAGACTACGATACACCAGAAAATCCAGGAGAAGCTGGTAAACGTATCCCGAATCATCCGAATTGTCGTTGTAAGTGGTCCCCTGTCCTTTCTGCGCTAGGTGTAAGTACGAAAGAACGTATTGCACGTGGGAAAGGTGACGATAAAACAAACTTCGGAGAGAACATATACACCAAAGCCCGCTCATATAAAGAATATGCAGCGGAAAGAGGTTTACCGAATATTGATGATCTTGTGCGGAATGAGAATCCGATTAAATACCTACGTCGTGGCGAGACTTTAGCGGATATACCGAAAAACTTCTTCGATCCGTTCCAGCCTGTTAAAATTGCTACGAAAGTATTTACAGCTGTAGAAGCGGCTAAAATAGCAGTAATAGATAACGCTTTTGTTCCAGCGGCAACTATAGCCGAGGCTAACAAATGGGCTGCCGAAAATATTCCACAGGTAAAAACGGTGGACTACAAGGGCTATGACTTAGCGTTGGCGAATGAAGTAAATGAGGAATTGTATAAACTGTTCCAACTGTACCCAGAAATAGAGGACATTAATTTTATAGGTACAGCGCAGGCAAGGAATAAAGCGGCTTACGAAAGGCTTGTAGCGGATTTCTTAAAGGCTAATAGCAAGACCTTCGAAGGTTTAGAGCAAAAGACAATAGATTATTTCGTGAAAAGGCATGTAAGAAAGCCTAGCCCTATTCCTAGTAACACATATGCACAAGCAGCTAATAATACGTGGAAGGATCAGGCAGGGATAACCTTTAACCAGAAATGGGCGAAGGACTATAAAGCTCTTTCGCAATCTGTTATTCGAGACGTAGAAAGCAAGTGGCACCCAGAAGGTACAGAAAAGCCTGTCTCCATTCTTGTACATGAGTTCGGTCATAGTGTAGACTACTTCTTAGATAAAATCGGTTTAAGGGATAAGTATATTACACCCATCACGAAGGCAGCGTTAAAGGATAAGAATCTAGGTAACGATCTAAGTAGATATGCTACAAAAAATCATCGTGAAGTCGTGGCCGAAGCGTTCGCAGAATACAGATTAAATCCTAACCCCCGCAAATGGGCTAGAAAAATCGGTGAAGCGATAGAGCAGGCACTAGACGAGTATCGAAAGGGGCGTTAAAAATGACGGGAACACGACCTAAGTTTATGGATAGCGACTATTTCGTAGACGATCCTGGTAATTGGCACTTAAAAGAAGGAGCACCGCAGGATATTGTGAATGAATTTAACGAGTTTATACAAGGTGACGAGGCGCCAGAAGTGCAGCCTACAACTATAATCGAATTAGACTGACCGCCCCTCATATGGTGGTCTTTTTTAATACCAATAGCGGCGATCTAAAAGCGTGTATGTACTTCACGCAAGTTTAGATCGCTGTTATTTTATACGCCCTACCTTACCAGGGGCACATAATACCTGGAAAGGCAAAATATCGGGGACCCTGTAACCCCCAGCCAAAACAGGGCAGATATAGCCGCAGGGCTTTATACTGCGAAAGGTGACGCATGGATAAATTTATTAAACGACTACAGAAGCTTCTTAGTGAGGGGAAAATTGACTTACAGGAGTACCAGGCACAGCTGCAAGAACTGTTAGACGATGAAACGATTAATCAAGAATTATACGACGCCGCAAAGGACTTCAAACCAGAAAGCAAAGACGACGAGCCAATTTACACACAATCAGACGTGGATCGTATGATTATGGTAAAAGCTCGAAAAATGGTAAAGAAGGCTTTAACTGACGCTGGCGTAGATACAGATAACATCGATAACAAGGACTTGCTAACAACTTTCGGCGACTTGGCTTTACAAGGCCAAAAGAAAGGCAGCTTATCGGTAGACGAAGCGCAGCTGAATGAGCTACAGAAAAAAGCGAAGGCTTACGACACACTACAGCCCCAGCTTAAAGGTTTAACAATCGAAAATGAAGTGTTAAAAGCGGCTGGTGTGTACAACCCTGTAAACCCGAAACAAGTAGTACGAGCGCTAGACGACTACAAGGACTTACTAGAGTACGACGAAGACGACGTGCTTGTTCCGAAGTCTGTAGAGCGTGCGCTTAAGAAGTTATCGGAAGCGGAGCCTAACTTATTCACAGCTGTAGATGGTGCTGACGATGAAGACGACAAAGGCGGTCAAGCTGGCGGTGAAGGTTTCAGAGGAAAGACACCAGGCGGCGGTGCGGGCGGTACCGATCAAAACAAGAAACACGATAAAACTAAAGCCGAAGCTTTGGCAATGATGGGTATCAAAAAAGACTAACAACAAAATTAAGGGGGCTATATTAATATGGACGTAACAATTCGCCGTCATTCGGCAGAGGCAGCGCGTGAGATTAAAGCGAGCGCGCATTATACGTATATTACAAACGGTATTACGTTAGACGGGGCAAAATTCGCGAAAGGCGAGCTTGTAAAAGAAGGTACGTGTCTAGTAAAGGACGACACGTCAGGTCTTTACGAGAAGTACGCAGATGCGACAGGGGCTTTCCCAGCTGGGAAGAGTGACCCTGTAATCTTAGATGAATCTATCAAATTTAACATCGACGATAACGGTAATAACCCGAACGTCACAGCTGGTCAAGTCTTAGTACACGGCGCCGTATATAACGGTATGTTAATCGGTGTAACAGACGCATTTAAAGCTAAATTAGCAGGTGCTATCCGCTTCGTATAAGAAGCCTAGCGCCTTTTTCTTTGCAAAAATATAACCAAAATAATAAGGGGGCTTGCACATTATGGCAGGTTTAGCACAGTATAGCGAGTTTTTCGCGAATCCCGTTTTTACGGAAACAATTAAAGAAGTACCTGTAATGAAGTCGTACATCGGTAGCCGCTTCTTACCTACAGAAGAAACATACGAAATCGACTTTAACGAAACAGTTCTAGAACGTCAAATGGACATGGCGGACATTGTAGACAATGGCGCGGAATTACCATTAACTGATCGTGATCCGGTACGCCGAGTATCTGGTGAGATTGCGGACATTGGGCAATCTTACATCGTAACTAAAAAAGAACTTGCAGCGTTACTAGATAAAGGTAACCCAGGTAAACGCCGTATTGCTGAAAAACAGCTATTACAAAAGGCAGCTACAGTAAAGGGTAATATTGACGCTCGTATCGAGTGGTTACGCTGGCAGGCACTAGGCGAAGGGCGATTAGCTTATAACAAAGCTGGTATTAACTTAGGCGTAGACTTCGGTGTACGAGCAGAGAACAAAGTGACAGCTGGGACACGTTGGAACGACGTAGGCGCTACAATTTTAAATGACTACGAGAAATGGGTACAAGATTACGTGGATTTAAACGGCTTAACGCCTGACGTTTTCGTAACAGGTATTGGCGCCATTCGTATAGTCATGAATAACGCAGAAGTGCGTAAAGCTATTACAGGATCTGGCGACCAACTTATCACAATCAATCAACTGAATGACTTCTTAACAGGACGCCAACTACCACGCATGGAAGCTTTCGACACTGTAGTAGCATACCGTGACGTAAATAACGGCGGTGTCCGTCAACAACAACGATTACTAGCGGCAAATAAAGGCGTGTTCCTAGTAGAGGGTGGCGAGATCGGTAGCCAACTATTAGGCCCAACGGTAGAAAACGAAATGAATCCTGGCATCTATGCACACAGCTTCACGCAACAGCGTCCACGTCGTGAAATCGTAGAAGTAGTAGCGGCATCATTCCCGAAAATCTTAAACCCAGATTTAATTAAACAAGCGGTAATTTTAACTTAGTAAAAAATAGGATGGGACGTCATTGTACGTCCCTTTTTAAATTCGAGGGGGTAATATAGCATGTCAAACAACAAAACGAAACGTGTACATTTATTAGCGGCTATCACACTGAATGGAGCTATCGTAGAAGCTGGGAAGACGGAAGAACTTAGCTTATTAAGCGCGAATGCGCTTATCGCAGAAGGTAAAGCCGAAGAAGTAGCGCAAGAAGGCACAGGCGGTCAACAGAAAGGCGCTACAGAATTAAACGAACAAAATAGCGGAGGAGCACCTAAAGTGCCTACAGAAGACGAATTGACGCTTTTACGTAAAGCGTTAGACGATAAGTACAATCGCGATCCGTTAGCCGAAGAAGCAAAAAAAGTAGGGGTAGAGTTCCCTTACGACGCTAAAAAAGCGGTAATTATTGAAGCCGTAATCGAAGCTGGAAAGGCAGAAGCCCTTCTAGCTGAATAAGGGGGCTTGTTTAGTATGTCATTTTTAACAGTCAAAGAATTACCGAGCTACTACCCTACGGCTGCTAGTATGTTTGTGGATGACGTTACACGCTTTTTGCATAGAGCGAATAGTTACGCTTTTGGTGTGATTGGCGGTGTACCAAAGTACACGGAGCAACTCCCAGCAGAACATTTAAAGACAGCTGTAGCGCTTGCGTTCGAGATATTAGCAGAAGGTCAAAAGGCAGAAGTAAACGCAGTGAACGGCTTTATTACAGAAGCAGCCCCTACAGGTCATTACGTACGAAAAGCCGACGATCCTTTAGACGTTGTAGAACAGATGCTACTACCTTACAAACGAGCATTCGAAGCCCAGAACGCTACTAACGCAGATAACGGGGTACAGTTCTTCTAATGGCTCGAAACAGGCGTTTTTCTATAGACGGCTTGGAAGAATGGCAACAGGGGCTAATAAATATGAACGGCGAGGCAGTCGACCGAATGAAAGACCGTATTTTACGGACTACGGCGTTAAGACTACAAGAATACCTGGACGACTTGACCCCAGCACGAACAGGGCGTTTAAAAGGGTCTATGTCAATGGGGCACCCAGACAATGTATTCGAAATTGTTGTTGGGAAAAGGTCGTACGCCGTTGTAGGAACAAATGTCGAATACGCGCAATATGTGAATGACGGTTTCACGCAAGAAAAAGGACGCTTTGTACCAGGTGAATGGCGTAGCGGTACGTTTCATTATTTACCTGGACACAGCAAAGGTATGGTACTTACAGGGAAAGTAGTACCAGGAGCTAGAATGTTCGAAAAGGCTATGGACTATGTCAATGACGACATGGATCAAATAGTAGAATTTGAGTTTCGTAGATTATACAGCGAGCTGTTTGGATAGGGGGTTACTGATTGGGTTACTTACAAGAATTAGAAGCGCTAGCTCGATGGGTTTACCAGGTAACAGAGGTAACATCGCATAAGTTGAGCGAGGCACCGCCCAAAGTAGCGCGTCCTGTTATTCTATGGGAAGGTCCTAGCAGACGTAAGGGCGAGAATCTAGGTCGCTATCATTACACGAAACGTGCGTCGCAGTACGGTACTCTTTATGTGAAAGATTTAGACCAGCTGGGGAGCCTTATCGACAAGCTGGAAAAAAATTTAATGGATCGTGACGAATGGTTGCCTATGTTCGAATCTGACCAAGCAAACGCTCGACAGATAGGAAAGCTATATAAAGTCGAGATTGACTTTAATAACACCCAAAGTACGGATATGCCTTTTACGATCCGCTACGAGGTTATCTATAGTCGACCTATTCCAGAAGCGGCGCCAGCAGCAACTCACGTAGGTAACAAAGTGAAAATAATTGAAGGGGGTTAAGTGAATGGCTGAAAAAGTAACAGCGGCAAAAAAAGAAGCAAAGTATTCTAAAACGGAATTGATTGCTAATGCCGCTTTATTTGAAGTAACACCAGAAATAGTAGCAGCAGCGTTGTTAGACAAAGAAGAAGCTACTAAAAAGGAGACAGAAACTGCTGTGAAAAGCTTCTTAACTCGTAAAAAGGGGGCTAAATAATGTCTGGAACATATAAACAAGGCGAACATAAAGTGTTGTCGGGAGTTTACACACGAATCGTCGCCGCATTAGAAGAGGTATCGAACGGTACTCGTGGTATTGTAACGTATCCTTTCACATCTGATTGGGGTCCTGTCAATGTGCTACAAGAGTGCTATTCCGATAAAGATTTTAACGAATTATACAACGCTGAAAATACGGCGTTAACGGCGAATACAGTTTATAACCACGCTTTTAAAGGTAAGCCGAGTATGGTTTTAGGCTATCGTATGGCTACAGCGGCAGCGGCGAAGGGTATAGCTCTTTTAAATGACGATACGTCAGCAAAGGCACTAGAGCTGGAGACATTATACCCTTCGAAGCGTTCCTTTGCGGCACGTGTAACGGAAAGCTTAAGCGGTGGTAAGTCCATCGAAATTTTAGAAAAAGAAAAAGTGTTAATGAAAGTTGAAGGTGCTACTGTGGCGGAGATCGTCGCGGCATTAAACTCTTCGGAATACGTAAGAGTAAAATCCGCTGGCGAAAAACTTCCTGCCGATAACGCAGGCGTAACATTTAGTGGTGGTAATAACGGCGAAGTAGTAACAGGCACAGAATACGCTGGGTACCGTGCGGAAGTAGAAGCAGATATGCGAGCAAAAGCAATCGCATTAGACGATTATACAGACCCAGCGGAAGTGGTAGCTACAGAAGGTTGGTTACGACGAGTACGAAATGACGGGTTGTACATTACATTCGTTAATGGCGGACCGCTGTCATGGGACACGAACTTAAGCGCTGCCCATCAAAAAAGTAAAGCCTTTAATCACCGTGCAATTGTTAATGTCGGTAATGGTGCGGACGGTTTTACAGCTGGGGAAGTCGCTATCTATATAGCTGCTCGCGTTGCTTCTGTCGCTTTAAATCGCACGTTAACGGATGAAGATACGCCGTATAAATTAGTTAACAAAAAACTAACACGTGCGGAACGGATTGAGGCGAAAAAAGTGGGTACGCTGATCCTAGTACAACAAGGCGATAAAGTGATTATCGACGAGGCTATTAATACGTTAACGGTACCAGGTGAGGATGAACGAATCGAAATGAGTAAGATTCGAGTAAGTAACGCTTTAGACCAGATGGCGTACGATCTAGAACTATTCGGCGACGAATACAAAAAGACACGTAGTAATACGCCAGAGGCTCGCGAAACATATGCAGCTACAGTAGAGAAAGAGTACTTCGAACCTTTAGTTTTACAAGAAGTATTTAAGCCTGGCGCGACGTATCGACCAGATCCAGACTATCACGGTACAAACCCGATTTATACGGCGAAGTTGGACGAAGCTTACTTCGTGTCAGGGGTTACACCTGTAGACAGTATGGAAAAAATCTATCAAAAAGCTAATGTCAGCTTTAACTAATAAGTAAAGGGGGTTTAGTCTATGGAACCTATTAATGGCTTGTATGGTTTTTTGTATGACGAGAACGGGCAGCAAGTACAATTAACGCAAGAGTTCGATTCAGACCTGGATTACAACAAAGAAACCTACACAGTACCAGGTAAATTTTTAAAATCACATAAAGTAACAGGCGGTGAAGCAAGTGGGTCATTCACCATCTTAAAAACGGACAGTCGTTTACAAAAGAAGATTGCGGAGAACCCTCACGGCAAATATAACTACGTAGGAAAATTAGCAGACCCGACAGCGAACGGCGAAGAAGCTATCCTGTTTATCGGCGTGAGCTTTGACGGTACAAAGTTGCTAAATTACAACGTAGAAGAATTTGTCGAACTAGACTTCGATTTTACATTTGATGATTTCCGATTCTTACAAACAATTGACGGTTAACAAAAGGGCGCTACGGCGTCCTTTTTATTTTGCAAAAAACACAACGGAAAGAGGTAAATAGTATGTCAAAATTCCTTTCTTTAGAAGACGTATTAGGGGCGGATGCTGGGGATCTGCAAAAACTAAAACAGGATGCAATCTCTTGTGAAAAGTTAAAGGCGGATATTCCTGTTACGGCGTTAGAAAACAAGGAATACAAAACGATTAAAAAAGACTGTATGCAATTTGTTCCAGACGGTACGGGCGGAATGAAGCCAGATATCGACGACGACAAACTAATGATCCGTGTAATTATCGCAGCGGCAGACAAGGACACGCGCAGTGATTTCTCGTTCGCTAATAAACAACTATTAGACAAGTTAGCCGTAACAACGGCGGACCAGGCGGTAGAGAAATTACTCTCACCAGGTGAAATCTTTAACGCAGCTATGGTTGTGCAAGATATTAGTGGCTTCGGTAAGAAAGCGAAAAAGGCGGTCGAAGCAGAAGTAAAAAACTCCTAAAATCTAACGGCGAAGCGCAACTGCTTGCGTATATCTGGAATGATAAAGGCAGACTGCCCCACGAAATTCTAGATTTACCGCCGTTAGAGAAAGAGTTTGTTTACCAGGCTACCCAGCTGAAAATCGACGCGGAAGAAAAAGCGGCGAAAGAGGCGAGAAAAGGGGGCAAGTAGATGGCACGTGAATTTACAATGGGGGCACGTATCAATTTAAACACAGGCAGCTATTCGAGCAGCATGTCACAAGCGATACGCGCTACACAAAACTTTAGCGAAGAAGTGATCGATTTAGATCAAGCAATGGGTCGTTACCATGACAGCAGCGGACGCCTAAGAGAAGCTAACGGTCGTTTTGCTGCTTCTGCTGGTACAGCGTCCCGACAGTTGGAAGACCAGGGGAAGCAGGCTACCAGCTTAAGAGAAAAGCTGTTTAGTCTACAGGGTGTAATCACAGCCCTTGCTGGAAGTATGGCAATTAAAGGGGCTTATAATTGGCTAGTCGGTGCCAACGCCGATATGGAGCAATACCAAAACACATTAACCGTTGTACTAGGATCGCAAGAAAAAGCGATAGCTCAATTAGGTTGGGCGGAAAAATTCGCCGCTAAAACACCTTTCGAAATTCCTGAAATCATCGAAGCGACAACCCGCCTAGAATCTTACGGAATCGAAAGTAAAAAGGTGCTGGGCATTACGGGGGACATGGCTTCTGTAATGGGGAAAGACCTTATGCAAGCCGTGGAAGCCGTGGCAGACGCGCAGACAGGCGAATTAGAGCGTCTGAAAGAGTTTGGTATTACGAAAGGTATGCTCGAAGAACAGGCTAAATTAATGGGTAAAAACCCTGTAAATAAAAAAGGACAAATAACCGACCAGGAAGCCTTTAACGAGGCGCTTTTTGCACTTATGGAGAAACGCTTCGAGGGCGGTATGGAAATGCAGTCTAAAAGCTTCAAGGGCATGATTAGTAACGCACAGGACTTCATGGGGAGTATGGGCCGAAAATTAGGGGAACCGCTTTTCGAGAAAGCGAAGGCAGGCTTACAAGGCTTCTTAGATTGGCTGAATTACTTAGAGGATAGCGGAGCAGTCGACAGATTTGTAGCAAGCGCACAAAGCGGTTTGTCACTCGTAGGTAAAGTGGTAGGAGCTATAGCCGCACCGTTTAAAGCTATCTTTGACATGATGGCAGGGAGCGGAGACCAATCGTATTTTGTAAGGTTATTCGGCGTAGAGGGCGCTTCGAATTTTAATAACATGTTATGGGATATTGTTGACGGTGTAAAAGCTTTCGGGAGTTTTGCTGCTTCGGCTTTTGGTTTAGCAGCTGGGGTGCTTCAAAAAATAGGTGGTGTTCTCATTTCCGTAGGTACCTACTTCTTGACGAATTTCCCGAAGTTTAAACCCTACATTATAGGTATAGCCACGGCATTTCTACTGTATTTTACGTACTTAAAGTTGGTGAATACTTGGAGTAAAATTGTAGCAGCGGCACAACTAGCGCTTAATACAGTTATGTCGATGAACCCTGTTATGTTAATTGTTATAGCAGTAGGTTTACTAATCGGTTATTTAATAAATTTAGCAGGCGGTTGGGACGTAGTAAAAGCTAAACTGCTAACATTTTTACCTGTGCTGCAACAACTGTGGTCTAAAATCGTTACAGCGGTTATGCCTATCCTACAAAAATTAGGGCAAGTAGCATTAAGTATTTTTACAAGTTTCAAAACAGTGATCCTACCTGTTATTATGACCTTTATTAATGGTGTTGTTGCAGGCTTTCTTACACTCGTTAATTGGGTCCGTACTCATTGGTCATCCATAAGTGCGATCATACAAATTGCCTGGGCTTATATATCTTCGTACCTCATGTCTGGCGTAGAATTTGTAAAAATTATGATAATCGGTAGTTTTCAGTATATCGCTACAGTCCTCTCTGGAATTTGGCAGATTATAAGCGGAATTGTACAAGTCGCCTGGTCTATCGTGTCTGGTCTAATAGGGGCTGGACTAGCTATTTTACGCGGGGATTGGGACACGGCTTGGCAGAGTATGGTCGATATGCTTTCGGGCGTATGGGACGGTATAACATCGTTCTTTAGTGGGCTGAAAACGCTGTTCTTCGATAGCGGAAAGGCGATTTTACAAACACTAGCTGACGGTATTATGGCGGCAGCTTCTGCCCCTGTTGACGCTGTTAAAAGTGTATTAGGAAAAGTGCGAGAGTACTTACCATTCTCTGATGCAAAAACAGGACCTTTAAGTAATTTAACGCTGAACGGTAGTAAAATCCTTACGACGATGGCCGAAGGGATGGCAAAACAAAAGAATGCTCTAACGGATGCTATGAATAACGCTCTAGGAACTACACCAGGCGTAAATGTACAGGCTGGCAAGGTGAATCCTGCGGGGTCTACAGCTACAGCTAAAGGTGGCGGAAGCAAGCAGATAATCATCGAAAGATTAATAGGTGAGCTAAAAATTGATGCAGCTGGGAAAGACCCGAAACAGTTAGCAGAAGAAATTATTGCGATACTATTCGAGCGTTTAAAAAATGCGGATGAAATTTTAAGTTCGGCAGAAATGGGGGTATTGCTAGGTGATTAAACAGCTGAAAGTAGAGCTTATTGTACTCGATATTAAGCGGAATATTTACTACGGCTTTCCTGTGCTACCCCCTACTATTCAATATACGAATGGTGATACGTCCGTACACAGCATTAACATATTAGACCTGGGGAATGTCGAAGTCCCGAATGGTCGTGATCTAGACAGCTTTGGCTGGAATGCGGAGTTCCCAGCTCGGCACGATCCAGGTTATGTTGTCATTGATAAATCAAGGCTTCGAAAGCCTTTAGAATATAAAAAGATTTTCGAAGAATTAAAGGAATCCCGTGCCACTGTGCAAGTGATTTGTCCTGTGTTAGCTATCAACAAAAAAATGTTTATACAGAGCTTTAACCCTGAATTCACAGGGTACGAGGGTGACATAAAATACAGCATTAATTTCCGTGAACGTCGTGAAGTGAAGCCGAAAAAGCTTACTATCGGGGGTACGGCGCCCGCTAAAGGGACAAAGCAGTCCGCAGATCGTGAGGCGGTTAAGCCTCAAGCAACTGCTAAAACTTACACAGTGGTTAGAGGGGACACTCTTATAAGAATTGCGAAAAAGTTAGGTATCAAGGATTGGCGCGCAAAGCTATATGAGCCTAACAAAAAGGTAATCGGGTCAGACCCGAATAAAATTAAACCAGGGCAGGTGTTAAAGGTATGATTGATGTTCGTGTAGCGGGTTATAGTTTAGCGGAGATACTAACGGTAGCGCCGACAATCGACGATCAGACAGAAGCCGTGTGTAGAGGGCTGACACTACAAATACAGAACGACAAGCTACTTAACACCTTGCTAGGAAAAACAGTAGAGCTGTGGAATAACGACAAGCGTTTATTCTTTGGTAGCATATTAAAAAGAGGGTTGGACGAGACGGGGCAAGCAAGCCTTACGGCGTACGACCCTCTTTTTTATTTTAAAAATAACCCAGACGATTATTACTATAAAAAGAACACAGTTACGGCTAATAAAGTATTCGAAGACCTAGCTAAAAAGACAGGCGTAAGAATCGCAAAGTTAGCTAATACGAAGGTTGTATTACCCGCTTTGTGGTATCAAAACGGAAACCCCGACGAAATAGCTGTAGACGTGCTAGCACGCACAAAGCAGGCTGGCGGTAAAAACTATTGGTTTCGTTTTGACCCCTCTGTAAATAACTTTGGATTGTACCTTTTCGAAAGGGTTGTACCGAAAGAGGTCTGGGCTTTCCAGGTGGGTGTTAATTTAACGAAGGCTTCATACGAAGAAAGTGCCGAGGAAATCGTAACACAAGTGAAGCTGGTAAACCGTGAAACAGGTAAGGTTGTAGTGCGAAAACATGATACGAATTATAACCTTTTCGGAAAGCTACAGCATTTTGAAGAAGTGAATAAAGATGAAGCTGCCAAAATGGAAAGCAAAGCACGTGACCTACTAAGTAAACTTTCGAAGATTAAAGTATCATCGAAAATTGACGGCTTTAACCCTGGTAATATGCCGATTTTCTATTCTGGCGACGTAATCTACGTTGAAGAGAAACAGACGGGCATAATAGGCGCTTACCATATTCGGAATGTTACGCAGGAAATATACAGCTCTGACTATATCACGGTAGCGATGGACATAGAAAAGAGTGCGTCTATTCCCGAAATCAAGTACGAAGACGCGACTACCAATCCGAACAAGAAAAAGTAAAGGAGTTTACGTATGGCAAAAACGAATAACGACGTGGACTTACTTAAGTTAATGAGGGGCGGAAATCGGCCGCAGAACAACAGCTCGAAACCTGGTGGTTTTGGGCTTTTAGTTGTGAAAGTAATCACTGTGGAGCCAGAAGCTACTTTTGTTTTTGAAGGCGCGAAAATACCTGTAGATATAGATATTTTCGAAGTACCGATAAGGCTATTACCGCTGGAAGAAGGGGCACGATACTTCGCTCTACCTATCGTCGGAAATGGTACACGCTTTGGGCTTCTCGAAAAAATAGATGGTGAAGGCGTGAAGGGCACTTTTATTAGCGCAGATAATAAAACAATCGTATTCGATAACGGTCTGATTAAAGAAGTAAAGTAAGGGGGCTGGTGCGGTGAGTGAGCAAGATAAAAGAGTACCTGTCTTTGATTGGGAAAAAGGAGACTTCATACGTGATATGCAAGGTAACGTAAAAACAGTAAGCGGGGCGGAAGCCGTACAGCATATTACGATGAAAGCTTTAAACACTATTCGAGGTGTTTATTTAATTTATGCCGACCTTGATAACGAAGACTTACACCACAAATACGGCAGCGACGTGGATCTTGTTAAAAAGCAGGACATTAGCGACGAAGTGAAGCTCGAAGAAATGAAAAGGGCGATTGTCGAAGCACTAATATACGACCCCTGGATCACGGACGTACTAGATGTGGAAGTAAGTAGGTCTTCTTTAGAAGGTCGAAACGAAACAGACGCTGCTTATATGAGCTGTACAATTAAATCGATTTTCGGAGTAGATGTACAGCTGGAAGGGGTGAGTTTAAATGGTTAGAAAGAAATTTACACCTGTGTTCGAAGAAAACGAAAGTACTATTCGTGATCGTGTACTTTCAAGGGTAGACGATTCCTGGAGAAAAGAGCCAGGCGACTTTGTGTATGACACAGTAGCGACGGTCCCAGAAGAAATTAAGCAGCTGCAAGTTAATCAGGACACCATTTTAAAAAACGGCCACGCACAATACGCAGAAGAAGAGTACCTGGACTTACTACTTGCGGAAGTAGGACTAAAGCGAAACGCTGCTACTACAAATAAGCGCACATTAAGTGTCACAGCTGACGCAGGGGTGCGTATCGAAGCTGGACATACAGCCAGCGCTATTATTACAGACAGCAGTACAGGGGACCCTATCGAGTACACTGTCGATGTGCTAACCGAGTTCGCAACAAACAGTACGCTTAACGTGAATATTACAGCGTTAGAGCCTGGTACTATGGCGAATCTAGCAACAGGTACGGAAATTACGTTTGTGCCGCCTATCGCTGGGATACGGTCAATTGTCGATCTAGGTACTTACGAAAAAGGTACAGACAAAGAGACCGACGAATCGGCTTACGCACGTTACGAGTTTAAAGTAAACAACCCCGACACAGGCGGTAATAAAAACGACTATCGTACCTGGGTTTTAGGTGTAGCGGGCGTCGGTGACTGTCGGGTTATCCCACGCTGGAACGGCAACAATACCGTGAAAGTCGTCATTGTAGATGCAGAGAAAAAGCCAGCCTCACCTTCCTTAGTAGAAGCCGTACAAACATATTTAGATCCTGGAAGTACAGGGCTAGGTGAAGGAAAGGCACCATGTGGGGCACAAGTTACGGTTGTATCTGCTACGGCGTTAGAAGTTAATATTTCGGCTAACGTGACTTATACGGCGGGCTATGATCCAGCGGCAGTAAAAAAAGCGTTCGAAGCAATGTCAGCCGAGTACATTACGTCACTAGCGTTCACTGACACGCCGTTAGTCTACAACAAAGAAGGAGCATTATTAATTAGCACACCTGGTGTAAGTAACTACAGTGACTTGTTAATTAACGGTGCTACGGCGGACATTTCCCCAGCTGTAGACCAGGTGTGCGTACTAGGGACGGTGACGATCTAATGGCCATGAGCGAACGAGCGCAGCGTATGGTAGACGGTGGGCCAGACTACTATCAAGAATCTTTTCTATATAAGGACATACAAAGTTCCATAGCTACGGAGCTGGACAATGTAGACGCTACGAACGAGGAAATACGAAAGCAACTGCGAATTTTAACGGCTACATGGGGCCTTAAATATTGGGAAGAAAAATTAAAAATCCCTACTAATGAAGCGGACAGTTACGACATACGCCGTAGTCGCGTATTGTCTAAATGGCGAGGCTTCGGGCAATTTTCCGCAGCGTTAATCGAATCGGTGGCGGAAGCGTTTAGCGGGGGCGACGTTAACGTAACAGTAGATATTCCGAAAGGATCAATTATTGTGAAGTTCGTAGGTAAGTACGGCGTGCCACCTAACTTAGACGATCTAAAAGCGGTGATTGATAATATTGTTCACGCACACCTGGGAGTAGAGTACGAGTTCTCATTCCTAACTTGGGATCAGACGGATGCTCTTAATTTAACCTGGGATCAGATGGACGCTCTTAATTTGACATGGGACGAATTCGAAACATACAAACCTTAAGGGGGTTAGAAAATGCCAACATATACAGATAATTTACAGTTGCCTATACCTTTAGGGAACGAAAATAATACACGGGCTGCGCTACTGTCTTTAATACAAAAGATTGATGAAGCGGCTGCGAGTAAGGTAGAAGCTGAAAAGCATGAGGCGGATTACGTAAAGCACCCAGGCTACGCCGTAGCAACGAACGTAGGCAACGCATACGCCGTAACCTTGACGCCAGCGCCTACAGAGTTAGTCGACGGTATGGCAATAGCCTTTAAAGCACCAGCTGCAAACACGGGCGCTGCAACATTAAACGTCAATAGCCTGGGAGCTGTAGCATTAACAGTGGACGGTGAAGCCCTGGAAGCAGACACCCTAAAGGCTGGGGGAATTTACCCGTTTCGCTACAACGCGACAACTACAAATTTTACCTTACAGTCTAAAGGGGGTGGGTTAGCTGCCGCCGACGTAGCGAGCTTACGCGAAGACATTAACACCCTTATTTTGATGTAAAGGATGGTGATAACAAATGCCACAAGTAATACTAAATAGGACAAATACGTCTTGGTATGACGTGTTCGTAGATAGTCCGTACCCTAATAATAACCGATCGACTGTCGGGAATTTGACCGTAGGGAAACAAAGTAGTAACCCCGTACACGAATACGAATCGCTTATAAACGTAGACTTAGGGCTTATCCCAAACGGTGCGGTTATTACTAAAGCTAGTTTATACATTCCCCCAGAGTCAAACGCCGGTGGTAGCTTTTTAGTAGACGTGCACGCAATAAAAGAACCGTACGACTACAAGACTGTAACCTGGAACACGAAACCCACATATGATCCGACTATAGTAGTAACATTTTTGCGTGAAGCGTCTAGCTCAATAAAGTACACAGTTGACGTAACTAGCATTGTACAAGAAATGGTTAACGGTACAGCTTTCGGTATTTTGTTAAAAGGGAACGAAAGCGCCGCGTTCGCAGGTAATTTCGCGGGAACCAGAAGCACCGCAAGTGCAGGATTCCCGCAGCTAACGATTGACTACGAAATACCGACCATAGACAAAAAGCAGGTAGAAACTATAGACGCAGCGCAATTACGTTCTTTAGGCGTGGGCGGGGTTGCAACAGACTCGATACCTATTACCTTCCCATCGAGTATACAACCTGGGGACGTTTCGGTAATTGCATTTAGTACGATAGGCGACGTAGTTGTGACATTACCCAGCGGCTACACTTTGCTAGAAAACGTAGTAGTTAACACGAACAAGCGTATAGTAATAGCTTATGCTAGGTTACAAGGGACCGAGAAGGACGCACTTATAACGCTTTCCGCTGCAGCCGTAGCTTTCGGTAACGCTACAGTATACCGTAATGTAAAAGACGTAATAAGCACGGGGGCGCCGCGTTATTCTAATAGTAATGCAGCAACGCCCGCACCGTTTAGCGGCATACCTAAAGGTAGTTTACTGTTATTAAATGCTATAGCGTATGTCTCAAACATGAATTTCACGACACCGCCGAACTATGAACGCGTGGTGTTAAATTTTAACACGTCACAACCACTAACCACAGTTTGCTACCACCGCTACACATACGCCAAGACGTCATACGAGCTAGTTGACATGCAAGTCATAATGGCAAGCCAGCAGCACGGTGCGGGGCACATGTTAGCATTAGTACCCGTCACCAATGAAGCCCCTGCGATCGACGGAAAAGACGAGTACCTGGGAGCCTTCGACGTAGCGCTTACGAAGCAGTACACCGTAACCGACATAGAGGGCGACGGGGTTACGATTAACGAGAAGTTAAACGGGGTACTTATACGATCGCGTAACGCAGCGGGTACGCATACCCTGGACTTATCGCTACAGTGGGACGCATTAACTTTAGGTAAGCACACGATCACGATTGAAGCGAACGACATTTACGTGAACCCACCGCACCAACCAACGATACGTACGTGGACGTTTACCAAGCTGCTACCAATCAAACCGAAAACGCCGCAGATCGTTAGCGGGCTGGGGGACGTGGTGGCGAAGTTTACAGCGTATAAAAATGCACTAGCTGCTAAAGTCGGCGGCGTACCTGGTGACACGTTAGAAGAGTTAATTGCGAAGCTGGGAACAATGAAAAAGTATGTAAGTGGTACGGTTATGGGTAGCGCAGACGTACGTGTATTTGAGTATGCTAACGGTGGCGGTACTACTAACACCTACTACGCTACGGTTAATGACTTACCTTTCAAACCAGCCGTTATACTATTTAAAGGTGCTAAGGGGGCGTATGACTATCGCTTAGTATACACAGAAAAACACCCGGCAGGCTCATTGTACAAAGTGCCTACCGTTATGTACGCAGAATCTACGGGGTCCACAACCGGTGCAGGTATTCAATTTAAGGGGCATACCCAAAGTGCCATTGTAACGGACAAGATGTTTACGTTGCCGGTAGGGATTAGCGGTATAACATGGGAATGGGAAGCATGGGGGTGATCGAATGTATAAAGTAATGAAAATTTACTACCGTAAGGACACGGGCGAACTTATATGGAACGCTGGGTATAACTATCATGTGGACGTTAATTTTGATAAGGACTACGAAGCTGTTTTACCGCTGAATCAATACGAAAAGGGCGTTATCGGGTTAATCGTATTAACTGACGGCAAATACTCGCAAGATTTCGCTGAATGTTCGTCGTATAAAGTGGATATAGCAACAAAATCACTAATATTTAGTTATCCCGATCCGAATCAACCAGAAGTAGAGCAGCCGCATCAACAGCCTTTAAGTGAGCAAATTAGAGCATTAGAAGAATCGAATGCAACGTACATGATTGATTTAGATTATAGGTTGTCGTCAATTGAATTAGGACTATAAAACAAAGAGGAGATTGGTAATATGACATACACATATTGTAAAAAAGTAATTGCTAACGGCACGTTTGGGACTAAAGAGGAGATGCTAGTAAAACTCGATGTGTTTCTACTGAATAATCGAATTACGCAAGAACAATATAATGAATTAACTGGATTGGTAAACGCAGCATAAGCTAGCGTTATTTTTTATGCCCTCTACGGTTTTCGTAGGGGGTTTTATTAATTTAAAAGGACGTGGTCGGATGAATTTTATTAAAGAGTACTTCCAGCTGTTAGTAGCAAACCCTACAGCTGGAGTGATCGGTACAGGTATTTTAGGTGTTTTAAATTTCCTTTATGGGACAGGCATTACCCTAACGGTCATGACGATTTTTGCTACAGTTTTAGCATTAGATTGGTTAGCAGGACGCGCAGCTGCTAAAAAAGATGGATCGTATGCGAGTGAGTACGGCGTAAACGGAGCCTATCGTACCTCGTTTATCTTAATCATTTTAGCGTTGGCTTATCGAGTAGATACGACGTTAGGGCTTCCTTATTTATCTTTCTTTTATCTTATAGGGAACTTCGGTTTGCCAATGTGGCGAAGTATGACAGCGAATGTCTACCGTGCTGGATGGGAAGTATGGATTCCGCAAAGAGTACTGAATCGGGTAGCTGACGAAATCGAACACAAAACGGCACGAGCAAACAAACGTCTGGAAGAACGTCGGAAGTATGGGGGCGCAGATAATGAATAAAATTTTGATTGCTCTAGATGATGGTCACGGCACAGAAACACCAGGAAAACGAACGCCGTATATTTCAGAAATCGGGCGTCACATTAAAGAGAATGAATTTAATAAGCACGTAGTCAACCTTTTAGCCGCAGAATTAACACGCTGCGGCTTTGGTGTTTTATTAGTCGCACCAACTGACGCAGACACACCTTTAGCGGTACGTGTTAAGAAAGCGAACGATGCAGGGGCAGACGCGTATGTGGCAATTCATTATGACGGTTTCGATGGTAAGTTTGACGGGTACGATCCAGAAGGAAATACCGTTTTCTACAGTACAGGATCGACTAAAGGGAAAAAACTGGCGGAATGTATCGGAGAGTTTCTAAAGCAAGGTACTACGCAACGATGGCGTGGCGTTAAGTCTGCGAATTACTACGTACTAAAACATACGAAAATGCCTGCGATCCTTTCGGAAAATGGTTTCATGGACAACAAGCGGGAAGCTTTATTGATGATTGATATGACGTTCCAGCTGGAAGTCGCCCAGGAGCACGCGAAAGGTATCTGCAAATATTTCGGAGTAAAATACGTCGCAGCGGGTACACAAAAACCTTTAACTAACAAGCCAGCTACGGCTACACCGAACGCCGTAATGGGGACTGTCAAAGTGATAGTCGATAAGCTGAATTATTATGACGGTCCTCGCTGGACGAAGCCTGTGGGTACTGTCCGTAAAGACACGATCTTAACCGTAGTAGGCAAGGAATTAGTAGAAGGTGTGTATCAGTATAAACTTAAAAGCGGCACATACATTACGGCGTCACCTAAATTCGTAAAATTCACCGCAAAATAACTTTTTTGTCTGCTGCCTTTTGGTAGCAGGCTTTTTTATTTTGGTTGAAACAATTTACGCCGTACGCCGTATATATTAAAATGAATGTAAATTATGGAAGGGTAGGTAATATTATGCGTAGTATGAAACTCGAAATAATCAAAGGCGTTCCTGGTATTCAAGGGAAGAATGTCAGTATGTTTAAAACGAAAACACCAGGGCTTGTTAAATTCCAGGCAGGCCTTAGCTTACAAGTAAAAAAGACAATTACGAGTATCGAATGGGAGCACAAGGAAGGACGTAGCGCTGGTAAAGCAGCGGTAGGCGCTATCGGCGGCGGTCTACTTGCGGGTCCTATCGGATTAATCGCTGGGGCAGCCGTGGGTGGTAAGAAAAACGAAGTATCTACAGCTGTCATTAACCTGGATGATGGAAGTCAGTTAATGGTACGAATGTCGGCAAAAGAATACGAAGCACTCTCCAGCTGGCTATAACTTAAAACACTATTAATAGTATTAATACTATTAATACTATTAATAATTATAATAAATACTATATATAATAAATAATAATAATATTTATTTTTATAATATATAATATAGTATTTTTAATTAGGGGGTACTTTTCTTTTTCTTTTGTTGCTGGAATTCTTTTTACTTATGTTACCCCCTCTTATAAAAAATGAAATTATATATTCTTTGTTATAATTCGTTATTTCTTTACTTCTTTATTTATTTATGATAGATTTAGGGTATCATAATTTTAGGGGTGGCGTTATGGCTAGAACGAAGCAACTAGACGGGAAATTAACGAATTTTAATACTAAAGTGACGGCTGACCATAAGCTAACAATGGATGCGATCGTTAAGTTAAACTATGGTAGCGTACGCGAGATGCTAGAGGATTGGACGCAAAAGTTTTTAGCTGATAACCCAGAAGCGGCTAAAAAGGTAGAGAGTTATCTTCAGCTGACGCAGGGGGGCTAGCGTCATGGATGTAAAAAAGTACGAGCAGCTGCAAAACGATACCGTGACACGGATAACAAATAAATACGGCGTAACGTGTGAGGCGATAGACGACGTGCTTTCTTTCGCTGGAAGTCTGGGCCACTATTTAATCGGCTATGATCTGTACCAGGAAGCCTTTCATATATCAGATGGTGAAACCTACACCTTACACGCCATAAGAAGCTAAGAGCTGGAAAACCCCAGCTCTTTTTCTTTTTTCTAAAAATTAATCGATGTTGAAAATATCGTGTGTTTATACTATGGCTCATTAAAATCCGTTTCCATTCACATGATAATATCGGTAGCGGTCAAATTCACTTACCTCCAATGGAAATGCATACGAGCGCTACATGGATGAGCTTTGATTTGCCAGAAAACTGGTCTGAGGAAATGCTGACGGATGCATTAAACGGAGCTGCTTATGCAATGGGAAGCTTTATCCCTCTATTTGTTCAATGCGATCGTAGTGATTTATCCGTTGTGCCCCAAGTGAAGGCCGTGCATAATGATCGCCCAACTATTTTTATTTATGACAGTTACCCAGGTGGCATTGGATTAAGTGAGCGAGTGTATGATATTTTATTATCCTTATTAGAGCGAACTTATGAGCATGTGGAAAACTGTCCATGTCAAAATGGTTGTCCATCCTGCATTGGTGCACAGGATAGTTTGAACGAAGGAAAGGGTCAAGTGTTAAAGGTATTAGCAATATTAAAAAGTGAAATGATGTGGTGAAATGTCGTACGAAAATAAAATATTGCAAATGAAAAAAATGCTAGGGAAAAAAACACAAGCGAAATCGGACAAGCCTGCATTTCAAAAGCCTGCAAAGCCAACCTATATGGATAATTGGACAAAGGCAGGCCTAACCCCTATTGAAAACGACTTCGGTGTGCTTTTTAAAAGAGAGGTTCGATATCCGCTTGATTACCTTCATGGAAACTACCAGCTCGGACAGTTATTCGATGCCATAGCACTTTGGGAGGAGGCAGGTAATGACCATCCGTATGCTGTAACATTTGAGGACACCCTACTATTTTTTGATACTGAAACGACTGGGCTTAAAGGTGTTGGAACTCATATTTTTCTCCTCGGTTTTTTAGAAACAGATGAGGAACAATTTATCTTAACGCAATATGTATTAGCTGATCCGTCTAATGAGGCTGCTCTTTTATTTGAATCGAAGCTATGGCAACGTAGTGCAACAGTCGTTTCATATAATGGAAAAAGCTTTGATTGGCCGCAGCTAGAAACGCGATGGACACTAAATCAGTCGTACATCCCACGTCTTCGTGAGCAAAAGCAAATTGATCTACTGCATAGCACAAAAAGATTATGGAAAAATGATTTGGAGCGTATGAAGCTCACGCAGGTAGAGCAAGAGAAGCTCGGTTTTAGAAGAAATGGTGATATTCCTGGCTTTTTGGCACCCGTTATTTATTTAGATGCAATCAAAAGTGGAATAGCTGATAGCTTAATAAAGGTATTGCAGCATAATGAATGGGACTTGCTATCGCTCGTGACGCTGTATATTCATTCGACAGAGCTACTCTTTAACCAAAACAAGCAAGATTCAGCTACAACGTATACGAATATCGGAAAATGGTATAACGATTTAAAATTTAAAGATGCTGGCAACGAAATATTATCGACCGTTACAGAGCAATTTGAAAAATCGGAAACAGGTTTAGCCCATTTTTATTTAGCTCATGAACAGAAGCGCGCGGCGCAGTATACTCTTGCAGCCTCATCCTTTGAGCAGTGTATACCTTATACCTCTATCAAGATTCAAATTCAAGCTTATGAACAGCTAGCTATACTATACGAGCATAGATTGAAAAATTATCAGAGTGCACTTCATTATACAAATGTTGCGATTAAGCTTGTCGAAACTACAGAAGAGTTAGATGCGAAGCAAAAGCAAAATAAACTGATTAGCTGGAGGAAACGATATAGTAGAATTGTCCTCAAAATAGAAAAAGAAAGCTAAATGGCGATTTTCTTGTACTTTCATTCACGTATTTGCCTTTACATATGTTATAATTAATGTGCTTATGTACCGTAAGGAAGGGCGATGTGTATGAATAATAAATTAACATCAAAAGATATTCTAGAAAAAGAATTTAAAAAAAGCATGAAGGGCTATAATATGGATCAAGTTGATCAATTTTTAGACCAAATCATGGAAGATTATGACGTTTTCGAACAGATGATTGGAGAGCTTAAAGCAGAGAATGATCGCCTGAAAGCTGAATTATCCAACAGTTCGAGAAAACCTGTGCAGCCACCAACGAATTCCAATACAAACTTTGATATTTTAAAGCGATTATCCAATTTAGAGAAACATGTATTTGGAAGTAAACTTTATGAATAATCGTTAGTACTGCTATATTGTCATTATATTTTTTTTGCAGTATAATAGGCTATACATCATGAAAATTCGAGTAATCGCTGCAGCTCGTTAGAAGTTGTAGAGGAAAGTCCATGCTCACACGGCTCTGAGATGACCGTAGTGTTCGTGCTTACTGAAAAAATAAGGTAAGGCAAGCGAGTAGCTTGACGGCGGAAGGAATACCTAAGTCTTCGGATATGGTAAACACTTCCCTAAGGTGCCACAGTGACGTAGCTTGCTTGGAAACAAGTAAGGTGGAACGAGGTAAACCCCACGAGTGAGAAACCCAAATTATGGTAGGGGCACTCTCCAAAAGGAAATGAACAGATGGAGGGACGGAAGATATTCTTTCGTAGATAGATGATTACTACCTGGATGTACGAGGCGAAAGCTGTTTGAGTACTCAGGAACAAAACATGGCTTATTGAATTTTATTGATGCTTTTTTACGAATAAAAAGGCTCTCCATATATTTGGAGAGCCTTTCTTTTAGAGATAAGGGTGAGAATAATGAGTGGTATCTTCACTTTAGACGATAAAAAAATGAGTTTACTATCCCGCTATCCAGAAAATTTAATCCAAAAAATCTTTGAAAACGTATCAGAAGGTATCATGATTACGAATAGAGATAAGAAGATTATTGGCGTAAATCCTGCTTTTGAATTTGTAACAGGCTATAAAAGTGAAGAAGTAATAGGGATGAATCCGTCTGTATTACAATCTGGAATCCATGAACTGTCATTTTATTTAGAGATGTGGAAAACAATTTATGAAACTGGAATTTGGCAAGGAGAAATTTGGAACCGCCGAAAAACAGGGGATGTCTACCCGGAATGGTTAACAATCGTCTCGGTAAAGGACGACGATGGCAATGTTACAAATTATTGTGGGATTTTTTCGGATTTGTCAGAAAGAAAAATCGTCGAAAATGAATTAGAAAGAAGAGCATTAACGGATTCTTTAACAGATGTTTGTAATCGCTTTGCATTTTTAGAGCGAATGAATACGTTACTAGAATCTAGCAATGCCGTATCTCGTGGTGTTCAACATGCTGTTTTCTTCTTAGATTTAGATCGTTTTAAACAAGTAAATGATACGCTCGGTCACACAATTGGCGATTTACTATTAATAGAAATCGCTAGACGTATTCAAGCTCTGCTTAAAAATAAAGATATTTTGGCACGCTATGGTGGAGACGAATTTGTTATAACATTAACGAATATTGTTCATCCTCGTGAGGCAGCTAAATTTGCAGAGGAATTAGTTCGCGCAATTGAAGAACCTGTAGTTATCCATGATCAGGAAATTTTTGTTTCAACTAGTTTAGGTATTAGTATTTTTCCAGATGATGGTACAACAACTGAAGAACTGGTTAATCGTGCTGATAAGGCAATGTCGTATTCAAAGAAGAATGGCCGAAACGGTTATGCTTTTTATTTTGATGATTTAAAAACGGATTCGAAGCGAGTGCTGTTACTCGATTCAGAGCTACGGAAAGCAATTGAAAATCAAGATTTTCAATTACACTTCCAGCCTAAAATCTGCATGAAGACGGGGAAAGTGTCTGGTGTAGAGGCACTTATACGCTGGCAAAATGAAAAATTGGGCTTTGTTTCCCCTGCGGAATTTATTCCCTATGCGGAAGAAACAGGTTTAATTATTCCATTAAGTGAAATCATATTTGAGAAGGCGTGTGAAGGATATAAGCAGCTAGTAGCGGCTGGATTTCCTAAGGTCCCAATCGCTATAAACGTATCAAGTATTCACTTTCAGCAGCAGAATTTTTTGGAATCCATTCAGCTTATATTAGAAAAAAATAATACATCAGCTCAAAATTTCGAGATTGAAATGACGGAGCGCACAGTTATGAATAGTGCATCCGAAACAGTAAGCAAGCTAGTTAAATTAAAACAGCTTGGGTTTAAGTTATCAATTGACGATTTTGGGACAGGCTATTCGTCACTGAGTTATTTAGTAAGATTCCCTCTTGATGTGTTAAAAATTGATCGAAGCTTTATTCAGCAAATTTGCTCACTTGATGATAAGCAAGCAATTGTTGATGCAATTATTCAAATGTCACATAGACTAAAAATGAAAGTTGTGGCTGAGGGTGTCGAAACCTCTCATCAAGAGGCTATACTACGTGAAATGGGATGCGATTATATTCAAGGCTTTTATTACAGCAAACCATTACCAATGCATGAATTACTCGATTTTTTACAATTTTGGGAAGTCGAACATCAAGGAAGGTTTTAAAATATGACAAAATATCAATTAGTAGCAACGGCAGCGATGGGCTTAGAGTCAATCGTAGCAGAAGAAGTACAAGCGTTAGGCTACGAAACGCGTGTCGATAATGGCAAAGTATACTTTGAAGGTGATGAAACGGCCATTGCTCGATGCAATCTATGGCTTCGTGTAGCGGATCGCGTGAAAATTGTTGTAGCTGAGTTCCCTGCACATACATTTGATCAGCTGTTTGAAAATACAAAGGCGATTCAGTGGGAGCGTTATTTATCGGTTGACGCTGCATTCCCGGTGTCGGGTAAATCTGTTAAATCGAAGCTCTTTAGTGTACCGGACTGTCAAGCCATTGTGAAAAAGGCAATTGTAGAGCGTATGAAGTTTCATTATAAACGACTCGGATTTTTAGATGAATCCGGTGCAACTTTTAAAATTGAAGTATCAATTTTGAAGGATGTGGCTACGTTAACAATTGATACATCTGGTGCTGGTTTACATAAGCGCGGGTATCGTCAAGTACAAGGGGAAGCTCCGTTAAAAGAAACGCTTGCAGCAGCACTTGTGAAAATTTCGAAATGGAATCCGAATCGTCCATTTGTTGACCCGTTTTGTGGCTCTGGTACAATTCCATTAGAGGCAGCAATGATTGGACAAAATATAGCACCAGGCTATAACCGAGAATTCATCTCAGAAGAATGGAACTGGATGAAGGCGAAAATTTGGGACGAGGTTAGAGACGAAGCGGATTCTTTAGCGAATTATGAGCAGCCCTTGCAAATTATCGGCTCTGATATTGACCATCGTATGGTTAGTATCGCGCAAGAGAATGCGTTAGAGGCAGGCTTTGGCGATATTATTACATTTAAACAAATGCAAGCAACTGATTTTACTACAAAGCTAATGGATGGTGTGATGATTTCAAATCCACCATATGGTGAACGTATCGGTGAAAAAGAAGTGATTGAACGTGTTGTACGGGATCTTGGACAAGTAATGAATAATTATCCAACATGGTCAGTGTATATGCTTTCTTCGATGGAAAACTTTGAGGAATTATACGGTAGTAGAGCTACGAAAAAACGAAAGTTATTTAACGGCTTTATTCGTACAGACCTTTATCAGTACTGGGGTCAAAAATCAAAGCGCGAAGATTAATGGTACTTTTTTAGTAGATGGAATCGTATACTAATGGTAAGTATCTGCATATGAAAAAATACCATCTCATTCTTTTTAGGCTGAGATGTATTTTTCGAAACGGAAGGGGAAATTACTCCTTCCGTTTCGTCATCTAATAGATGAATGGATAAATGAGGGAGAAATATTTTTATGAGACAATCTTTACCGTTTGAGTTGTCAAAGGATAGCTCATTTTACGACTCGCTTGGAAATTGGCTTGGCGATGTATTATATGATGAATTACCAGAAAAGGGCTTTGAATGTCGGGACGAACAAATTTTCATGGCTTATCAAATTGAGCAAGCTCTGAAAGAAAAAAATGTTCTATTTGCAGAAGCTGGTGTTGGTACAGGCAAAACAATTGCCTATTTATTGCCTGCAATTTCCTATGCACGTTATACAGGAAGACCGGCGTTAATTGCTTGTGCTGATGAAACATTAATCGATCAGCTTGTAAAAGAAGGTGGGGATGTACATAAGCTACGCGACCATCTAGGACTTAGCATTGATGTTCGACTAGCAAAATCTCGTGATCAATACTTATGCATAAAACGATTTGAGGAAGCAGAAAAAACAGTTACTGAGGAATGGATTGATGATATTGCCTTTTCTATTCCTGATGGTGTATATGCACAAGGCTCAATGATTGCCATACAGCCATACGGCGATCGTTCAGATTATGGGGCAGTAGGCGATGAGGATTGGCAAAAGGTAAATTATAATTCCATTATGCAATGTGCTGTATGCGACGTACGTAATCGATGTGGGCAAACTCTACACCGAGCACATTATCGCCAGTCCACGGATTTAATCATTTGCTCGCAGGATTTTTTAATGGAGCATTTAGCAACGAAGGAATCTCGTGAGCGTGAGGGGCAACTTCCTCTGCTACCAGAAGTATCAATGATCGTACTGGATGAAGGACATTTACTTGAGTATGCTGCACAAAAGGCGATGACGTATAAAGTGCAGGCATCAACAATTGTTCAATTACTAGAACGCCTTATGGTTGATGGTGTAAGAGAGCGAACGTTATATGCAATGGAAAAATTACAGGATGACCATGAAATGTTTTTCGATCAACTGCGAGAAGATTTAGTGCCATCAGAAGAAGACAGAAAACGAATTAATAAATCACCTCGTCTTGTTCAATTAGGGAAACAGGTTATTGCTGATGTCGAACAGCTGCTAGAGGAATTTGTATTTGAATCTGAACTGTATATGATTCCTGAATATGATCTAAACATGGCTGAGGAGTTTTTAGAGCATTATATGGCCTCTATCCGTATTTTCGTTGCACAAGGTGATGCAGTTGATTGGCTTGAGGATACAGATGGTGAGGAAACTCTAGTTATTATGCCTCGTTTGATTACGGAAGTGTTAGAAGAAAAATTATTCACGAAAAAAATGCCGATCGTATTTTCTTCTGCAACACTTTCAGTTAATAAGGATTTCTCGTATATTGCGTATAGCCTTGGCATTAAAAAATATCAATCGTTCAGTGTACCTTCACCATTCGATTATGAAGATGTGATGAAGGTGTATATTCACGAGCTGGATCAACAAGAAAAAGTGGCAAAAGTAGAAGAGCTACTAAATGATGGTGAAAAAACACTCATTTTATTTAAATCTAAGCAGGCAATGGAAACATTTAAATCACAGCTTCCGATGATGACGAGATTAAAGGTTGGCTTTGAAGGTGACCGAGAGCTATCTGCCATCGTCCGTGATTTCCAACAAGGTACGATACAAACGCTTTGCTCCTATCATCTATGGGAAGGATTAGATTTACCAGAAGAGGCGCTCACTCGTGTCATTATTTTTGATTTACCATTCCCACCACATGATCCATTATTTGATGCGAAGCGTGCTTTCGCTGAGGATGCATTTGAAGAGGTAGAGATGCCATTTATGCAGCTTCGACTTCAGCAAGGAATCGGTCGTTTAATTCGTACATCAAATGATTACGGTGATATCCATATACTATTAAACGAAGATGAAGCAAAAGTAAAATCAGAGTTCCGAGCAATATTACCAGTTGAACCAAAATAATAATGACGACCATCTTAGAAAATTCTAAGGTGGTTTTCGTTATGGGAAAAATTCAAATGGTAACCTTTTCTGTTTGTAGGTAAAATAAAGGAAATGGTTGATAGAAGGGAAGTACAAAATGACAAACCAATCACAATATTTATTTGAGTTTAAAATTGAGGTTGAAGAGAAAGGAAATCAATCGCATTTCAAGGTATCCTATGTTGGTGAGCAAAGGTTATTAAAGAAGATGATTGAACTAGCGAAAAATGAAGGAGCTCAAATCGTATACAAAGAAGCATCAGCTTTTAAGAAATTTTTATATCGCCAGCCTTATCAATTTGCAATTGCGGATCGATTAGCAAATAAAAGTGGCTATCCTCATTGGTCGTTAGATGGTATTTTAACAGGTAAAAATATAATCATATTAGAAAATAATAAGGTGGGAAAAGGTACACCAAAATCATTGGTAGAAGAGCTTAGTGCTTATGCTGGCCAAGTCGCTTCAAGACAAGGGAATCTATTTAAATCATAATCTTTTAGGAGTTTTTATTTTATCTACATAATGTATCACATTTTAGTAAGGACCTGTTGACAAATGTTTGCAAAACTAAGATTTGTAAAAATCGGAGCATAAGAATAAAGGCTATGATAAGAACGAGTAGCAGTCAGAGGAACGAACAGAAAGTTGCCGGGTGATGAGAGGCGCATGTTTTAACACTGTGAATACATCTTGGAGCTGCGTACCAAAAGGGGATACCCCTAGTAGGCTATGACGGTAAGCACCCGACATCATGTGCAAAAGTATCGTCAACCTGACCGTACTAGACTGAGGTGGACAATGTCTGTTGTTCACAAATTAAGGTGGTAACATGAGATTAGAACTCGTCCTTTTGGATAATCCCAAGGGGCGGGTTTTTTGCCTTTTATAGACCTTACGAATATTGAAAATAATATTTTAAGGAGATGTGAAACGATGACCTGCTTACTAGAAGAGCAGCTTCGAATTATTGGAAAAGCGAGAGAGCAATTTGATGAAATACCTGAACTATTGTTAGAAATAGATAAAGAAACGGTTGAACATATTATTCCTCAATTAATACAAATGGGGTTAGTTTCGAGTAAAAGCGAATTTCTTCGTTTAGTAAAGCAGGATGGTGTTGGAATTAATCAAGAAAAAATCGCTATTGATGATTTACAACGTGTATTAATGAATGATGAAGGAATAAAAATCGGCAAAAAGCGTTTTGTTAGGTTTATTAAATGAGGTAATAATTTGAAAAGAAAAATGAGGCTATCCCTTTCATTTCGAATTTCGAAGCATTATAATTTTCTTATATAAGGGGGTATAGAATATGACTGTACAACAACAATTTATCGATTATGTAAAAAAGATGCAAAACTATGGAGAGGCATTATCCGTAATTTATTGGGATATGCGAACTGGTGCACCAAAAAAAGGAATTCCTCAGCGTGCTGAAGTCGTGGGAACATTGTCTGCGGAATTATTTGCCCTGCAAACTTCAGACGAATTAGGAAAGATGTTAGAGGAGCTTGAAGGGCAACAGGATAAGCTGGATTTTGTTACGAAGCGCTTATTCGAAGAAGTGAAAAAAGAATACGATGAATCCAAAAAAATCCCGCCAGCCGAATATAAAGAATATGTCATATTGCAATCTAAGGCTGAAACAGTTTGGGAGGAAGCGAAGGAAAAATCTGATTTCGATTTATTCCTGCCATACTTAAAGAGAATTGTCGAGTTCCAAAAGAAATTTGTAAACTATTGGGGCATTAAAAATGGCTCAGCTTATAATACACTGCTAGATAAATATGAGCCTGAAATGACAACAGAAATTTTGGACCGAGTATTTGGTGAGCTACGTGAAACAATTGTGCCACTAGTGAAAGCGATTAATGAATCACCGAATAAGCCGAATACGGAAATGTTATTTAAGCATTTCCCGAAAGAAGGTCAACGTCAGGCTTCCCTTGAAATATTAGAGCAGCTTGGCTATGATTTTGATGCAGGTCGTTTAGATGAAACAGTTCATCCATTTATGATTGGATTAAACAGTGGGGATATCCGTGTCACTACAAAATATGATGAAAACGACTTCCGTTCTGCTGTCTTCGGTACAATTCATGAGTGTGGTCACGCACTATATGAACAAAATATCGATCCGGAATTAAACGGTTTACCTCTATCAACCGGTACATCAATGGGCATTCATGAATCACAATCGCTGTTTTATGAAAACTTCGTAGGACGTAACGAACAGTTTTGGGCACATAACTTTAAAATACTACAAAAACATTCATCTGAGCAATTCGGCAATGTAGCAGTAGAGGATTTCCTAAAGGCAATTAATTTTGTAGAGCCTTCACTTATTCGTATTGAAGCAGATGAGTTAACATATCCACTACACATCATGATCCGCTATGAAATCGAACGTGAGCTGTTTGATGGAGATTTACAAGCAGAGGATTTACCGCAAGTTTGGAATGATAAATACGAGGAGTACCTAGGTATTCGTCCTGAGAATGATGCACAAGGTGTATTACAAGATACACACTGGAGCGGTGGTAGCTTCGGTTACTTCCCGTCATATGCATTAGGATACATGTATGCGGCACAATGGAAAGCTGCAATGGATAAAGATATTCCAAACTTTGACGAGCTTTGTGCACGTGGTGAACTTGCGCCAATTCGTGAATGGCTGACAGAGAAAGTACATCAATACGGTGCTTTAAAGAAACCGTTTGAGCTATTACAAGAGGGTACTGGTGAAGGCTTGACTGCGAAATATTTAGCGGATTATTTAAAAGAAAAGTATACGAAGATTTATCAATTAAAATAGAATCAACTATGAAAAATGCACTGCTAATTGTTGGGGAAACTTAACATTCGGTGGTGCTTTTTTCTATGGTTTTTATTTACCATTAAATTACAATAAAATAGATGCTATTAGTTTTCAGCTCAACTTTGGTTTTATGTTGAGATTAATTAGAAACTGATCTGTTATTTTGGATATGTAGAAAAAGGAGGATTATGTTGTGTCATACTCCTTATATAGTAATGTTAAATGGGGTAAATTGATGAATTATACTAAAATAAAAGTACCAAATGTGTTATTATATTACAAAAAAGGGTGGATTTAAATGAGTGATATTGAAGGACGTGTGGCAGCAGGTGTAATAACAGAATTGGTAAAACAGACTGTTACACCAATAAAACAATACGTTACAAATAAATGGGGTAAGTCTGCTTTAAAAAGTGAAATGGAACTAATTGATGCATATGAAAAATATTTGACTAAAAGCAAGGAAAAATATAGTAAAATAAAAACTTTGTTATATAAAAGAACACCTAAAGATTTATATTCATTTTATGAAGATTTAAATGTTCGATATGAAAACCAATTATTTGATACAAGTGATATACAAAATTTATTTTCTATCGGTGATAGACTTATTATTACGGGAACTGGTGGAATAGGGAAATCGACTATGATGAAGCATTTCTTTCAAAATAGTATAGATTCAAAATATTTAGTTCCTATATTGATAGAATTGAGAAATTTAAATGATAAGTATAATGCTGGTAAAGTTGATTTGTTAGATTATATCTATAAAAGTATTCAAAATTTTGATTTTGATACAGAAAAAGATTATTTAGAATATAGTTTGGAATCTGGAAAAAATCTAATATTATTTGACGGTTTAGATGAAGTAAAAAATGACATTTTAAATGACGTAATATTAGCTATACAAGAGTTTGGGGATAAATTTAATAAATGTCCTATCATACTTACTTCTAGACCTACTGATAATTTTATTGGCTGGAATAACTATATTGAAGTAACAGCATGCCCATTATCAAAAGAGCAAGCGTTGAGCCTTATAAATAAGTTAGACTTTGACATTGACATAAAGGATAATTTTTATAAAAATTTAGATGATAAATTATATAATAATTATGAGGACTTCGCTTCTATACCGTTACTATTAACAATAATGTTAATAACATATGATAACAATGCAGATATTCCTAACGAATTACATGAGTTTTATGAACAGGCATTTTCAGCCCTATTCCATACACATGATGCTTCAAAAAGCGGTTACAAAAGAGATATTGAAACTAAGTTAAGTTACGACAAATTTAAACGTGTTTTTTCGTATTTTTGTTTTCAATCTTTTTTAAATAGTGATTATTATTTTACTGAAGACAAAATGCTAACGTATTTAAGTAAATCGAAAGAAAAATTTGGAAATGAAACGGATTTTAATGAAATAAATTTATTGAATGATTTGACCAATTCTGTATGTATGTTAGTGAAAGATGGCTTAGAATATACGTTTTCACATAGGTCATTTCAAGAATATTTTGCAGCTATCTACACTGTAGATTTAGTAGATGAAATACAGCAAAAATTATTTAATGATATTATACAAGAGAAAATTGATTGTTTCGGAAGTAAATATATAGAAATTTTAGAGCAGCTTCAGTTTAAACGATTTAATAAAAATTTTATAATGCCTAAAGCAAAAATAATAAAAAATATGATAGATAAAGAAGATTATCTTGGATGCTTGAAATTTTTATTTGAAAGTGTAGAGTTGCAAGAAGACTATATGTCATTAAGTTTATCTAATTCAACAAATATTTTCATATTTGAAAAAGTTGTAAGATATCAAAATGTCGAAAGGGGAGACTGGAGAAAAGATATAATAAATAGTATGTATCTGAAAATTATTGAAAATTCGAATAGTGATATCGATATGAATAATATAAATTTCGAAACGTTTTATGAATTAGGGCTTTTAGAGGACTTAATGGAAAGCATCTATTTTATTGAAATGACGAAAGGATTTAGTGAATGGGTTGATAATATCGAAAATAGTGCAGAAAAAGAATTATCTACTGAAGAATTTTTAAGTATATTATGAGTGAATTTAATAACCTTTAAATATAATTATTACCTAGTTTCCGATTTTGAAAGCTCAATTAAAATAGTTGTTATTAGAATGCTTCTAAGATATCGGCGACGATTGAGTGGGGAGAGCAAAACCGCACTTATCTACATTATTGAGAGACAGCACCGTTAAACAAAATATGTAAGGTGCTGTTTTTATAATAATAAGAGATAGATTAGATTAACTATAAATTTCAAATCTGAAATAGAAAAAGTAAACGATGATATAATTTCTAAAAACTTATCATTATATAATTGTTAAATAAGAAAGGGAAGAAAAAATGAATTTTGAAGCAATGAGTGATAATATCCGAGGTTTATTTACAGCTACAAGAACATATAAAATTCCAAGATTTCAACGTGATTTTTCTTGGGATCAAAATAATTACAATGAATTTTTAAAAGATATGTTATCACAAATATCATTTGATCCCAATACTGCTAAATTTGAAACTTCTCAATATTTTTTGGGTAATATGTTGTTTTTAGGGGAAAAAGATAAAGATTTAGTTGAAGTTGTAGATGGTCAACAAAGATTAACTACAACTACAATTTTATTAGCAGCTTTAAGAAATTCATTGTATGATGTAAATGATTCGGCAAAATATAGTAGCAAGCAAAAAGCGGCAGCTCGTGATTATGCTGATACTATACAAAGTGAGTATTTAATTAAAAAAATTGATGGCTCTCCACAAAGGAAAGTACAAACGACTTCTAGTTATCCATACTTCACGCAAACTATTCAAGACTATCACACTAAAAATGGTGAAGTTGAGCCTGTTACAGAAGAAGAAGAGTTACTTAAAAAAACATTTGAGTTCTTTTTAAAAGAATTAAAAGAAGACGCCTTTTTAAGAAAAATTTCGGCAATGTATAAATATCAGTTTAAAACAGAAAATTATGTTGAAGCTTTAAAGTCGTTAAGAGATCAATTATTAAAGTCAGAAATAATCGATGTGTTTGTTTCAGAAAAAGAACAAGCTAATAAAATTTTTGAAAATATAAATTCTAAAGGTAAGCCGCTTTCACAAGTAGATTTAATAAAAAATTCTATTTTTAGCAGAATTGGTATTACAAATGGTGGAGTTGATGAAATATCAAATACATGGAATAATTTTAAGCAACAAATTGTAGATTTAGATACTACTTTCAATGAATTTTTCCTGCATTATTGGAAGGCTGCATATCCAGAAGATAGTGCAAATGGAAATAATTTATACAAAAAGTTTCTTAAAAGATTTGGTGCAAGTACAGATCTAGACCTTGAAAATTTTATTAAAGAACTGAAGCAAGGGCTAGAATTTTACAAAACAATTGTATCACCCGATAAAAATAAATTTACGAGAAAAGAGTTAAAAGCAGAATTAGAATATTTAGTAGCGATTAATAGATTTAAAGGCGTACAGGTACGACCAGTTTTACTCTCTTTATATATCACTAATGCTAAACTAGGTAATAAGAAATTACCTCAAAAGGAAAAAACTTCATTCTTGCAGTTTTTAAGTAATTTTCATTTTGCGGCATTTGGAACAGAGTTGAAAATTAGGTCTAATAAAGCTACAATGCCGTATAAAAACTTTTCACTAAATGTTTCTAATGCTAAGACAAAAAATGAAATTAAATCAGCAATTTTGGAATTAAAAGAAGAGTTATTAAAGCTTATTAACAAAGAAAATTTTATTAAAGCATTTGAGTCTTTAGAATTTTCTAAGGAAAAAGCTAGGAGCGGTTTAGAAGCCTTTCCTGCTTCCTATGCTATTAAACAAGTAGCTAATTTGATGGAAAATAGAACATATGATGATGATGAATATTCTATAGAGCATATTTTAGATGAATCGTTAGGTAATACCGAAAATATTGGTAATTTAATAGTACTTGAAGAAAAATATAACAAAGAAGTAAATGAAGTGAAAAAACGAAACAAAGGTATAATATCATTTGAACAAAAGAAATTAATATATTTACAGAGTAAATATATTTTAGTTCATATATTATGCGAAAATTATACTAAGTTTGATAGAGAGGATGTTTCTAAAAGGGCTAATGAATTAGCAAATTCTTTTTGGGATTCATTTTTCATATAGAGAAAATCTTCTTCGCGCATATACTCTAATCATTTATTCACTAGAGAAAGAATAAATTTGTCAAGTCTCATTAGTAATGTAATTGAAAATAAAAATTTGAATATAATATGAAATTTAGAATAAATAATTAAAGCAGCTTGTGAGTAAAATTCACAAGCTGCTTTTTAATTATGCTTAAATCGTCCAAAAATTGCATTAGTGATGGAATTAATCTATAAATTGGTAAATTTACTGTGAAAATTTGATGGTTTATCTAATTGTGTTTGTCCCTGATTATTTCCCATATCGTTTTTAGTTTGCGAAGGTCTTTTTCTGTATATTGGGGAAGTTCATTATACCATAATTGAAGTTCTGGATCATGAATATTAGCAGCAATATAATTTTTATTATATGTAGATTCCAAGATGTCTGTCCTGCCAAGTAGGTAATCGGTGCTAACTTTAAAATAATCAGCAATAGACTGTAATGTGTCGTAATCAGGTTTTCTATCATCAGATTCATACCTAGATAATACAGTACTCGAAACACCAATTTGCTTAGCAAAATCTTTTTGAGAAATATATTTTTTTTCACGCAAATATTTAATTCGATTACCTAAAGAACCCATATAATCACCACTTATTAAAGTAATTTATTAATTAAATGTTAGCATTTACTTCTATTTTAGGTTCTTTTATTACCGAAAAGGTAAAAATATATTTACATTACCATTACGGTAATATATACTGTGTATAGGTAATATTTATTTTGGTATCTTTTATATAGAAAAGAAGGAACATAGACAGATGTTAATGCAAATCCTGCTAAAGAATATGATGTTAAAGGGACAACTATTTGAATTTATGAGTAATAGGGAATCAGAAATTTATATCAAATTCATGCCTTATGTGGATAAGATTTATTCTACAATCTTTTTGAAGGAAACAAGTAATGCATATACATATTTCCCTACGATTCACTTGACGATTTCAGAGTAAGCAACAACGAGAGACATTATAGCGAGGATCATGATTGCAATTACTTGTTCGTTACTTATGAGCGAAGTAAGGGGGTTGAAGGGGTTGAGTGAGAAGAAGGATGAGCAAGTGGAGAGAGATGTAAATATATTGGATAGAAAAATAAACATGGAAGAGCTTTTGAAATTCGATGAATCAAATGGAATTGTAACGAGAAGAAATGAACCTAACATGAGATTGATGGCAATTGCTTGGATAAATTTAATGAATCAATCTTAAAATAATATAACCTACTTAAAACACTGGTGTTATTGCATTCAGTGTTATTTTAAGTGCATTTAATTTCGTATACTCTAAAGTATTTAGATGAAACAGTTCATCCGTTCATGATTGGTTTAAACAGTGGTGATATTCGAGTTACTACGAAGTATGATGAAAACGACTTCCGCTCTGCTGTATTCGGCACGATTCATGAGTGTGGGCACGCACTTTATGAGCAAAATATCGATCCAGAATTAAACGGGTTACCTTTATCAACAGGTACATCGATGGGCATCCATGAGTCACAATCACTGTTTTATGAAAACTTTGTTGGACGAAACGAGCAGTTTTGGGCACATAACTTTAATATATTACAGGAGCATTCACCAGAGCAGTTCGGCAATGTAGCAGTAGAGGATTTCCTAAAGGCGATTAATTTCGTAGAGCCATCTTTTATTCGTATTGAAGCAGATGAGTTAACATACCCACTGCATATCATGATCCGCTATGAAATTGAACGTGAGCTGTTTGATGGAGATTTACAAGCAGAAGATTTACCACAAGTATGGAATGATAAATACGAGCAGTATTTAGGCATTCGTCCTGCTAATGATGCACAAGGGGTACTCCAAGATACACACTGGAGCGGTGGTAGCTTTGGTTACTTCCCATCTTATGCTCTAGGCTACATGTATGCTGCACAGTGGAAGGCAGCTATGGATAAGGATATTCCGAACTTTGACGAGCTTTGTGCACGTGGTGAGCTTGCGCCAATTCGTGAATGGTTAACGGAAAAGGTGCATAAATATGGTGCTTTAAAGAAACCGTTCCAGCTATTGCAAGAGGGGACTGGTGAAGGCTTAAACGCAAAGTATTTAGCGGATTATTTAAAAGAAAAGTATACGAAATTGTACCAGTTATAATAGAAAAAATTATGAAGAATGCACTGCTAATTGTTGAGGGAACTTAACTTTTGGCAGTGCTTTTTTATGTCGAATGTATTAAGTAAAAACCCCTCTAGTCTGCTATTTAGTGAAAAGTGATACTAACTTTATGGTTAATTCAAAGTGTGTTGCTAATAGTTATTTTTATATTTGTACTTATTCAACAATCGGGCCATTTAATTGAATAACACTTATCAATTAAAAATGGGACTTTATGTTAATATTGGTGTGAGTTTGTGAAACAATGTACTTAAGCTAATGGGGCAGATTAGTTGTAGAAGAATTTAGTTTCACTAAAATAAAGATTCATTAGCAAACATATATTTATTGAGACTCTTTAAAGGAGGATTTGTTAATGGATAAAAGTAAATTTATCACAATTGGAATTTTAATTTTTGTAGTTGGATTAACGTTATTTTTTATTCCGAAGGCTATTTTTAATTATCAAATAGATAATTTCGGAACAAAACTTACAAATCAAGTTCCAAAATTGTATAGCCAAAATGAAGCTATGGAAAATGGAGATATTACACCGAGTAATATTACTTCAGAACAACTAGAAAAGATTAACCAATTTATAGAAAATGTAAAAAATAAAAAACCAGATTTTATTAGATTTGTTCAATTCACATCTAAAGATGAAACTGAAACGGTAATCACTGAATATCAATTTAATGGGAAACTAATTTATTATCGTTATGACAGCACAAGAGATACAAGTGGACAACACGTTGTAATTAATGAAGATGGAAAACAATCTGCAATTGTGGAAGACTACTGCAAAAAAATTGAAAAGAAAATAAAACCGTGGAAAGGGACATTTATTACAAAATGTATTGTTAGTGAATATTTGGAATTTTAAGATATTGGAAATGGTTATATCCAAAGGAAGATAATATATGTTTCTTCGAACGGGTGCTTTACTTGAACAATCATTTTTCCTTTTAGAGTAACATATCTTTTTATAAAGGTTTCATTGAAGAAGAGGAAAATTGTTTTTGTTGGCATAGGTTCATTATTAATTATTTGTGGAATTAGTAGTTTAAGAGATGATGAAGATAATTAATTTTAAAATGAATAGATTATTCGAATTCTGAGAAAAATAACGTTCCCGAATGAAAGTTTAGGGGAGACAATAAAACACTTAAAACATCGTTATATTAATGTTTTAAGTGTTTTTTCTTAATTTCATCCATATACAATTTTTTATGCACAATTCATTTAAGCTATAGAGGAAATGGTGAAGGCTTAAACACCAAATATTTAGCGGATTATTTAAAAGAAAAGTATACAAAGCTGTATCAACTATAGTAGATGACGCTCACATTTTGTGGGCGTCTTTCTTGTTAATTAGAGAATAATTAGGTTTGCATTGTGGATAATCAGGGAAAAGGAATAAACTACTTCTAGGTATTCGAACCTGCTGCTTTTAGGACTTGTTCTGCGTTTCTGTATATTGCATAACGAGTTGTGATATTCATATACTTAAGTAAGAAACTTTTATACATACTTTATATTTTATGGGTATTTTACAGAATATACGTAGTACTTGAAAAATTAGAGGGGGAGATAAATTGGATATTTTATTTTCTAAAATAGTAGCGCCTAATCCTTCAGTACACTATATGCGAAAATCATCAATAATGAAAAAATTAAAGAAAAGTAAAATGTCTACACTTATTTTGCTACATAGTGGTCCAGGATATGGAAAGAGTTCTTCGCTAGCGCAATATTTTGCAGATGAAAACTTATCATTTAGTTGGTATCAAGTAACTGAAAACGATGATAGTATTGTGCCATTTTTAAAATATTTATATGAAAGTATTAAAACAATTTATACCGATTTTGAATTGCTAGACTCCTCATGGGATCAAGTGACAACCTATCCCAAAATAGAGCATTTAAATAAATTATTCACATTGTTTTGTAATGCATTCGCTCAAATTCAACAAGAAATGTTTATTGTCATCGATGATTTTCATGTTGTACATCATGTGTTTCAAATCAATTATGTACTCGACCATATGATCAAATTTGCACCACCAAATGTGCATTTTATTATAGCAACTCGGACATATCCTACATGGGAATGTCTACATCATTTGAAAAATAAGCGTTTACTGACGATTATTTCGGAAGAAGATTTTGTTTTCACAACTGATGAGATTGGAGTTCTATTTGAGGATTTTTATGAATCAATCTTAACTGAGCATGAAGTGAACCGAATTTTTGACATAACAGAAGGTTGGGTAATGGCTGTCATCCTTCTTGCTATTCAAGTTGAAAACCAACGATATCCGTTTGATTTTTCAAAAATTACATTGCAAGATTTTGATGAATATTTGTCATATGAGTTATTTCAGCATTTAGATGTAAACTATCAACAATCATTGTTTAAATTCAGTTTATTTGATACATTTTCTGCTGAAATTATTCAGGATATCTTTGGAGAACATGAAGTTGAGCGACTCGACTATATTTTAAATCATTACGCATTTATACAAACGCTGTCCAACAATAAGGAGTATCGGTTTCACAGCTTAATGAAACAGTTTTTAGTGCAACAATATGAAAAATTAAATCCACAAGATATTGCGTATATGCATAAAAAAATAGCTATGTACTATATTGAAAATCAAAATATTATCCAAGCGTTTTATCATATTAGCCAAACAAATGACGAACCATTTATTTGTGAAATGTTCATTCAATATGCCGATTACTTTATGCAAGTCGGACATTATAAATGGTTATTAGAACAAATCAAAAAATGTTCATTTGAAATGCGCGAAAAATTTTATCCACTTTACTATATTGAAGGGGAATGCTTACGGATTGGTGCTTTTTATAAAAAGGCGAGTACTGCATTTAATACATGTATTGAAAAGGCAGCACCTCATCATGACTTACTTTCTATCGTCCGTTCTAAAGTAGGTCTGGGCAAAATATATGTAGATACTTTGCAGCCCTCTATAGCAAAAGATTATTTACAGGAAGCATTGGCATTATCAGCGAAATGTCAGATGCCTACAAAAGAATATATTCAGTTGAATCTTCAATACGTAGAAAATTTAGTGAATATTGGACAAGCCTATAAAGGTATTCACTATTGGCAGCAATTAAATTTAGATAATGATTTATTACATTCTGGAAATATAGATATTCGTATGTATTTAAGACAGGGGGCGTTGCATAAGGCGAAACTTCTTGCTGAGTCAAGGTTGTTTGAACAGCAAAGCGTAACCGTTGCTCATCGTGAGACGGATGCAATATTGTCATTGATTTATGCAATGATGGGGAATAGAGTGCGTGCTAAGGAAAGTGCCTTTAGAGGTCTGCAAAACAGTATAGCCACTTATGAAGCATTTAACATAGCCGTTGCCCATATTCGTAACGGTCATGCAGAGCTGCTATTAAATCCATATGATTCATCAGAAGCCATTGTTCATTATGAATTAGCGGTACAGCAAATGGAGAAGATACAAGTTAAACGCATCAAGGCGGAGTGTTATGTCGGATTAGCGATAGCATATGGACGGAAGGGTAACGTAATAGAAGCTAAGGGCTACGCGCTTTCAGGTTTAAAAGTTACTGAAAAGGTGGAAGATCGTTGGGTAACAGGGTTATTAAAATTAGCCTTACTTATTGTATATGTAGAAAACGAATTGATCTATGAAGCAACACAAATGGCCAAGGAAACACAAATTATTTTTGAAGAAGTAAAGGATTTTTATTGCCTTATGATCACGTATTTCTGGACGATGCATTTGGCAATGAAGATGAATGATATACAAAAATATAAGAAGTATAAGAGGCTATTTGAATCGATCTTGAATCAACATGGTTATCATTTCTTTTTAAAAAAAATTACGTTATTTGGTCCAAGGGATTTGGTGGAAAAGCAAAAAGTACTTGATTTTAATATGGTAAATTATAAACCTGCTATTTATATAAAGCTTTTTGGGCCAACGTTATTTTCTAGAAATTGGAAAATCGAGCATAAAGTATGGCAACGAGAAAAAGCAAAGGAGTTATTTATTTACCTTTACTTAAATCGAAATCGTTATTGTTCGAAGGAAGAATTGACGGCTCTGTTATTTCCAAATAGTACAGAAGAAGTGGCTGTAAGAGATTTTAAAGTTGCGTATAATGCATTACTAAAAGTATTAGAGCCTAATAGAAGTGCAAGGGAAGAACCCTTTTATATTGAACGTAAGCAATCCATGTATCGTATTTGTCAAATGCCTTATATTGTGAGTGACATTGAATATTTTGAACAACTCATTTCTTTAGCAAAAAAGAACAATCATCAGTCACTTCAAAAGCAATGGCTATTAAAGGCATTACAGCAATACACAGGTGATTTATATGAGGATAGTACAAATATTGATTGGATTCAGCAAGAGAGGGAACGGTATAAAATACTATATTTAAACACATTACAGCAGCTGGCACAAATTTATTTGGAGGAACAAAATTTTGACCAATGTTTGCAGGCATGTGAAAAAATCGTATTAAAAGAGCCTACTTGGGAAGAAGCCTATCGACTTATGATGTGGTGTCATTTCTACTTGGAAAATAAAGTGCAAGTCCAAAGAACGTATGACCGGTGTGAAAGGGTGCTTTTAGAAGAATGTGATATGGAACCAATGACATCGACAATAGAAATTTTTGAAAAGTTAATAAAAATCTGAAGGCACTGGAGGCTGCCTCTAAATCCATGAACAAATGGCTTTAGAGGTGGCCTTTATTATAATTTTCTTTTACTTGATAGGACATCTCGGGAGTTTTTTGTAACTCATTTGTAACTACAAATAAGTAAGATGATATCAAGGCGAAATGAAAGCGCTTTAAATAATGCGGAGGGGGAATAAGAATGAAGAAAGTATGGTCGCTCTTATTTTTATGTTTGTTCATGGTAGTGTTAGTCGCTTGTTCCGATAATGATAGTGAAAAAAACTCCAATTCAAGTGATAGCAATGAGAGTAAAAATACTTCAGAGGCTGGTGATACGATTAAGCTTGGAGTACTTGCCTCTTTAACTGGTGCATTAGAATCATATGGCAAACAAACACAGCGCGGTTTTGAGCTTGGTTTAGAATATGCGACAAACGGTACGCTTGAAGTTGAAGGCAAAAAAATTGAAGTGGTATGGGAAGATACAGAAACGAAACCAGAAGTCGCTGTGCAGAAAGCAACAAAATTATTAGAGGATGACGGTGTAGATTTTTTAGTTGGTTCTTCTAGTTCTGGCGATACACTCGCTGTATTACCACTTGCGGAAGAATACGAAAAAATTATGATCGTAGAGCCTGCAGTAGCAGATAGTATTACAGGTTCAGAGTTTAATCAGTATATTTTCCGTACGGCTCGTAATTCTTCTCAAGATGCATATGCAGCTGCTGCGGCAATTTCAGGTGAAGGCGTGAAAATTGCTACTTTTGCACCTGATTACTCATTTGGATGGGATGGTGTATCGGCATTCAAAACAGCTGCTGAAAAACTTGGTGCTGAAATTGTATTAGAAGAATTTGCTGATCCCGCTGCTACTGACTTTACATCAAATATCCAAAAAATTATTGATGCAAAACCTGATTACTTATTCGTTGTGTGGGCGGGTGCAAATTCACCATGGCAACAAATTTCAGATATGAAGGTACAAGATAAAGGCATTAAAATATCGACAGGTGCTCCAGATATTATTGCATTAAAAATGATGGGATCATTAGTTGGTATGGAAGGGTTTAGTGTGTATTATCATACACTTCCTAATAATGAAATAAATAATTGGTTAGTAGAAGAACATAAAAAACGCTATAACAATGAAGTACCTGATTTATTTACACCGGGAGGCTTTTCAGCAGCTGTAGCTATTGTAGAGGCTTTAAAGCAATCGGGTGGAGATGCAGATGGCAATACGTTAATTCCTATAATGGAAGGGATGTCCTTTGAAACACCAAAGGGCACGATGACTTTCCGTAAAGAAGACCACCAAGCATTACAAACAATGTATTCAGTCAAGCTAGAGAAGGTAGAAGGCGTTGATTATCCAGTACCTGTTTTGATTCGTGAGCTTTCTCCAGAAGAAACAGAACCCCCAATTATGAATAAATAGATGAAGTAGACAGACCGCAAATTAGCGGTCTGACTCTCTTATCCTTTTTAAATATTGGGTTGATGAGGTAGAAGCTATTAAATTTTAAGAAAATTGTTTCTTTCCACATATAATAAATCCTTTTTAGAACAAGGTGCCAAGCTATAGAAACGGAAGCTAAGTGACCTTTATTTATAAAATAAATTGAGTATTTTGCTTTTTTTCGAGTAATGAATAGCAACATTAAGACGGTTAGATTTAAGGAGGAGGAAAATGGAGTCCATAATAAAAACATCTCATTTAGGTATACAGTTTGGAGGGCATAAGGCTGTTGACGATGTGACGATTGACATTCCTGAAAAGCATTTTAAATCTATTATTGGACCAAATGGTGCTGGTAAAACAACATTTTTTAATTTGATTAGCGGTGAGCTACGAGCAACTACCGGTGAAGTATATTACAAAAACCAAAACATTTCCAAGCTTTCACCAGTGGAAAGAACCAGGTTAGGGCTCGGGCGTTCTTTTCAAATTACAAATGTATTTCCTAATTTAACCGTATTGGAAAATGTGAGGTTAGCGGTTCAATCAAGAGAAAAGGTACGGTTTCATATATTTAAACATTTTACCTCCTATAAAAAAATGATAGAAGATGCAACAAGCATTCTCGATCAGGTCATGCTGGCAAATAAGTTACATATGCCCGCAAGTCAATTATCACATGGTGAAAAGAGAAAGCTAGAAATTGCCATGCTATTAGCTTTAGATACGGAAGTGCTGTTATTAGATGAGCCAACTGCAGGTATGTCATTAGAGGAAGTGCCAGCGATATTAGATGTGATTCGCACGATTAAGCAAAGTGGTGAAAAAACGATTCTATTAATAGAACATAAGATGGATATGATTTTAGACTTATCGGATTCCATTATGGTGCTATTTAATGGACGCTTACTAGCAGATGGAACACCGCAGGAAATTATGAATAATGAAACAGTCCAAAATGCGTATTTAGGAGGGCTCTACGATGAACAGCTTACTTCGTCTTGAAAATGTACACACACATATTGGGCAATATCATATTTTGCAAGGGATCAATCTTCAAATTATAGCGAATGAAGTAAATGTGCTGTTAGGACGAAATGGTGCAGGCAAAACAACTACACTCAAAACCATTATGGGCTTAACACCAGCCTCCAAAGGGACTATTCATTTCCATGAATCAAATATTACCAAAAAAAAGACGTTTGAAATTGCCAATATGGGCATCGGCTATGTACCTGAAGATCAAGGGATTTTTAGCGACTTAACCGTAGAGGAAAATTTGCGTGTTGCGATGCGAAAGGAAAATGACAAAACACTCCAAAAGCAAGACTATGTACTTGAACTTTTTCCGGATTTAAAAAAATTTTGGAAAAAGGCTGGAGGTAAACTTTCTGGTGGGCAAAAACAAATGCTAGCGATGGCGCGTGCTTTTGTAAATGATAGTGAAATGCTGCTAATTGATGAACCTTCAAAAGGATTAGCACCGATTGTCGTAGAGAAAGTAATGGAAGCTATAAATGAAATGAAGAAATCGACAACGATTGTTCTTGTTGAACAAAATTTTTTAATGGCAAGCGGAATCGGTGATTATTACACGATTATAGACGATGGTGAGACAGTTCAATCTGGAGAGATGAAGGAGTTAATTGAGGATGAGCAATTAAAACGAAAATACTTAGGTATTGGCTAGGGGGGATGGAAAATGGAGCTAATCATTAGCTTAATTATTAATGGTCTAGCCACAGGGATGTTAATCTTCTTGTTAGCTGCTGGGGTAACTTTAATTTTTGGTCTAATGGATGTACTTAACTTCGCACACGGTGGCTTATTCGTTTGGGGAGCTTACACGGGCATATTTGCTTATGTAGCTACAGATAGCTTTATTATCGGAATAGTGATAGCACTCTTAACAGGTGCGGTACTGGGACTGATTACGGAAAAATTGATTATCACACCCGTATATGGAAATCACATTCAACAAATTTTAATTACACTAGGACTAATGATTGTTTTATCCGAAAGTATAAAGGTAGTATTTGGCCCTAATGGAATCCCTGTTAGTGTACCGCCATTGCTAGCAGGTAGCTGGGAAGTAGGCAATATTATCATTATTAAATATCGTATTTTCATTATCGTAATTGGCTTTATTATTTACGGTATATTCCATTATATTTTGACAAAAACAAAGATCGGTTTAATTGTCCGAGCGGGCGTTATGAATAAGGAAATGGTGCAGGCATTAGGAATCAATATTAAACGCGTATTTTTATATGTTTTTATGGTAGGTGCAGCACTGGCGGCACTTGGCGGAGTGTTAATGGCGCCATATTCCGGTGTTATTTATGCGGAAATGGGTATGGAATATGCGATTTTAGGCTTTATCGTTGTGGTAATCGGCGGCATGGGCAGTTATTCAGGTACATTATTAGCGGCGATTTTAGTTGGTTTGGCAGGCAGTTTTATGGCCTATTATGTGCCGTATTTATCGCTAGCAGTCAATATGATTATTATGGTTATTGTGCTTGTTTTCCGTCCTCAAGGCTTATTTACGGTAGCGAAGGGGTGAGATGATGAAAAAAAAATCGCCGTTTACAACCTCTAATGTTGTTCTTTCTTTAATAGCCATTGCACTTATTATTATACCGTTCGTTTCTGACTCGAGAACAATGCTTATTTTGCTTACTCAAATTTTTATTTTTGGTATTTTGGCGATGAGTTATGACTTATTATTAGGGTTTACTGGCATTGTGTCATTTGGGCACGCAATGTTTTTCGGGCTGGGTGCCTATAGTACAGCGATAATACTTAATATGTATGAAAATACAATGCTTATTTTTATTGCTTCTATCGTAGTAGGGATGGTTCTATCAGCTTTTTTAAGTTTTTTTGTAGGGCTATTAACGTTACGTTTAAAAAGTCATTATTATGCGATGTTAACACTTGCCATTTCAGGGCTTATATTAGTGGTAGTGGAAAAATGGCGTACGGTGACAAAAGGGAATGACGGCTTCACTTTCCGCGCACCAGATATTTTTCGAGATCGTATGATGTTTTATTTATTTGTATTAGCTTGTTTAATTATTACCTTTATCATTTGTAAGCGATTTGTAAGTGCCCCGCTTGGACGAGTTTTAATAGCAGTCAGGGAAAATGAACAACGTACTGCCTCATTGGGATATAAAACATTACATTATAAAGTGATTGCCTCTGTTTTGGCAGGTATAATAGCAAGCATTTCTGGTTCGTTATACGCAGTGTCATTACGGTTTGTGAATACGAGTGTGATGTCGATGGATATTACATTAGATGCGCTCCTTATGACGATTATTGGTGGAGTAGGTACGTTAGTCGGGCCTTTAATCGGGGCGACTGTTATTGAATTTGCGCAACATTATTTATCAGGCTTGGCTAGAGATTATCCTATTTTTGAGCGGTGGATTATTATTTTTGGGATTATTTATATTTTAGCTGTTATCTTTTTCCCAAGAGGAATTGTCGGAACTTTCATGCAAAAGTATGGGGAATGGAAAATGAAAAGAACTGTTAATATGCTCACCCCACCTTCTAGTAATATTCATTCATTTGCTGAGGATGAAAGAGGTGAAGTTAAATGAACATCGGAATTTTATCAACAGGAGTTTATTTGCCCGACTTACGATTGACAGCAGAAGAAATTAGTGCACAGTCCAATATTCCGGTTGACGTTATACAAACGAAGATGGGATTGCTTGAAAAGCCGATTCCTGCAGAACATGATCATACAGTACAAATGGGGATTTGGGCAGCTCAAAAGGCAATGTCGAAAGCAAGAATTGATCCGAAGCTAATTGATGTCATTATTTATATTGGGGAAGAACACAAAGAATATCCACTTTGGACAGCGGCGATAAAAATGCAAGAAGAGCTTGGCGCTAGTAATGCTTGGGCATTTGACGTTCAATTACGCTGCGGAACGACGATTATGGCGATGAAAATAGCAAAAAGCTTAATGCTTGCAGATGATTCCATTCATAAGGTTCTATTAGCTGGTGGCTACCGAAATAGTGATTTTATTGACTATCAAAATGAAAGAACACGCTTTATGTTTAATCTAGCTGCTGGTGGAGGAGCGATGATTCTTCAAAAAAATCTAAATGAAAATATAGTACTAGAATCTGAGATTATGACAGACGGGTCTTTTTCAGAAGATGTTGTCGTGCCTGTAGGTGGAACAAAGCGCCCGCTAACTGCAGAATTGCTTGCACAAGGAGCATATCGTTTAGATGTATTGGATCCTGAAGGGATGAAGATCCGTTTGGAGGAAAAATCACTTAATAATTTTATTAAAGTTATTCGTTCATCCCTAGCAAAAAGTGGCTATAGCGAACGAGATTTAAATTATATCGCAATTCTTCATATGAAAAGGTCTGCACATAATTATGTATTAAATAAACTGGGATTGTCTTCGGAGCAATCAATCTATTTAGAGCGATACGGGCATATAGGTCAGCTTGATCAAATTTTATCACTTGAATTAGCCCTTAATGAAAATAAAATTCAACAAGGGGATATTGTGACGTTAGTTAGTGCGGGAATCGGCTATGCATGGGGAGCGATTACAATCAAATGGGGGAAGGAACATGAATAGTATGGATACTTTAAAAGAAGTAGTATTATCGAATGGTGAAACGCTTACCTACCGTGAACGACCAGGTGGAGAACAATTAGTTATTCTCGTGCATGGAAATATGACATCCTCTCAACATTGGGATGTATTAATGGAGAATTTAAATAAGGAGTTTCATATTATTGCCCCTGATTTAAGGGGCTTTGGTGGCTCTAGTTATAATAAACGTATTACCCATATACGAGATTTTGCAAAGGATTTAAAGTTATTTGTGGATGCATTGTCACTAAAGGATTTTCACTTAGTTGGTTGGTCAACAGGCGGTATGGTGTGTATGCAATACTGTGCGTTGTATCCACAGGACTGCCAGAAGCTAGTACTACTAGCATCAGGTTCTACAAGGGGCTATCCATTTTACGGTATGACACCTGATGGGCAAATGGATTTGACAAAACGATTTACAACCTTACAAGAAATCGAACAAGACCCTTATAAAACAAAAGCGATACAACATTTATACGATACAAAAAACAAAGAGGGTCTTCAAGCAATATGGAATGCCTCTATCTATACACAGCACCAACCAGAAACGGATCAATATGAATTGTATTTAGAGGATATGCTCACACAGCGAAATTTAGCAGATGTTTATCATAGTTTAAATACGTTTAATATTAGTAGAATACATCATGAAGCCGGAAATGGGACAGGTGAAGTGCATGAGATTACACAACCAGTACTCGTAATATATGGTGACCGGGACTTTGTTATAGCAGAACAGATGACAAATGAAATTATTGAAGATTTTGTTGGTAAAGCAAAAGTGGTCAAAATCGAAAATTGCGGTCACTCACCATTAATAGATAACTTGGCGCAATTAACAAAGGAAATGGAAATATTCTTCTTGGAGGGGTAGTATGCGATTACAGGACAAAGTAGCAATTATTACAGGCGGTGTGAGCGGCATCGGATTAGCTGCAGTAAAGAAATTTGTAGAAGAGGGAGCCACGGTTGTTGTGGCTGATTTTAACGAAGCAGCTGGTAAAGAGCTAGAAGTAGCTTATGCAAAACATGAGAGACCTATTTTATATGTTCAAACAGATACATCTAATCGTGAGAGTGTGGATTTACTCGTTCAGAGGACAGTCGAGACGTATGGGAAAATTGATATTTTGGTGAATAATGCAGGGATTACAAAAGATGCTATGTTACACAAAATGACTGAGCAGCAATTTGATGATGTTATTAATATTAATTTAAAAGGCGTTTTTAATTGTACGCAATCTGTCATTTCACATATGTCGGCACAAGGTTACGGAAAAATTATTAATACTTCATCCGTCAGTGGAGTTTATGGAAATATTGGGCAAACGAATTATGCTGCATCGAAGGCAGCTCTTATTGGCATGACTAAGACATGGGCGAAGGAGTTAGGGAGAAAAGGTATAAATGTGAATGCCGTAGCACCAGGTTTTACATTAACACCAATGGTTCAAAAAATGCCTGAGGAGATTTTAGCTAAAATGGAATCAGTCGTATCCCTTCAACGTTTAGGTCAACCGGAAGACATTGCTAACGCTTATTTATTTTTAGCTTCTAATGAATCAGATTATATAAACGGTCATGTCCTTCATGTTGATGGGGGCATTATGATGTAAGGGGGGAGCTTAATGTATGATGAGCAACATTGGATTTTAAAGCGAGCACAACTAACCCCTCATAAAAAAGCCCTCATCGAAATTGAAACAAAGCGGTGTTGGACATATAATCAGCTAATTCAGGAAATAGAGAAGTGGCAGCATATTTTATGTGCACATCACATTCATGAAGGCGATCGTGTCTGCATGATTAGTGAAAATAATATAGATACATTTGCGATTTTATTTGCATGCGGATTACAAGGAGCGATTTTTGTACCGATTAATTGGCGCTTAAGCGAGCAAGAAATATTGTACATTGTAGAAGATTGTCAACCGAAACTTTGTATATATGACAATACATTTTCACGAATTGTAAACAAACTTTTGGTAGAGTATAAATGGTCTATTTGTGAGCAATTAGATGGAAAAGAGGCACGGTTGCATAACGGTTCATCATGGGCATCGACTACCCCTTGGCTCATTATTTATACAGGTGGAACGACAGGGCATCCGAAAGGGGCTGTGTTATCATTTGAATCAGTCAATTGGAATGCAATTAATACGATAATTAGCTGGAATTTAAATAACGAGGATTGCACGATTAATTATATGCCTCTATTTCACACGGGGGGACTCAATGCTTTAGCCATGCCGTTATTAATGGCAGGTGGGACAGTGATTGTCGGAAGTAAATTTAATGCGGAAATAGCCGCACGAGCGTTAAATGAATATCGTTCAACGATTTCATTATTTGTACCAACGATGTATCAGGAGCTTGTACAAACAGACTATTTTCAACAGTCAACTTTTCCATCAGTCAAAGTATTTTTATCAGGTGGTGCACCTTGTCCAAAAACAATTTACGAGGCTTTTCATCAAAAAGGACTATTATTTAAAGAAGGCTATGGATTAACTGAAGCTGGACCAAATAATTTTTATATTGATCCAATTCAAGCGATGAAAAAGCGTGGAGCTGTAGGGAAAAGTATGCAGTTTAACCAAATTCGTATTGTCAAAGAGGATGGTTCGTTATGTGGTATAGATGAGGTTGGAGAACTGCAATTAAGAGGCAAGCACTTATTTAAGGAGTATTGGCAAAATGAGCAGGAAACGAATGCATCCTTTAGTGAAGGCTGGTTTAAAACAGGAGATTTAGCAATAATGGATAAACAGCACGATGTCCATATAGTTGGTCGGAAAAAAGAGATGATTATTTCTGGTGGAGAAAATATTTATCCACAGGAGGTCGAACAATGTATTATTCAACATCCGAATGTGAAAGAAGTAGCTGTTATTGGCATACCCGATGCATACTGGGGTGAAATTGTCACAGCGTGTATTGTTTGCAACCAGGAAATCGATAATTTTGAAGCAGAAATTCGTGCAAGCTGTGTAAAACAGCTAGGAAAATATAAAATACCGAAGATAATATATCTATTTAATGAACTGCCAAGGACGACAATCGGTAAGATAGATAAAATGAAACTAAAACAGACTGTAATTTTAAAAGGAAGAGTTTAGTAGTGTAATGAGAAACAGGCTGGAACATAACTAGCTCCTATAACTGAAAAACGTGGAATCGTACTGTCGATTTCACGTTTTTTATTTCACCCCAAAAAAACTCCCCAGCTCGTTTTCCGAGAGGGGAGAGTATTAAAAAATTTAGTTTACCAGAGATTATTAAAGCCTTTAGAGCCTGGTGGGGATTGCGTAATAATCTCGTAAATCGGAATAGTATAAGCGAATAAGATTAACGCGAATAAAATAACGCCCCAAATTTTGAAGTTCTCTAAAATAGCAGGTGTTTTTTCTGCACCAGGTGCAACTTCAGCCACTGGGAATTCTTCCTCTCCCTTAGGCGCAAAGAATGCTAATTGAATGACCATATAAATAATGATAATAATCGCGATGAATAGAATTGTACCACCTATAGCTTGTGCAATTTGATACGGAACCCAATCATACGCAACTGAAGACTCACCGTAAGTCGAGTAATCAGATCTACGTGGTGCCCCTAATAATCCAGCAATATGCATAGCAGCTGACATTATTAACATACCAATACCCCAAAGAATACCGACAATATTTCCTAAGAAGTTTAATTGAGGTGTTAATACACGACCTGTTAAATGTGGGATTAACCAGAAAGCTACCCCAAAGAATGTTAGCACTACAGCTGTCGCTACCGTTAAGTGGAAGTGACCTGTTACCCAAATCGTATTGTGTACTAATTGGTTCATTTGATAAGATGCGTTGACAAGACCACCAGCACCACCAGGAATAAATGCTAGCATACCGATAAACGGTACTAGGAATCGGCTATCCTTCCAAGGTAACGCCTTAAACCAACCAAATAATCCTCGACCACCTAGTTCACGACCACGTAATTCAAACGTAGCGAACATAGAGAAGGCGGTCATTAATGATGGGATTACAACAAAGAACGTTAATACAACTTGTGTGAATTTCCAGAAGCCATCAATACCAGGCTCTGTTAACTGGTGATGAATTCCTACAGGGAACGAGAATAATAGGAATAAGATAAATGATAAGCGAGCTAATGAATCAGAGAAAATCTTTGCACCAATTACTTTTGGTACCACTACATACCAAGCCATATAAGCAGGTAATAACCAGAAGTATACTAGCGCATGCCCGAAATACCAGAACAGTGTACGCGTTAGTAATACATCAACACGTTCTACGATACCTAATGACCAAGGTAATAACATGAATAGAACTTCAACAGCTACACCTAACGTACATGTAATCCAAAGAATCGAGTTGACAACAGCCATAAATGTTAAAAGAGGTGAGATTGCACCGTTATTCTCTTTTTTCCATTGTCTATACTTCATAATTTGCATAATACATAGCAACCAAGATCCAACTACAACAAGGGTTAAGCCTAAATAGAAAATCCAGTGTGCTTGTAGTGGAGCATAGAATGTATAAAGAACTGTCGCCTCATTTAATAAAACCATTACAGCGGCTGCAGCTGTTCCAATGACCATTAACCAGAAGCCAATCCAGCCAATTTTACGCTGTGTATTTGTAAAAGTTCCTGCAGTACGACTAACTGCTGCGATTTGGAAGCCCATAATAAAGAATGTTGTTAGTATAAGACCTAAGAGGATTCCGTGAACAGTTAAAACCTGATAATAACTAATTTTAATTCCAGCTGGAAGGGTAAATTCACCAGAACGAACTAATACTTGTAGTAAACCTGCTAAGCCTCCAAGTAATAAAGCAATAAACGCAACATAGATATTTGCCATCGCCAAACTACCATCTTTACGATCAACGCGAGTAAAATTATTGACTATTTTCTGTTGCATTAGGGTCCACCACCTTTAAAGTTGAGTACATATTTGCATGCCCAATACCGCAATATTCATTACAAACAATTAAATATTCACCCGCTTGATTCATCTCTGTTACATATTCAGAAATGTAGCCAGGCTCTAGCATTAAGTTAATATTCGTTTGTGCAACCTCAAATCCGTGAATGACGTCTTTAGTAGTAGCGTAAAACTTTACAACTGACCCAAGAGGTACTTCAATCTCTATTGGGTTATAGTTAAAAGCAGAAGCAACTATGACGACCTCATAATCCCAATCCTTGCCTTCTACCTTGTGAACACCTGGATTGTCGAATGGTGCATGGTTATCTACATTTTCATAATCAATTATATTTCTAGCTTGGTTCGGGTGCGTACCGTTATGGAAAGCGCCGATTCCTAAAATAACTAGGAATGCAAATAGAGTTCCGACACCAAACACAAGCCACCACTTCTCGTACTTATGTAAGTGCATGTTGTTTCCTCCCTTACGAATCTAATTTGTCGCTAGAAGCGATCTGTAAATAGGCTGAAGCAATAAGCCCAAATTAAAATGATTACTATACCTACTGCGAAAGTCGCATACAGCGTACCTTTTAGCTCCTCGTCCGATTTTTTCTTGTTTGCCATAATTCTCCCTCCTACTTGTAGATGAAATAGTAGTTCTTGCCTTCATCATATAAAAAATAAAAAACGTAAGATGTGATAAAAATCACAACGAGCATAGGATTTTGTGAAAAAAGTGTGAAAAAAGTGTGAAAAAAGTAAGAGGCTGTGGACTGCTTTTATTCCTATAAAAATAAAAAAACAGCTATTCCATTGTGATGGAATAACTGTTTAGAGTGAATTCTTTTGTTATATGTAAAATTTATTCTTCCTCATCTATCGTTAATAAGATCGTGATATTTCCTGCCGTATCGATACTTGCCGGTAGTCTAAAGGCTGATTGAAAGCCATAAAGCTTTGTATTACCGACCATTACAGTAGGAGGAGTAATATCTAATTCTAATTCGTTTTGCCCAACGTGCGTACATAAATTACCGGCAATCATATTACCAAATTCTCCAGTGAATGATTCAAGCATTTCTCCTTCAAGCGGCATGCCGAACATGGTAGAGCCAATTGCCCCAAATGTAGTAGGGGAACCATCTATAATAATACGACCTTTTAAATCTCCGACTAAGCCGATCAATACACCCATTTCTTGTTGAATAAAGGGCTCAGTAGTTAGGGACGGTGAAGAGATTTCAATATTCATAGGTAAGATGGATTTTAATGCATGGATTGTCCCATTTAAAATTGTTTGAATATGCTTCGACGTACTCATTAGTATGCACCCTCTTCAAGACTTTTTCTTCATCTTAACATGTGTATTATCCTTGTGTACAACTAAAAATCTAAAAGAGGCTAAATTATCACTATATATAATAGGAAGATTCATCAATAGAACTATCGAATTTTGCATTCAATTATTGGAAGATTGCAACGAAAGAAATGACAAAAAAGTTGAAAAATGTAGTTAGAGTCGTTATTTTATAGCCGATTTTACTTAAAACCGTGGTACTATATATTTGTGACAAAATTTAAACAAAGGGGCATTAGAAAGAATGAATGCTTTAGATCAGCAAATTGAACAACTTTTACAACAATCAGCAATTCAATACATAATTTACTCGCAAAATCAGGATGCAGAGCGAATAGAGAAGCTTCATCTTTTTGCGCGCAAGCTACTACAGAAGGAATATGTAATTGGATTTGCAGGTCATTTCTCCGCAGGAAAATCCAGTATGATTAACGCACTGTCAGGAGAAAATATTTTAGCTACAAGTCCAATTCCAACAAGCGCAAATATCGTAAAGGTGCATAAGTCTAATGAAGACTATGCTATTCTCTATTTACATAAGGAGCAACCTGTAAAATTTGAGGCGGGCTATGATATTAAGCAAGTAAAAGAACTAAGTAAGAACGGCGAGCTTGTGTCTCAAATCGAGATTGGTCATAGCTCATCAACGCTACCTTCAGGTGTAACGGTAATGGATACACCCGGTGTTGACTCAACTGATGATGCACATGCAATGAGTACAGAATCTGCCCTTCATATTGCAGATGTTGTATTTTACACAATGGACTATAATCACGTGCAATCAGAGTTAAACTTCCAATTCACAAAACAATTAATGAAATATAACGAGAATGTTTATTTGATTGTTAATCAAATCGACAAGCATCGTGATTCGGAGCTTTCTTTTGAAGAATTTAAGCAATCCGTTCATAATTCTTTTGCTGCTTGGGGTGTGTATCCAAAAGATATTTTCTTTACGTCGTTAAAGCAACAAGATCATCCTCACAATGATTTTATGAAGGTGAAAAAGATTGTGATGGATTCGATGGAAGATTGGCAGGAGCAGCTTGTATTAACAGCCAAAAATACATTAACAAAGCTCCATGATGAGCATGAGGCGTTTTTAGCAGATGAAAAGCAGGATCGCCTTGAAGCGAATGAAGAAATCTTATCGCAGGATGATTGGGCACATCATGAAGATCTTTTAGAGCAATACGATAAGCTGACACTTCAAACAGAGCTATTCTCCTTTGAACAGTGGAATGAAACATTTGAGGAAAAGCGTAAAGATTTATTAGCCAATGCAGCGATTATGCCTGCTGATTTCCGTGATAAATTACGAGGCTATTTAGAATCACGTCAAGAAGGCTTTAAAGTAGGGGGCCTCTTTACTGCGAAACGAAAAACAGAAGAAGAGCGTCAGCGTCGAATCCAAGAAGCAAATGCAACGTTCCAAACGGTTCTTCAATCACAATTAATTGGTCATATTAAATCTTTAATGAAGCAATCATTAAAGGATGTTGGTGCTTTAACTGAGGCGCGAGCTGCCTCTATTGATGAAAGAGATTTTGCTGTACCGTTTTCATTAATTGAGGAGCAGGTGCAAGGCAATGTAATGGTAACCGGAGATGCCGTATTAAATTTCGCCAATCGTGTTGCAGAAGCAACAAAGCGCCACTTTATTCGTGAGACGGATGCATGGAAAAAAGAGCAGGAGTCTGTACTACAGCAAGTAGAATCTGAAGTATCGGCACCAGTCCAACTAAAAATTAACGCTATGAAAGGCAAAATCTCAGCGATTCATCAAATTCGAGAAATGGATGAACGTAAAATATTTAGTGACAAGCAGATGACACAGGCCTCAAAGGAAACAAGAGCAGCAGCCAAAACACAATTTGCAAATTGGCAGACGGATTATGAAAAAGCCTTATCTGAAATTCGTCCGTTCAATGAGTCGATGTTATTGCCAAAAGAGGAAGCTACTTTTGAAATGGAGCAGCAGCAGGAAGTAGCAGCTAGTAGCTCACACAACTCTGAGATAGTTGCAGCCAATGCAATGAAAACAGCACAGGCAGTTGGCAATGTCCAAGGCTTTAAAGAAGTTGCAAGCTTCCTAACGAAAAAAGTCGAGCGCCTACAGAAGAAGGATTTTACAATCGCTTTATTCGGAGCGTTTAGTGCGGGGAAATCCAGCTTTTCCAATGCACTTATGGGCTCGAGGGTATTACCTGTATCACCAAATCCAACGACAGCAGCTATTAATAAGATTCGCCCAGTAACACCTGAGCATCCGCATGAAACAGCAGATGTAAGATTAAAAACAGATAGACAGTTATTAGAGGATATTAGAGCATCCTATGAGGCGATCGGACTGAATGTATCTTCATTACAGGAAGCATTTGACCGAGCACAAGAAGGACTTGATGTTAGTCTGTCTGATGAACGACTTAATGTTCATAAATCATTTATTCGCGCCTACAGCGAAGGCTTTAATGAATTTAAGGATCAGCTTGGCACAATTCTTCGTGTAAACCGCGAAGATTTTGAAAAATTTGTAGCACAGGAAAATCGTTCGTGCTTTGTTGATAATATCGATTTCTATTTTGATTCACCACTAACACGAATGGGTGTCACACTTGTAGATACACCAGGGGCAGACTCAATTAATGCACGTCATACGGGCGTAGCGTTCGATTATATCCGAAATGCAGATGCGATTCTTTTCATTACGTATTATAATCATGCATTTGCAAAAGCAGACCGTGAGTTTTTAATTCAGCTTGGACGCGTTAAAGATGCATTTGAGCTTGATAAAATGTTCTTTGTTGTCAATGCAATTGACCTAGCTTCTACTGAAGAAGAGGCAGATGAAGTGAAAAATTACGTACGTTCAGAGCTGCAACGCTTTGGAATTCGATTCCCGCGTCTTTATGGTGTATCTAGTTTACAAGCTCTTAAAGAAAAACAAGAAGGGGCAGAGCTTCAATCAGGCATTGCACCATTTGAAGAGGCTTTCCATCACTTCTTAAATGAGGAGCTAATGGGGATTGCTGTGCAGGCTCTAAATGAAGAAGTAGAAAAAACACATGCTCGACTTCATGATTTAATTCAGCAAACGGAAGACAATTTAAAGCGAAAAGATGAGCGTTTAGCAGAACTACAACAGCTTGAGCAGCATGTACGAAATCAGTATCAGTTAAGCAACACAGCAATGCTGGAGAAGGATTCGAAACAGGAATTAGAGGAGTTATTATACTACGTTATGCAACGTGTTTATTATCGTTATCCTGACTTCTTCCGTGAAAGCTATAACCCTTCTACGTTTGCACAGCTTCCAACACAGCAAGCGCTTGATACAGCTTTAAAGGAAGTGTTACATGCACTAAGCTTTGATTTTACACAGGAGCTGCGTGTGACGAATTTCCGCTTAGCACAATTCGTGCAAAAGCAAATGAAGGAACGCTTTAAGGAAGGGGCGCAAGCTCTAAAAGAATTGAACCATAGCTTCTCATTTATGGCGTACGAACCAGGAGAGCCAAGTATTTTAGATTTCACAGGACTATTTGCAGATCGAGAAAAATATGCAAGTGTAAAATCCTACTATAAAAATCAAAAAGCGTTTTTCGAGAAAAATGAAAAAGAGCAATTAAAAGAAGCGTTAGAGGGCTTAACGAAGCCGGATGCGCAAGGTTATATAGAGCAGGAGAAAAAGCGTCTTGAAGATTGGGCAAACGGATTTATCACAACTGAGGCTGAATCCCTTCGTTTACACCTTCTAGATCAAGCAATCGAGCAAATTGAAACGGAGCGATTATTACTTCAGGAGGAAAGTCGATTAGCCTCATGGAAGGATATTTATGCACAGCTTCAAGCATAAGGAGTGGTTTCAATGACAAAGGTTTTTGTAACTGTAGATGAAATTCAAGTACCCGCACGTTTTATTGATGCGCGTTTCAATTTATCAGATTCGAAGCGCGGTCAAGCTCTTTACAATGAAGAGCATATAAAAGGTGCAGTATATTTTGATTTAGAGCAGCATTTATCGGATATGACAAAGAAGGCAGGACGTCATCCGATGCCTGAAAAAGAAAAGCTCATTGATTTATTTGAGTCTGTTGGGCTAGCGTTAAAGGATACTGTTTATGTTTATGACCAGGGCGGGACACCGTTTGCTACTCGTGCCTGGTGGATGCTATCCTATGCAGGATTTAAAAAGGTCTATATCGTCAATGGTGGCTTCACGGCTTTAAAGGAAGCTGGTTTGGAAACTGAGACCGGTACAGTGAGCTATGATCGGTCTACAATTATTCCACAGTGGAATGAGGAGTCCTATGCAAGTCGGGAATATGTAAAGGCAATTACAATAGGGGAGACGGACGCCCTATTATTAGATGCCCGAGCCGCTGCAAGATACCGAGGTGAAATGGAGCCGCTTGATCCGATTGCTGGGCATATTCCAACTGCACAAAATTTTGATTGGGAGCAAGTGAAGCAAGGCAACACACTAGCACCAACCGAAGCGCTGCTACAAGCCGTACCAAAAGAAGATGAAATCGTTGTGTACTGTGGATCGGGTGTCACTGCCTCTCCGTTATATGCGGTATTAAAGGAAGCCGGCTACAAAAAAGTCCGCCTTTATGTCGGGAGCTATAGCGACTGGATTACAGAGCATGATGTGGAAAAAGGGTAATAGGAAAAAGGCTGTCGTTCTAAGGCAGCCTTTTGCTTTATCAATGATAGTCTCTACAAATTTAAATCCCTTTTCACAAAAATTCGAATGGCAAGCCCATAAAAGATAATGCCTATGATAACTAATACAGCACATAGCCAAAGTGCTTGCGAATCATTGGCAAGAATTTGCTCAGGCGAATAGAGTGAAAAAATTGTAGCATATTTTAAATCCTCTAGTTTTCCACCGATATTGGCTAACGCCTGAATTAAATAAAAGCCTACTGGTATAGCGATACTAAGTCCGTAAGACATCTGAGAATCTTTGCTTGAGCAGGAGATGAAAAAGCACATACTACTTATAGCAAAATGTAAACAAAATAGCCCAGCATTTAAAAGCAGCAATGAATTTATTTCTAGCTCTTCTGGGAAAAGGGCTGCGATCGTGATGATTTCAATAAGTGTAGTTAACGAAATTAATAAAAACAGACTAAAAACAAGAACAATCGCTTGTGTCGTTACAATTTTTTTTCGAGTATTAGGTGTTGCTAATAAGTAAGCCATGGAGCCATTATCGATATAGCTCATAATTAATCGGTTTGCTAACATAATGATAAAAACGAGTGGTAGTAATAGTAGCAGCATGCCATATAAATAAGTGGAAATAAATTCGGTCAAGGTTGAGCCGAAGTCACTTATTCCAAAGGCGGCCATCATTTCGGGCATCATTGCTGCAAATTGGTCCAGCATTTCGGAAGTTTTTGGGTCATACATATACACAATACTTATGACATACAGCGATATTACGGAAATAATGATGATGAAAATCCTGCTCATCGATTTTATTTCCTTTAAAAATAACGGAAGGTTCATAGAGGATTTCCTCCATCCTTATAATAATCTAAAAATACTTCTTCAAGCGATTGAGTAACGACATCTAACGCTTTCACGTCATAGTTCGCTAGGCATTTAATAAAAGCTTGAATATTTCCTTGAATTTGTACCGAGATATCCAAACTTGATATAGGTGAACTAATAAAATCCTCCTGTATAAAACGGGAAGCCTGCTTTTCATCCCCAAAAGTAACGACATATTTCTTTATTTTCCGTTCCTTTAAATCACTTACCTTATCGACAGCCACAAGCTTACCTTTCGAAATAATCGCTACACGGTCACATGTTTTTTCTACTTCTTCAATCATATGTGAGGACATAAAAACAGTTGTCCCTCGCTTTTTTTCCTCTAAAATAAACTCGATAAATTTTGTTTGCATTAAAGGATCAAGTCCGCTCGTAGGCTCATCTAAAATAACAATTTCTGGTTTATGCATAAAAGCACATACAAGACCGACCTTTTGCTTCATCCCTTTTGACATTTTTCGAATAGAGCGAGAAGGATCTAGCTCAAAAAAATGAATAAGCTCCTCTGCTCGGGAAAAATCCTGAAGTCCTTTCATTTTTCCAATAAATTGAATAAACTGAGTGCCGGTCATTTTATCAAAAAATGCAATTTCTCCTGGTAAATAGCCAATCTTTTTTTGAATTTCTGCAGCATCTTTAAGACAATCTAGCCCGTTCATTGAGCAGGTGCCCTCTGTCGGACGGATAAACCCCATTAAATGCCGAATGGTCGTTGATTTTCCCGCCCCATTTGGACCTAAAAAACCAAAAATTTCTCCGTGCTCGATTTGTAAATGGATGTCTTGAATGCTTGTAAAATCGCCGAATTTTTTAGTTAATTGATTAATTTCAATTGCAAACATAAAAGACCTCGTTTCTTTTTTCTTCTATTATAACGTATACAAAAAGGGTTTTGTTAAATTATTCCTATGATATTGCAGACGTTGTTGTTTCTTTTGTGAGAGGTTAGCGCCTTTTAGCTCAAAAGTAATTTTAGTTGCCTCGTCTCGCAAGGATTAAATCACGTTGTAAGAATGGGGAATGGACTTTAATTTTAAATATATTGACGAAGAAAATAAAATTGATTAAGTAAATGAGGAGTAAATTAACAGTCATTATGCATACATAGAATCTCAATGGTGAATACCTATTCATTTTATGTTAAATTATAGAAAAGTTATACTATTTCTGCTTAGAGGGGGTATTTTGTTGTTTAAGAAGAATTTTGAAAAAGGGCAAATTTCAGGTGTGCATTTTGGAAATGGAAAAAATGTATTTCGAAATATACGATTAAATGTGTATAGCTTTGTAGCGGATGGTGTACTAATTGATACAGGTAGTGCCTCTTTAAGAAACTATTTCATTCCATATTTTGATGAACATAGGATTGAGCAAGTTGTTCTTACACATTATCACGAGGATCATACAGGAGGTGCGGCATACTTAGCGGAGAAGGGCATTCCTATTTATATGAACGATATAATGCGAAGCTATTGTATGAAAGAAGCGGATTATCCTTTTTATCGAAAAATTTTCTGGGGAAAAAGGGAGCCGTTCGAGGCCCAGCCGATTGGACAAACATTTCAGTCAAACTCTGCAACGTGGGATGTGATTGAAACACCTGGTCATGCTGTAGATCATCTCGCCTTTTTAAATCGAGAGACAGGTCAGCTTTTTACAGGAGATTTATATGTGATGCCAAAAACAAAGGTAATTTTAAAGGAGGAGAGTATTCCGACGATCATATCTTCATTAGAAAAAGTGCTAACGTATGATTTCGATGAAATGTTTTGTTGTCATGCTGGCTACGTAAAGGATGGACGAAAAGCACTTGTAAATAAACATGATTTTTTATTAACTCTACAAGATCAAGTAATCACATTAAATAAAGAGGGATACAGCAATAAAGAAATTGCTAATGAATTATTTACAAAAAAATATCCGATTAGTCGCATTTCTTTCGGAGAATGGGATTCGATGCATATAATAAACTCAATTTTAAAGGGATAGTCTCGATGATTCTCCGTACTAAAGATAATCATTTTGCTAGTACTCAAACTGTAAAAAACTAATTATCATTGCATAAAATCGGCAAGCCTCGTCACTTCGCTCCTTTACCGCTGTACCATCAAATGTATTTCAGCGACAGAAGTCTAACGTGTCCAGGCTTGCCTTTTATTTCAGTGTATGATTAATAACTTTTGTCTCAGCATTTAAAGATATAGATTACATTTTTATATCGTATCTAATAGTAAAAAATCTTTTTGTTTCACTCGAAGCGATTTCATTATAATTGCACGTTAGCCTTCCGTTAATCGATTGTTTTTGAAATCGAATGTTTGTAAATCATGGGCCACAAATGTATTTGCAAAAATTGTTCGACTTTCAGCGAGTAATGCCTCGACCTCATGTTTTAAAAATCTAGCACTAATATGCGTCATAATTAAATTTTTAGCGTTTGCCTTCGTCGCAACATGGGCTGCCTCCATATTTGTGGAATGCCCATAGCTTGCTGCTAAATTTGTTGTCGAATGATTGAAAGTTGCTTCATGCACTACAATATCAGCATTCTCACTTAGTTTAATGGCTGAATTCGAATATTTCGTATCACCTAAAATGGTAACGATAAATCCTTTTTGTGGAAGTGTGACAACATCGGCACTCCTAACAACAGTACCATCATCCAGTGTAACATCGGAACCGTTTTTAAGCTGACGGTACAGTGGACCTTTTGGAACTCCTAGCTCTTGGACTTTTTCTATCAGTAACCTACCAGGCAAATCCTTTTGCAAGATTCGATAGCCGAAGCATTCAATCGTATGCTCTAATTTGTCGGCTAGAACAAGAAAATTCTCATCCTCATAAATAACACCTGAATCTATTTCGACAAATATCACCGGATACGTTAAATGGGTTTTCGATACACCAAGGGCTGCTTCTACATATTGCTGTAATCCGGCAGGGCCGAAAATCGTAAGCGCTGAATCGCCTCCTAAAAAAGAACGAGAGCTTAAAAAACCGGGCAAGCCAAAAATATGATCACCATGTAAATGAGTAATGAAAATTTTATCGATTCTTCTAGGTCTAATAGAAGTGTTCAGTATTTGATGCTGCGTTGCTTCTCCACAATCAAATAGCCAGATGCTACCAATTTCGTCTAATAGCTTTAAGGCAATTGCAGTCACATTACGTTCTTTGGACGGCATGCCAGCACCCGTACCTAAAAATTGAATTTGCATACTATCCCTCATTTCTGTTTTAGCATTATATCATATAGAGCTAGTCGGATAACGTACACTAAGGTCGATCCTCTGATGCATACTGGTGAAAGTATTCGACCGGTACGAAAAGTCCAACCTTCCCATGCTCCTCATTTTTTAACGTTGCAAATACAATACCTAAGACTGAGCCATCCGAAGCAATGACAGGGCTACCGCTATTCCCCTTGTAAACAGGCGCTTTCATCATCATAACGGGTTCATTCCAGTCCTCAAGTTGTATTGACTCAAGTATTGTTCCTTCGTTCGCAATTCCGGTGAAATACAATGGATTACCTATAAACGTTACTTGCTCTTGGGCAGTGGAGCTATAGGAATCGGCTAGCTTTAAATAGGGTAATTCTTCTCCTTCCACTTTTAGTACGGCTAAGTCTATAGAAGGGAAGCTTTCAATGATTTCTGCTTCGTATATTCCGTGGTCTGGAAATACAACCGTTAAGCGAGTCGCATCATCTATCACATGCTCATTTGTTAATATGTATCCATCCTCTGAAATTGCAAAGCCTGTTCCTTTGCTATCGTGGGTTGAAATTTCAACAACAGCTTTTTTATATGTTTGTATATCCTCCTGTAAGGATAGCTTTGAGGATATTTTTAAAAACTCAATTGCAGGAATAGAGTAAATTTGAAAGATTAAGCCGAAAGTATTGAATAGAAGGACAAGTGCAATAATCCAAACAGTCACTCGAACGGTCCGTCGTTTCTTTTTTTGCTGCTGTGTCCCTTGAAGCCTTTGTTGTCTTTCTTCCTCTAATGCCTTTTCCTGCTCCTGTAAAACGAGCTCAAGAAACGCTTCATCTTCTTGTTTTGCTTGAGATGCCTCTTTCCAATCTGTCATTGTGCTTCCTCCCTAATTTAAATACAGAGTAGAGTCGGGAAAACGTCACTTTAAGGTTGTTACTTCACGAAGTAATCAATAGCAAGCTGAATAATGAGAATGGCTGTTATCAATCTTAGTAAGTATTTGGCTTGTTGAGCGCTAATTTTTCTTGCGAGTAGGATACCTAGCTGAGAACCCAATATAGAGCCTGCTGCTAATGACAACGTTTCTACCCATAAGATTTGCCCGGATGAAACATACATAATTGCTGCACCAAAGCAAGTAGCAAAAATTCCTATTCGACCTAATACAACAGCCTTCATATAGGCAATTTTTTCATTTGCGTAAATATAAAGGAGTAGGGTTCCACTTCCAGGCCCAAATAAGCCATCATACATACCGACACTAACTAGAAGTGCGGCTGTTTTTTTTCTAATCGTTAGCTGTAAGTTCTCTCCGAAATCGGTTTTTCCTAAAAAAGAAAGGATAAAGGCGAAAAATAAAAACAGTATAGCTATAAAGGTTAACTCATCTCCACTAAATAGTGAAGCAAGTTCACCACCAATCAAGCCACCGATAAAGCAGAGTAAGAGTATAGGCGTTACTTCTATTAAAGTTACTTCTTTTCGTTTAAATACAGAGTAAAAATTAGATAGGGTGCTTAGTGTATTTGATACTTTATTTGCCCCGATAGCAGAATGGACAGGCATACCGATCAACAGCATCGTAGGTAAACTAATTAAGCCACCGCCTCCAGCAAGTGTGCCAATCACATTCGCAATAAATCCAATACAAAACAATAATACTAACATAAAAGACCTTCTTTCAATGCGATTAACAGTTTAACCTTACACGATTTTACGAGCGGGTGAAATAAGGATGAACAAGTTGCTGGAATATGCTACAGAAGTACGTTATAAATGTGAACAAATTGTGTCATTGTGCAGGATTTAACATACTTTCCCCTTACGAAGTTTGTGAAAGAATTCATATATTGAGTAAGAAAACGAAACGTGTATAAATTCACAAAAAATCTAGTGATATATCAAAGTTGAAAAAATGTAAGTGCTTTCTTTAATTATATTAATATAATTAAAGTTGTGAGATAATTGGTGTTTTTGAATTTGTGAATTTGTGAGCATTTGACGTAATATCAAGCTTTTTCGAGAAAAAATTAATTTTTTCATAAATTATTAATATTATTGTTGACTTTATTTCGTTGAAGCAATATGATACTGGAATATAAAGAAAAATACTGATTTCTCGAAAGGGTGACGTAAATGGACTTGATGAAAAAGTCGTTAGAAATGCATGAACATTACGGTGGAAAAATGGAAATCCGGTCGAAGGTGCCAGTGCAAGATAAGTATGATTTAAGTTTAGCTTATTCTCCTGGGGTAGCAGCACCGTGTCTAGAAATTGAGCGAAATCCTTCACTTGTGTATGACTACACTATGAAAGGGAATTTAGTAGCTGTAGTAACAGATGGCACTGCTGTTCTAGGTTTAGGGGATATCGGTCCAGAAGCAGCCTTACCTGTAATGGAAGGGAAAGCGTTATTATTAAAGCGCTTTGCGAATGTTGATGCTGTGCCAGTTTGTTTAGCTACGAAAGATGTAGATGAAATTGTAAATATCGTAAAAGCGATTTCACCAACATACGGTGGGATTAACTTAGAGGATATTTCTGCTCCGCGATGCTTTGAAATTGAAGACCGTTTACGTGCAGAATGTAATATTCCAGTATTCCATGATGATCAACATGGCACAGCCATCGTAGTAGGTGCAGGACTAATCAATGCAAATAAAATCATCGGCAAAGAAGTAGAAACGATGAAGGTTGTTATTAATGGTGCTGGTGCTGCAGGTATTGCGATCTTACGAATTTTACTTCAAATGGGTTATAAAAATGTAGTAATGTGTGATACAAAAGGAATTATTTATGAGGGACGTCAAGAAGGTATGAACCCGATTAAGGATGGTATTGCCCATCTAACAAACCCAGAAGGCTTACGAGGCAGTTTAGATGATGCTTTAGTAGGTGCAGATGTATTTATCGGTGTATCGGTTGCGAATCTTTTAACGGAATCACATATTAAATCGATGGCAGATGATCCGATTGTCTTTGCACTGGCAAATCCAAACCCAGAAATTACACCGGCTAATGCAAAAGCTTGGGGTGTGCGTATTATCGGAACTGGTCGCTCAGATTATGCAAATCAAATTAACAATATGTTAGCCTTCCCTGGAATCTTCCGTGGAGCGTTAGATGTTCGTGCTACTGATATTAATGAAGCAATGAAGCTAGCTGCAGTTGAAGCAATTGCCTCCCTTGTGACAGAAGAAGAGCTAAATGAGGAATTTATCGTTCCAAGCTCAATGGATGAGCGAGTAGCAGGGGTTGTAGCGAAAGCTGTGGGATCAGCGGCGATTGACTCAGGTGTATCAGAACTATTTAATCAAACGATAAAAGATACTCTAGCGATTTAATACGAATATATAAGTCTGAAATTTCAAAAAATATAAACAAAAAAGAGAAAAAATGAGTTGAGGAGCCTATCTTTAGCATGAGCTGAAGATAGGTTTTTTACGTTTCAAAAAAATATCCGCTTTAATTAGGTTATATTTTGATTTGTTTTTATGAATAATATGACCAAAGTGAGGTGCACCTATGGAATCGGTAGTGAAAGTACAAAGAGTGAAAATCCGTAATTTGAAAAATGTCCGAAACGGGGAAATTACTATTTCGAATAGCTTTATCAATCTTAATAGGTCGAATGTGATGGGCATATACGGGCAAAATGGTTCTGGAAAAACAACTGTCATACTAGCATTTGAACTATTAAAAATACTTATTTCAAGCTGGAAAAGTTCAAATAAATTGCCTAGTAATGATGAGAAAATGATTCATATTGACGGTGAATGTGCCTCATTAGAATTTGAGTTTTTAGTTAGTAATTCGTTTGGACAATATTTTTTAACTTATTATGTTGAGTTAAAGGAAGGGGAAAAATATTTATATCCAGTAGCTGAAAAAATAACGTATCGAGAAAATATTCGAGGGAAGCGTAAAAAGGTGCTAATAGTAAAAGAAAACGATGATGTTCAAATCCGTACTATAGCTATGAAATCCTTGAAAGAATCTGCTCGTGTCCGTGTTATGGTCGTAAATGAGCTCAGTAAAAGGGAAAACAAATCTTTTATCTTTCATAAAGAATTGAAAAAAACCTTAATCGACCATTTAACAGAAGAAGAAATAACACTACTAGAAAATATAGCGATTGATTTTAATCGGAATCTACATGTGATCAATAATAAAAAGACGGGGCTTATTATGACAAGCTACATCATGCCGTTAAGTGTTCATTTGGATACTAAACGAGGAGAAATTGCTTATGATTTAGTGCAGCCAGCATTACTGCCAAAAAACCGATTTATTACGATTTGCGAAGTTGTGGAGCAAACTAATAGTGTATTATCGACGATCATTCCAGGGTTAGCCATAAAAGTACAAAAAATTACAGAGCAAATGCTCGATAATGGGGATGTAGGTGTTCGATTTGAATTTTTATCGCAACGAGGGGATCGCCTTCTCCCATTACGTACGGAATCAGAGGGAATATTAAAAATAATATCCGTCTTAAGTGCTTTAGTTGCAGTATATAACAAACCAGCTGCATGTGTGCTAATCGATGAATTAGATTCAGGTGTTTTTGAGTATTTGCTTGGCGAGCTGCTAGGAATTATAGAAGAGAACGGGAAGGGGCAGCTTTTTTTCACCTCCCATAATTTACGTATACTTGAGGTGCTACCAATAGGGAATCTTTGGTTTACAACCGCTAATGAAAATAATCGATACTTGCAGTTAAAGGGGATGAAAACAATTACTAATACAAGAGATATGTATTTACGTGCAATTCAAGTTGGTGGACAAGATGAACGAATATATGAAGAAACAAGTTTGTTCCAAATGAAACGCGCATTTAGAAAAGCGGGGAAGCCAAATGAGTAAAAAGGTGATTTTAATAATTGTTGAGGGGCATACAGAGGAAGAGGTGTTTTATGATTTTTTACAAGAACGTTACAATAATGAAGAAATACGAATAGATGTCCAAAAGGGAGATATTTTAAGCGATTGGAATAACCATAATATTAATAAAAAAGTGGGTAAGATTATAAAGCAATATTTAACAAAGTATCGACTGCTCCCGCAGGATTTACTAGCTGTTGTTCATTTTACAGATACAGATGGCTGCTTTATTCCAAAAGATGGTGTTGTCATTTCACCCCAACATACAGAAAATCTCACCTATTCGAATGAAGCAATTTATGTTGTTGATGAGGATAAAAAACAAAAAATTGAGCAGCGTAATAAATTGAAGGCAATTAATGTGAAGAAATTAGCTGAAAATGAAATATTTTCTATAAATAGAATAAAAATACCATATTCGATATTTTATTTTTCAACAAATTTGGATCATCTGCTTTGGAATGAACGCAATGAATTTCGAGATGAAAAAATGGAGCGGGCAGAGTTTTTTATGAAAAATTTAAAAATCCCTTTAGAGCAATTTTTAAGGCAGTTTTCAAAAATAGAAGAAAACTTCTCTTATAGGGAGAAATTAACATTAAGCTGGGAGTATGTAATGGAGCGTTATAATTCCTTACAACGATGTACAAACGTACCACTTATGTTTGACATGATCGATAGAGTAAGAAAATAAAGGCTATGCAAAGTGACCAATTAGCATTTTGCATAGCCAGTGTTGTGTGATTTATCTATTTATTTCATCTGTTAATGCTTCTAATTCATCTATTAAGCTACCGATATAGGCGATTGTGTCACGTAAAGGTTGTTCAGTCGTAATATCAACTCCAGCATGCTGTGCAAGCTCGGTAGGTGATTTCGTGCCGCCCATTTTTAATACATCTATCCAATCTGCAACGGCCTTCTCACCCTCGTTTAAAATACGCTGTGCCACTTGTGTTGAAATGGTTAAACCAGCAGAGTAAGTGTATGGATATAGGCCCATATAGTAATGTGGCTGACGCATCCAAGTTAGTTCAGCACCTTCGCTAATTGTAACGGCATCACCCCAGAACTCCTCAAGCACCCCTCGCTTTAATTCGTTCAATTTTGGTGCATTTACAGACCCGCCCTCATCAATAATCTCGTATACTTTACGTTGATAGGCTGCCTCTAACAGATGCGTTACAAAATTATGGTAGTACGTACGAGAAATAATCGTAGAAATGACCCAACGTTTAAAGCGGGCATCCGTAGAATTTTTCAGTAAATAATTTGCCATTAGCATTTCATTCATTGTTGACGGCGCTTCAATAAAGTAGAGTGATGGGCGTGCATTGAAAATGTTTTGCTCCGCGTTTGCCAAATAAAAATGGCCTGCATGACCTAATTCATGAGCTAACACAAACACTTCATTCATTCGACTCGTCCAAGAGATTAAAATGTAAGGGTGGTAACCATACGGACTTGAACAAAACGCACCTGTTGATTTACCTTCATTTTGTGCAAAATCAATCCAGTGTTCATGGAATGCGCGGTCAAGCATTTTCACATAATCCTCACCCATTACGGATAATCCATCCTTCATATACTGACGAGACTGTTCGACTGTAATTGTTGGTTCGTAGGAAGGATCCAAGGAAATCTTCAAATCTGCAAAAGTCATTTCCTCTAAATTGTGTGTCTTCTGTAAGAGCTTTGCATAACGTCTCATATGAGGTGCTAGCTCCGACATAATTAAATCAATTTGGCGATCATAAAGAGTTCTGTCAACCTCTTGTGATTGCAATAAATAGTCAAAGATAGAAGAATAGCCACGTAAGTCTGCCTCTGTTTTTTCAACTTTTAAATGCATATCATACGTCTTAGCTGTAGTATTTTCATAATCCCGTAGCTTTTTAGAAAATGCATAAAATGCTTCTCGGCGAACCGCTGTATTCGTTTCTAGCTCCCAATCACCTTCAAATAGGTTATAGCTAAGTGGATAGCTTTCTCCAGCTACCTCGAAATTAGGGAATTTCATATCTACTAGTTTAGTTGTATTATATAGTCCGTATGGTGCATGCAATGTCGTACTAAAAGCGGCTAATGCTTTTTCAGCTTCGGGATGGAGCTGATACGGCTTTTGACGTAATAATTTATTTATGAAATTTTTGTAATCTGGTGATTGTTCAGCAATAGTTTGCAGTGTGCTTTCATCTAACAGTAGTAGCTCGCTGTTAATAAATGAAAGCTGAGCACGAATGGAGGCTTGTAGTTGACCTACCTTTGCAGAGCGCATTTGCTCTGAACTGTTTGTTTGGTCAACGTTTAAAGAAAGACTAGCATACGTACCAATTGGGACAAGTTCTTTAAAAATCGATTCGTATGCAGAAATCGCTTCAATGGCAGACGTACTATCGATAATATTCCCCTTGAATTGAGATTCTATCTTTGATGATAAAGCTTTCACGGTTTCGATTGCAGCTTGGAATGCCTGTTCAGAAGAGAATAAATCCTCCAAATTCCATGTTTCTTCTATACTGACACTTTGTCGTTTTCTTATAGACATAGAAATCCTCCTTAGTTATTACGATTTTCGAAATAAATTGTATCACAAATTAGAATTTTCCGAAAGAACAGAGGTCAAAAAAACACCTATTATGAAATAGGTGCCAGATTGTAGTCAAACTCATATAAATTTGACTTTGCTCACAGTCTTAAAAACTAGTAAGAAACCGTTGTTTTCCGTTGCATGCGCTCCGTTTCTGCATGCACGGCGCTCACCCACGAAAAGCGGAGTGGCAGGGCTTGCAGATTTCTAAGTAAATGCTTTGTCTACAGCCTGACGCATATTAGGAAATTAGCGATTCGTCATTAGAATGTACCTACGACGGCTATGAAAAAGACTGTAAAGACAAGTAATGCGACAAAAAGTAAGATTATTAATACAACAGCAGGTAAAATAACCGAAAAGAACGCACGCCAATTAGAGAAGTGGTGGGCTTCAGCAACACCGGCAATGTTGATTACAATTGTAAAAACAGCCGGAATTAAAGAAATCATAGCAGACAGTAAGATTAAGCCAATATTAAAATCAGAATACAAGTAAAAATAGCTGTCAGGGTCCATTACCATCCATCCTAAATAAAGTGGAATAATGAGGATATAAGGTATATAGCCTAATGAAAGAGCTTTGAAAACATCAAAAAAACTACCTGTACCTTTCAATAGCCGTCCCATTAAATAAGTAATTCCTGCAAAAATGAACGCGCCAATAATGCCTATAATTGGCGAAAAAATAATGGTAGCTATAACAATCGTTCCAGCTGACAAATTAGGATAAAGATTTGAATCAGTTAAACTACTTGCAATGGATCCTATAAAGCCTAAAGAAATTAATAACAACGAATAGGCAATAGACTTATGTTCGATTACATATCGAGCTGTTTGTTTTGGGTGTAACCAAACCGAAATCAGTGGATTCAAAAAAATCACCTCATAATATAGTATTTTCTCATTCTACTAGTTAAACATGTATTGCTCGTAATGTAAAATGGGTTATTTAAGGATAAGGAATCTTGTATAGAGTAGCTTGAAATTTCGGGAAATTAAACTGGGATAGGGTAGAAGGTAATCTCTTTCAAAGAAATTGCACAGTGAAAGAAATTGCACATAGAGTAAAAAAAGGCTGAGTCATAAGTAAAGATATTATTGAAATCGGTGAAATACTGCAATAAGAATCCGCTACTTTATAAATTGATTGTAGAGGAGAGGAGAGTGTAGCTGTCGGCTGCCCGTTTCGCTACAGAGCAATGTTTTGTGCGACGAAAGCATAGCGTCAGGAGCAATGTTTTGTGCGACGAAAGCGTAGCGTCAGGAGCAATGTTTTGTGCGACGAAAGCATAGCGTCAGGAGCAATGTTTTGTGCGACG